>CAMZEU010000001.1 GCA_947305865.1 uncultured Clostridia bacterium
ATTGTGTTAATGCGGAAATATTCCTCATTTGCAAACAACTCTGCTGCTTTGTCTGGTGCTGGTTGGAGATAGTAACTAAGTCTATCTGCGAGTTTTGTGAATGTGCCGAGTAAGAAACCTACTTTAAATACATTGCAGAAGATTGGTATTGTCTTTTCACCATCTATTAACTTGTTGAAGTGTTCTGCAGATGTGAACCACAATTGAAGTGATGCCTTGAATGAATTTGGAATGAATGTGCATTTTCCATCTTTGAATTGTAAAACTGCTTTTCCAACTTCTGGTACGCTAAAACCAACTGTAATGTTTTCGTTCTTAATCAACTCTTTTGCTTCTGGGTCCATTTCACAAAGATCTTCCAAGTTACGTAAAACCGCAAAAAGGTTAATCTTGGCTTTGGTAATGTTGTCCATAAAGATTTTCCCTCCTATATGTTAAATCGTTTAAATGATTTTTATACTATACTAGTATAATTATAATCTCTTAAAATCTAGTTGGTCAATATTCAATTTTTGAATATTAGTTAATTTTAACAAGATTTTAGTTAGAAAGTGCTTGGTCTCCTTTTTTAATTAGCCCTGCATTACGCAATATCTCAGATACGGCAAAACTTACAACTGCTGGAATAACAAATAAACATAACACTATTCCAACGATTAATTTCCATGTTTCAAGTCCTACAGCCATAGATGCATCTATTGTTCCAAATACACCAACAAGACCACTGGTTCCCATACCTCCACCACTTGCATTACATCTTAATCCAAGCAATACAGCAACAAGACCTGCCACTGCGCTGGCAACAATTTCTGGGACCATAATAATTGGCTTCTTCATAATATTTGGAATTTGAAGCATACTTGTACCAATACCTTGTGAGATAAGACCGCTCCACTTATTCTCTCTAAATGAAGCAACTGCGAATCCAACCATATGTGCTGCACATCCCGCTACCGCTGCACCACCAGCTATTCCAAATACTTCTGGATTCTCTATGGCGACTGAAGATGTTGCAATACTTACCCAAATAGCAGCCGATGATGTTGGCATGGTTAATAATATACCCATTACTATAGCAACAAATACGCCAACTATAATCTTAACTGCAGCGCCTGCTTCAATAGCTATAACCAATACTTTTGCAATGAGGTCTATGAGTTTAATGAATGGCCATGCAATATATACGCCAGCAACACTAACAACGAGCATTCCAAGCGGGATTAAAACTATATCTAACTTGGTCTTTCCGGCATATAATCTAGCAATCTCTATTGTTAATAGAGCCACAACATATGAACCTATTGGATTCCCTGGCAAGCCCTTGGCATATATTACAGAGAAATAATCTGCTGTCATGGTGCCATCTGTTATTTGCATTGCCCAAGCACCAATCAAACCTGTAACTGCTGCTGTGAAAATAACGAGAGGTTTTGCACCAAGTTTATGTGCAATACCAACACCAATTCCAACACCCATCATCATCTTTGCAAGATTTGCTATTGTCTTAAGAATATAAGCAAAAGTATTATCTCCACACCAAGAAGCAATTTGAGCAAGAATAGTTCCAGCAATTAAAGTACAGAATAAACCTTGTGCCATTCCTGTGAAGGCATCTATAAAGTATCTCTTTAGTACTTTTTTAATTGCTGATTTAACTGGATGTTCTCTTTTAATTTCTTGAGCTAAAATCTCAGAATCACAAAGAGGTACGACCTCTATAATTTGAGCTTCCTTTGTTGATACAGAAGTACTAGATCCCCAAGAGTTTATAATTTCACCCTCGCAAAGACCTTCCGTGTTCTTTTCCTTCATTTTTCCCTTATGGTATTCCTGCGACAACGTCTACTAAGATATACCGTTTATATAATAATGCAGACTTTATCGTCGCACCCTTAAAAACTAGTTTTATCCTCTTTTAGGATATCTTTCACTGTACCCAGTGTCAAGTCGAAGAGTTTTTGGATAGACTCTGAGTTAACTGGTACAGGATTATTCTTGGATTCATCCTTTCCGTACAAGCTTATTGCTTGTATTCCTTGTTTTTGGAATGAATTTGCGATGTGTCCATGAATGGCACCAAATATCTTTTCATCCTTTAATTCTATGCCGTTTTCTTGTCCAACTTTCTCTAATTTGGCTCTTATCTCTTCACTATACTTTATTCTACGAATAATATCTTCCTTAGATACCATTATGGAGCCGCTATTTACTTCTTCCAAGCAGATAACCTTGGCATTGGCAAATCCTCTGTCCCTAGCCAAATGTCTCTCTACAAACGCTTTAGAGCCTCCATGACCAGAGTTTTCTCCTCCGAATGAGACATATACTATTCTTGTGTTTTCTGGGAGGTAGTTTCTTTGTCCGTATAGTGTTACAAAAACTGCTAGAGCAATGGAAGGAGAAATACAGTTATTCTCTCTTGCATGTGCTGGGAACAAAGAGTAATGTGCGATGAATACAAACATAGCCACTATAGACAACAATCCTGGGATTAGAGAAAGAGCCACTATCTTTCCAACGGTGTCATTTCCAACACCCATTTTAATTATGCACATAAGGATAAATATAAACATGAAAATTGGCGTATAAATCAAAGCGAATTTTTTAAATATTCCTCTATCTTCAAAATACATTCCTGGAAGTGAATCATGGTTAGCACATAATACTATAGTATTATTAGGCTCTGTATTTTCATTACTTTTTACACTATATTTATATGGCGTTGTGAACTCTGTTTCAACGTTATAACAAGCCTTTTTTGGAAGGAAGAAACTGAGTCTATCTTCTCCCAAATACATGGCAAAAATTATCCCCATTCCGCCCATAAACATAAGCATTGCAACAAGTGTTAAAACTATTGCTGCAACAACATTCTTTTGGAAGGAAACAAAGTATAGAATATCACAAATAAAAAGCCAAACTGCCATGAACATAAAACTTCTTCTTCCTAAGAATGGTCTAGCATAGAATGGCTCGAGTTTAGCATTAAAGTCTTTATTAACAGAAGAAATGATATCTCTAATTCTTCTTGCTGCTGCAGTCTCAGATGGTTCAGAAGTAAGCCTATATTGCTCCTTTTCTAATTGAGAAGCAAAAGTTTCAACAAACATACTGCTTGTTTGTTTCTTATCCTCTACTATTGGTTCTTGTTGTACTACTTCTTCATCCATAATAAATACTGCTTATTTTTATATTAAATATATTATATCTATATTAAAATTAAAAAGCAAAAATAAAAGAGCCTAGACATTTCTGCCTAAGCCCTTTTGTTGTTAAGTTAGATTAAACTAATTGTTTAGTCTATTATGCTGGTTGTGCGAGTAAGAATGCATCGCCATATACGTCAAATGCACCAACACCTGCGATTGTTAAGACACCGTCAGCTAATGTATATGTTGTCTTTGCGCCAACACCTGCTGTGCTATAAAGTGTACATTCTGTTGCACTTGTAATTACACAAACTTTGTGTTCTGCATCAAATGTGTAAGATGTTACATTGCCTTGTGCATCTGCTACAACTGTTGCTGCATAGTAAATAGACTTGTTCTTTCCATGTGCTACTTCAACACTTGTACCGAATCCTGAGCCATAAGCTGCATTGAATAATGTGTAGAAGTCTTCATTGAGAGCAACTGTTGTATACTTAGTAGCATCTGTGCCTAAGCCAGCATCAAATGTTGTTGCGTATGCAGTATTTGTTCCCTTGAAGTCGTAATCGAATGTTCCGTTGCATTCTTTGCCGTTGAGAGCAATGTGTGCACCGAAGTTGCCTGTATTCTTGTTGAGGTCGATTGCGATTGCGCTTCCTGCTCCAGCGAGTTTAGTAATTCTTGCTGTTGGTGTATCGCCTGCACCTGTTAATACAGATGAGCTACGGATGAATGTGAAGAACCATTGAATGAGGCTGTTTGCTAAGAATCCAGCTTCTGTATCCTTTTCTGGAGCCTTATCGTGACCTTCGAAGTTGTAGTATGTATATGCACCACCGTTTCCTAAGATGTTAAGCTTTGTTGTTCCGTTACCACAAATGTAGTTCCAGATTGCAATAGCGTCTGCCTTAGAAATCATCTTGCCAGATACATAGTAATATCCTTCTGCTGCAGCTTGTTCTGGGCTGTATGAAGATGAGATGTACTTAGTTGTGATTCCATCTTTGTAGAGTGGAAGAATACCATGGTTGGTTAATTCCTTAAGTAATCCATCATTTGTGCACATAAATAATGCCATCATTTCTGTTACATCTGCTGGCTTTTCAACTGGTGTCTTTGTATCAGCTTGCTTTAAGTCTGCATCCTTGTATGCTTGTACTGCACCATCTTTAAAGAGGCCAGATAATAAGTCATAGATGTTAGATACACCGAATGTGTAGTTAGATGTTGTTGCATTATAAGAAATTGCATTGATTACAGCATTTACAACATTGAGGATGTTGAGTGACCATGCATATTGTGAATCTTTGTAATACTTTGTTCCGAGCTTGTAAACATCACCTTTGTATGTTTCAAGTTCTGCAACTGCGCCAACGTTCTTTTCTGCATCAATCTTTGTTGCTGTATTTTGGAAGATTGCATAGAATGCACCTTTTGCGAGAACTTTAATGTCTACACCAGTAATTTCAATACCCTTGAAGTCTTCTTTTACAACATATGGGTCTGCTTGTGTTCCTGCACCAGATAATGCTTTTGACATTACGTCATCTGCCATATCTGCAAAGAGTTTGAATGGAACTTCTGCATCTTTACCTGTTGCTGCTTTCTTAATAGCATCTGCAAGTGATGGTAATCCAGCAATCATGATCTTCTTTGCTGTAGCATTTGTTGCATCAACTTTGATAGATAATGTGTTGTTCTTATATGTTGCTGTGAGCATTGCTGTTCCAGTTGTAAGTTTTCCATCAATGATTTGTAATTCTGCAGCTGTCTTGTTTTCTGCTTTTGCACCAACTAAATCTACAGAACCGTTGAACTTAATTGCATATGTTCCAAATCCAATTGCTTGGTTGTTTGGATTAATAACAACTGTGTCGTTTTCAAGATTCATTTCACCTGCAACGTTGAATTCAACATTACTCTTGAATGTATTTGTTGATTGACCAAGAGCAACTTTTGCATCTCTTGTTTCAACATCAATAGCCATTTCTGTGAGGTTAATCTTTAAGCTTGTGTTCTTGTTGTCTTTTGCAATACCATTTACTGCGATTGTGAATCCATGGAACTTGGTTCCATCTGTTCCGAATGATAATGCTAAGTCATAGCTTGATAAGAGGTAATCAACCATTCCGTTAAGAATACCCTTTGCTGTTCCGAGACCATTTGCTGTGTAGTATGTAATACCATCTTTTGTCTCTTTTGTAACCTTATCTTTGTTAAGAACGATGTTTGCTGCTGTTTGGAGAATATCACCGAGAGATGCAACACCCTTTGATGTGTCGATCTTAAGAACTGACTTAACGAGATCGTTTTCAAGTAAGTCTGTGAGGTTTAATCCAAATAATCCGAGTAAACTTGTTGTTCTACCGTTAACTGTTTCACCAATGATGAGCTTATCTAATGACCAGTCAGAGCCTCCGGATCTTGCAATACCGTTGATAACGTCAAGAATTGTGTTGTATGCTGTAACGTTATTTAATGCACTGCCGATTTCCCAGTTCTTTGCAAGGTCTCCAAGTAATGTTGTGAATTGATCGTTCCAATATGCATCAAATGCGAGTTCGAAATATTCATCTTGTACTTGGAAATAAAGCTTATTATTTTCACTAAAGAAATACCAAAGTGTGAGCCAGTTTGTCTTAGCTGCTACTGAATTGTCGAAGAACTTAATCTTTAATGCTGTGTCACCGAGAGTTGGTGTAGCTGCATTCATTGCCTTAAGGTCAACGATGATTCCTGCTTCAAGACCGATGTCTGTTGAACCTGCAGCAACTTTATCACTTGTGAATTCCATGTCGCCTGCTACGGAAATCTTAATCTTGTCTCTTGTTGGATCTACAACTGTAGCGCCTAAAGACTTAGATGCTGTCCATAATTCAGCGAAGAATTGTTGTGGAGTTGCTTTGTTTGTTGGTTTGACTGGTGTGTCACCACCTGGTGTATCATCAGGAGTGTCATCATTGTTATTTGTCTTACCGCCCTTGTTACATGCAACAAGACCGAAAGCAAGAATAACAACTAATACCAAAATCAATAACCATTTGATATCAAATTTCTTCATAAACTTTCCTCCTTTAGGAATTGTGTACTAAATTTTAGTGTTTTAATTATAATCTTTATTTATAAATAAAGTCAATAAAATATATTTTTGAAAAGCGGATGTGGATAAGTTAGAAACTTATCAAGATATCACTATTCTAATCGGTTTTTTTGATGTTTTTATTGTGCGGTTAAAAATATTTAGATAAAAAATTTTTAATTAATTCCGCCACCATTCACTGGCAAAACGCAACCTGTAATATAGGATGCTTCAAGTAAGAAAATGATGGATTCGGCAACTTCTTTAGGGTCTCCTAATCTGCCTAGTGGAATAGATGAAACTACTTCTTCTATATCTTCTTTTGAATATTCTTTCATCATATCTGTGTCTATTGCGCCAGGTGTTACTACATTAACTCTAATTCCGTTCGGAGCAAGTTCTTTTGCAAGGGATTTAGCAAGACCAATTATTGCAGCTTTACTTGAAGAATATGCACTTTCCATACTTGCACCTTCTTCTCCCCAAATGGAAGATACATAGACTATACTTCCGCTCTTTCTTTGTAGCATACCGTTTACAACTTCTTTTGTGAGATAGAATGTTCCATCTACATTTGTTCCAAATGTATTCTTCCAATCTTCTGCTGTGAGATCTATAAATAATTTTGTCTGAGAAATCCCTGCTGCACAACAGAGTTTGTCTATTTCCCCAAATCTTTTAAGTACTAGGGATACTGCTTCCCTGACTGATTCATATGAAGAAACATCACAATAGAAAGCTTCAATTGCTCCCTTCTTAGATAATTCTTCACAAAGTGAAAGTGCTTTGTCCTTGCTATTCTTGTACAAAATAGCAACATTATATTTACCTATTGCTTCTCTGGCAACGGCTGCACCTATTCCTCTTGAACCACCACTAATTAAAATCGTATCCATAGTATATAAATATGCCAGAGATTTTACTCCCTGGCATGTCTAATGTTAATTAATCTTCTTTATTGTCTTCGTCGTATTTTGCTTGGTCTTCACTATTGAACTTTCCTAAGAGAGTTGCTTTAACTTCTTCGCCAGCATATTTGCTTAAGTCTACATAGTGAATGTATGAGTATTCATCTTCTCCAAAGTAAAATACTTTGCTTCCTACGAAATCGATGTCATAAGATACATCTGCAAAACAGTCTTCTGCTATAACTGTTTCGTTATCTTGTGCAGTAATTCCAACACGATAAATCTTTTCCTTATCTGAATCGAGATAGTATACATATGTATTGTTGTTGATTTCTAATGTTGTGAGAACTGTTGCACTCTTGTTAATTGCAAGCTTTGTATCTGTGCCATCTGCATAGTAATACTTGCTATCTGAAGCAATTAATGCACCTTTGTCATAGCTAATTCCAATAACTTCTGAGATATCTTGTGTTGAAAGTTGTTTTTCTGCTGCAGCAATAAATCCTGTTCCTAAAACAAACTTGTTTTCAAATGTGCCAACAACTGTTGCAGAAGATGTCCCAAGTTGTACAGACTTTGTGTAATAAAGTGTTGCTTGGTTGTCGCTTTCAATTTTTACATTCTTAAGAGAGAATGTGAAAACCTTTTCTGGATAGTTTGTATATCCGTTTGCGATTTCATCTGCTGTTAAATATGTAATAACTGTTGCAAGTGTTGTGCCATTGCATCCGTCATAACGGATTGCTTTTAATTCATTATACTTTTCGTATGAGTTTGTTAATGTTTGTGTATAGAATACATAGTCTGCTACAGACTCACCTTGTCCTACTGTATATTCTGCATCATAACCCCAGAAGTATGAAGAAACATTCTCTGCGAGAACTCCAGATGTTGCACCCTTTCCATTGTTTGTGCTCTTCTTTGTGCTCATCTTAGAGAAATCAATATAATTGATTGTATTGCTTGTATAATACAAGATTCTTGTTGGTGTAAAGATAAAGTCATTGCTTCTTGAATTTAATGTTGCAATACGTTGTGTTATTGTTCCATCTAAAGATGTACGCATGAAATCTGTATGTGTTGTAGATGCTGTTCCAGACTTATCTTTTTCAAGGTTTGGTGTTGCATAATAAATGAAGTTTCCAAAGATTGCAAAACCTGCTTTTTGGTTATCATAGTAAATGCTCTTTGGTACTACTACAACTGCTGTGCTGTTATCATATGTACCATCTGCATTCTTCTTGCAACGCATAATAGATTGCTTGTATGCTTTGCCCCAATCATTGGAGTCTACAGATCCTACATATCCGTTTACAAAGTAAACGTAATCACCTTGTTCTACAACATATCCACCATTTGAAATGGATGCTGCTGATGCATTTCCACCATCTATCTTGTCCCACTTGAACTTGTTACAAGCTGTGAGTGTGAGAGCTGAGATGATAACTAATGCAACTAATGCTACTACTATAAGAAGTTTCTTTTTCATATCCTTCTCCCTGACAATTCTTTTGAATTGGTTATTTATTTATCTTCTTCAGGCAAGTCCAATTTAATATGAACTTCCTTCAATTGTTTGTCTGTTACTGTTGTTGGTGCTCCCATTAATAAGTCTCTTGCATTTCTATCCATTGGGAATACGATAACTTCTCTAATAGATGGTTCATCTAAAAGTAACATTACTATTCTATCTACCCCAGGAGCAACACCTGCGTGTGGAGGTGCACCAAACTTAAATGCATTATATAATGCACTAAACTTTTGCTCTATTACATCTTTGCCATATCCAACTATTGCAAATGCTTTTTCCATAATAGAAGGCTCATGGTTTCTAACTGCACCACTAGCAAGCTCTACGCCGTTTACAACTAAGTCATATTGGTCTGCAAGGATTTCTAATGGATCTTTGTTTTCAAGAGCTTCTAAGCCACCTTGTGGCATAGAGAATGGGTTATGACAGAATGTAAGAACTCCCTCGTCATCATATTCGTACATTGGGAAGTCTACTATCCAGCAGAAACGGAATACGTTTTGTTCGTTTAGTCCAAGGTCTGCGCCTAAACAGTTTCTTACAAAGCCTGCTTGCTTTTGAGAATTGATTAAATTGCTTTCAGCAAGTACTGCAACGAATGTGTTCTTTTCAAGACCTAACTTCTCTACTAATGCATCTGTGTATGGGGCTGCAAATTTAGCAACACCACCAACAAGTGCTCCAGTTTCGTCCATCTTGAACCAATACATATTGCTTGCGCCATTAACCTTTGCTCTTTCTGTTAATGCATCGATATATTTTCTTGTTTCCTTAAAGTCTTTTACAACAACTGCTTGAATGAACTTACCTTCAAACATTGGTCCTTTATCCTTAAGGATATCTGTTATTTCTTTAATACGAAGTGGGTTTCTTAAGTCTGGTTTGTCTGAACCATATTCTTTCATTGCTGTTAAATATGGAATACGTACGAATGGTGGTTTGTCTACTTCGCAGTTGGAGAATTCTTCAAAGGTTTGTGGAATAACTGCTTCCATTTCCTTTAATACATCTTCTTGTGTTGCGAAACACATTTCGCAGTCTAATTGGTAGAACTCACCAGGACTTCTATCTGCTCTTGGATCTTCGTCTCTGAAACATGGTGCGATTTGGAAATATTTGTCAAATCCAGAAACCATAAGCAATTGCTTATATTGTTGTGGTGCTTGAGGAAGTGCATAGAATGTGCCTGGATGTAATCTAGATGGAACTATGAAGTCTCTTGCACCTTCTGGTGAAGATGATGTTAAGATAGGTGTTGTGATTTCTAAGAATCCTCTTTCTGTCATTCTTCTTCTTAAAGAAGCAACAACATTTGCTCTTAAAACTATCTTCTTTTTAACTTCTGGATTTCTTAAATCCAAGAAACGATATTTTAATCTTGTGTCTTCTCTAGATGATGTAGATGTTGATACCTCAAATGGTAATTGCTCATAGCAACGTCCAAGCACTTCAATCTTGCTTGGTTCAACTTCTATCATACCTGTTGGCATATCTTTGTTAGGGCTGGATCTTAAAATAACCTTACCATCTACGCAAATTGTAGATTCTCTTGGAATGTTACGTAGTATATCTTTCATTTCGTCTGTGTCTGCAACTATTTGTGTATAACCATAATAGTCTCTAACTACACCGAAAACTACAGCACCTAAGTCTCTGATTGAACTTAACCAACCAGAAATTCGTACTTCTTGTCCAACGTTCTCCTCACGGAGTTCTCCACAGTTATGTGTTCTGTAATACATATCTATTCCCTTCTTTATAGCAACACTATATTTGCTGCTTTACATTTTTCTCTCATTTCATCTGGCCATAATGAAACTTGTACTTCTCCAATATGAGCTTTTTGTAACAACAACATACAAAGTCTGCTTTGGCCAATTCCTCCACCAATTGTTAATGGTAATTCACCATTTACTATTCCTTGATGATATTTATGCTGTAATCTGTCTTCTGCATTTGCCATCTTTAGTTGTTTAACTAAAGAATCTGCATCTACTCTTATGCCCATAGAAGAAAGTTCTATACCACTTTGAAGGATCTCATCCCAGAAGAATATATCTCCGTTCAAAGACCAATCATCGTAGTCTGGAGCACGTAAATCATGTGGTTTGCCATCACTAAGCGGTGCACCAATGTTCATGATAAATACTGTGCCATATTTCTTTGAAATAAGATTCTCTCTTTCTTTTGCGCTCTTGTCTGGATACATATCCAGTAACTCTTGAGATGTAATGAAGAATACGTCTCTGTTGAGCTTTAGGTCTATAACTGGGAATTGCTTCTTGGTTTCTTCTAATGTTTCACATATTGTGGCAACAATACGAGATACAATCATCTTTAAGAAATCTACATTTCTTTGTTTCTTATCTATAACCATTTCCCAGTCCCATTGGTCTACATAAATTGAATGGTAGTTGTCACAGTTATCGTCACGTCTAATTGCGTTCATATCTGTGTAAATACCTTCGCCAAGGGAGAAACCATATTTATGAAGAGCTAATCTCTTCCACTTTGCTAAAGAGTGTACTATTTCAACATCTACGCCTTGTTCTTTAACATCAAAACGAACTGCTCTTTCTGTTCCAGAAAGGTCATCGTTAACACCAGTTTTAGATTTAACAAAAAGTGGTGCAGAAAGACGTTCAAAACCAAAACTCTTTACGAATTGATGTTGAAAAGTGTCTTTTACGAATTTTATTGCTTTCTCTGTTTCTCTAACAGACATTCTAGGTTTATAGCCAGTTGGAGTAATTAAGTTCCACATATTCTCACCTATTACATCATTAAGTCGCCAGTTGTTCTTGCATAGAGTTGTACATCGCGGATGTTTTGGATACCAGTTACATACATGAGCATTCTTTCAAATCCAAGACCGAATCCAGAGTGTGGTACCGAACCGTATTTTCTAAGATCTAAGTAGAACTTATAGTCACTTTCTTTCATTCCACGCTTTTGAATTGCATCTAAGAGTTTGTCATAGTCTGCTTCTCTTTCGCTACATCCAATAATTTCTCCAATACCTGGAACAAGTAAATCTGTTGCTGCAACTGTCTTTCCGTCTGGATTTTGCTTCATATAGAATGCTTTAATATCCTTTGGATAGTTTGTTACGAATACAGGTTTTTGGAATACCTTTTCTGTGATATATCTCTCGTGCTCACTTTGTAAATCTAAACCCCATTCAACCGGGAATTCAAATGTACCTTCTGGCACTTTCTTTAAAATTTCAATAGCATCTGAATAATCTAATACTTTGAATTCACTATCTACAACGTTTTGAAGCTTTGCTTTTAATCCTTGTTCGAAGTTCTTTTCAAAGAAATCTAACTCTGGACCACATTGTTCCAAAACTTTCTTTGTGATGTATTTGATCATTGCTTCGGCTATCTTAATAATGTCTGGCAATTTAGCAAATGCAACTTCTGGTTCAATTTGCCAGAACTCTGCTGCATGTCTTGGTGTGTAGCTCATTTCGGCTCTGAATGTTGGTCCGAATGTGTAAATCTTGCCTAGAGCAAGAGCAGCAACTTCACCTTCTAATTGTCCAGAAACTGTTAGACCAGCTGTTCTCTTAAAGAAATCTCCAGCAATATATTCCTCTTCACTCTTACATTCTTTTGCAGAATTGTAATCTCTTGTTGTTACATGGAATATTTCACCAGCACCTTCACAGTCTGATCCAGTGATAATTGGTGTGTGTACGTATGTGTAATCATTCTCTTGGAAGAATTGGTGAATTGCAAAAGCAAGCTTACTTCTTACTCTTAACATTGCATTGAATGTATTTGTACGAACTCTGAAATGAGGAATTGTACGTAAGAATTCCATTGTGTGGTACTTCTTTTGAAGTGGGTAATCTTGTGGGCAATCTCCTAATAATTCGAGACCTGTTACGTTTAATTCATAGCCATTATTATTCAAAGCTTTAACAACAATACCTGTAGCTGTGAGTGAAACACCAACCTTTAAGAACTTAGCTAATTCACCTGTATAAGTGTTCTTGTCTATAACTAATTGCAAATGGGTTAAAGAAGATCCATCATTTAATGCTATAAAAGCCATGTTCTTTGAATCTCTTGCTGTACGAACCCAACCAGCAACTACTATAGACTTGCCTTCAAATTGCTCGCCTTGTGTTAAAATCTTTGAGATTTCTATGTTTTCCATACTTTTCACTTCCTGTTTTTTCGTGTACGCATATACAAAAATTATAAGCTATACTTTGCTATTATATTTATTCACATAAGATTTGTAAAGAAAAATTAAGCGTGTATATTAAGCTGTTTGCTGTTGTTTTTTCACATAATTCTATGTAGAATAAGGCGAGGTGTTTTATGATTTACGATGTATTAATTTTTGGAGCAGGACCAGCAGGATTGACAGCTGGAATATATTCTGCAAGAGCAGGATTGAGCACAGTTATTGTTGAAAACAATGCCCCAGGTGGCCAAGCATCTATTACTCCAGATATTCAAAACTATCCTGGAATAGATTCAATTGCTGGATTTGCTCTTACTCAAAATATGATAAACCAATGCCAAAAATTCGGCGTTACTTTTGTTTATGACCAAATAAAAAACGTAATTCTAAACGGCTCAATTAAGGTTTGTGAGACCTCTTTTAATGACAAAATCGAAGCCAAAACTGTAATAATCGCATCCGGTGCACACTCTCGTAAACTAGGATTAGAAAACGAAGATAAACTTTTAGGTAAAGGTATTAGCTACTGTGCAACATGTGATGGCGGTTTCTATAAAGGTAAAACTGTTGCAGTAGTTGGTGGTGGAGATACAGCCGTAGAAGATGCTATGTATTTGCTTAAATTTGCAAAGAAAGTGTACCTAATTCATAGAAGAGATCAATTAAGAGCAAAAGGAACAATGGCAGAAAAACTATTATCTTCCTCTGTTGAACCAATATGGAATTCCCAAGTAGTTGCTCTTAATGCAAACGAGAAACTAGAGAGTATCTCTATATACAATAAAATAAATAATGAAGCAACTACTATTCCTGTAGATGGATTATTTGTTGCAGTTGGACAAGTACCTTCCTCTTCTCTATTTGATGTAGAAAAGGATGAGAATGGATATATCATCACAGACGAAAGAACACTAAAAACTAATATAGAAGGTGTTTTTGCAGCTGGAGATATAAGACAAAAAGACTTAAGACAGATAGTTACAGCTACTTCAGACGGCGCAATTGCTTCAAATCAGGTATTTATCTATCTATCAAATTTATAAACACTTTTTATAATTTTTGTCGCAAAAATTTTAGAATACCGAAAATATTTTATTATTCGTTCTATTGACACAATTAGAATACTTTTTTACATTTTCATATTTTTTGAAATTGCAAATTTGCAGTATTTGCTAAAAATATCTACAAAAAGCCACATTTTTGCAAAGATTTTTTAATAGTTTTGTAAAGAATTTTGCCGATATTGTGAAAAAGTACTCAAAAAGTTTACAAAAAGCCGTTGACAATTAAATAATAAAGTTGTAATATGTGAGCGAAGTTAGATGATTCATTTCATCCATACCTCATAATTTTTCCCCCTTATCATAAGTAAAAGATGCCAGTCGAGTTGATCTCCTGGTGTTTTTTACTTTTATAGAGAGTTTCTCTTAATCTGCTTTTTTGAGATAAACAATCAATACAGCTATATCTGCTGGAGATACGCCAGAGATTCTAGATGCTTGTCCTAAATTAAGTGGTTTAATCTTGTTAAGTTTTTGTCTAGCTTCAATTCTTAATCCTTCTATATCCATATAATTAATATCATTTGGTAGAAGTTTTGACTCTAATTTTCTATGTTCCTCAATAACTTGTTCTTGTTTTTTAAGATATCCTTCGTATCTTATATCTTCAAATGCGGTGAATAAAGATGCTGGAGAAGCGTCAAAGGATACCAACTTATATAATTCCTTAGATTCGAACTCTGTTCTCTTAATTAAATCTTCAAGTCTTATTCCCCTACATGGATCTGCATAACCCTTTTCTTCAAACAATTGTTTTACATCTTCTTGTTTAATTGTTGTAGCCTTTGCATATTCTTTAATCTTATCCACTTCTGCTTTTCTTGCTAGCATTGTTTCATATCTATATTGAGATGCAAGACCTATCTTATATCCTAATTCGGTTAATCTGAAATCTGCGTCATCTTGTCTAAGTTTTATTCTATGCTCTGCCCTAGCGGTCATCATTCTGTAAGGCTCGTTAGTACCTTTGGTTACTAAATCATCTATTAATACACCAATATAAGCCAAGTCTCTTCCTAGAATAACTTGTTCCTTCCCTTGTATTCCTAATACAGCATTTATACCAGCAATTAAGCCTTGTCCTGCTGCTTCTTCGTAACCACTAGAACCATTTAATTGTCCTGCAAGGAATAATCCTTTAATATCTTTTGCTTCAAGTGTTGGGAATAATGATAATGAGTCTATGCAGTCATATTCAATTGCATAAGCATATTTAGCAAACACACAATGTCTAAGTCCTGGAAGAGTTCTGTACATTGCCTCTTGTACATCATGTGGAAGAGATGAGCTCATTCCTTGTATATACATTTCTTCGCTGTTTCTTCCCTCTGGTTCTATAAAGATTTGATGTCTGCTTTTATCCGCAAATCTCATAACCTTATCTTCAATAGATGGGCAATATCTTGGACCTATTCCGTGAATACTTCCATTATATAATGGAGATCTTGAAATATTAGCGCGAATAATCTCGTGTGTTTTCTCATTTGTATATGTTAAATAACATGGCTCTTGTTCAAAAGTTTCCACTTTAGATAAGAAGGAGAATCTGTTCATTGGGTCTCCCCATTGTGGTTCGGTTTCATCAAAATCTATGCTATCTCTATATATTCTTGCTGGAGTTCCAGTTTTAAATCTTCTAATTGGCAAACCATTATCTATTAAAGATTGTGTTAAATGAGTAGCTCTTGCAAAACCGGTTGGTCCACTTTCTTTAACATAAGAACCAGTAATAATTCTTGCGTTAAGATATACACCTGTTCCAAGGACTGCTGCCTTACATTTAACCTTATGTCCCTTAAGCGTCTCTACACCTTCTATTTGCCCATTATTTACAATAATGGATGTACACTCATCCTCTAGAATATCTAAGCCCTGTTGGTCTTGTAGTGTCTGTAACATAACATCATGGTAGTCTATCTTGTCTTGTTGGCTGCGTAGAGAAAATACTGCTGGGCCTTTAGATGTATTTAAGGTCTTTATTTGTATTAAGGTCTTATCTGCTGCAATACCCATTTCTCCACCAAGAGCATCTATCTCTCTAACGATTTGTCCCTTGGCTGTGCCACCAATAGCTGGGTTACATGCCATCCAAGATACTGCACGCAAATCCAAACAAATAAGGAGCGTATCTGCTCCCATTCTTGCACTTGCTAGAGCAGCTTCCACTCCTGCATGTCCTGCGCCTACTACTATGACATCATATCTTTCTTTCATTTTATTTGCCTACACAGAAATTCTTGAATATTCCATCTACTACATCTTCTGTAGCACTCTTTCCGTTTATTTCTCCTAAACACTCTAGTGCGTTTCTGAGGTCTACGAGTATGCAATCTATTGTTGAATTAATATTATTAAGAGCAGATTCTAAATTTTCTTCTGTTCTCTTTAATGCATCTAAATGTCTTTGGGATGTAATAATTTCACCACCATCTACAAGTCCTTCTGTATATAAAGAAACTATTGCATGTTTAAGTGGTATTATTCCTTCTCCTGTCTTAGCAGAAATGTGGAATACATTATCCTCTGCTTCTGGAACTTCTAAGCATTGTGGAGAATCCATCTTATTATAAATACGGAATACCTTTTTATCTTTTAAGAGCTTTTCAAGCTCTGGGAACGAAGTGTTGTCTGTAGAGTCTATAACATAAAGAACTAAGTCTGCATTCTCTATTGTTTGTTTTGCTCTCTCTACTCCAATACCTTCTACCTTTTCATTTGTTTCTCTAATCCCTGCTGTGTCTACTAAATTTACAAGAACTCCATCTACTTCAAGACTTGCCTCTATAGTGTCTCTAGTTGTTCCAGGAATATCTGTAACTATTGCTCTATCTTGTCCTAATAATGCATTAAGAAGTGAGCTCTTGCCTGCATTAACGTGTCCTGCTATAGCAACAAGTATTCCATCTCTTGCCATTCTTCCACTTCTTGCGGAAGAAATTAAATCTTTTACACTCTGAGAAATTGCTGGCACTTCTGTTCTAATTGCTGGGAGAACTTCGTCTTCCATTTCCTCTGGATAATCCAAAGATGCTTCTAATGCAGAGATAAGGTCTGTTAAGCGAGAGGATATCTCATCTATCTTCTTGCCAACCATGCCTGTCATGAGACGATATGCTGCTCTTAGTCCTGCTGCACTTTGAGATGTAATCATCTCAGATACACCTTCTGCATCTGATAAAGTCATTCTTCCGTTTACATAAGCTCTCTTAGTAAACTCGCCAGGTTGAGCCATTCTTGCACCTTCTTTTATGATGCGATCTACGGCTCCTTTCATAATTCTTACACCGCCATGTAGATAGAACTCTACAGTTGGCTCACCAGTAAATGCTTTTTCCTTTGGAAAATATACTAAATATCCTTTGTCTTTAAAGTCTAAACCAATGAAGGTGCCAAAATGCATCATCATTGGATAAACATCATAATTAATATTGTTTTTTGTTTGGAAAACTTTACTAGCAATGGAGACAACATCATCTCCAGACATACGAACTATACCTATACCACCTGCTCCAACTGGAGAAGAAATTGCAACTATTGTTTTCATCTTAGAATCTCTTTTGTCCGAAGCTCTTAAACTTAGGAGCACCATTATTTGAAGGAGCCGCTGGTTCTATATCTGTGAATGTACCTCTAAATACTTTGCCATCTGCTACTTCTTTGTCTGAATCGTTTCTTCTATTGTTACGATTTCTGTTTTGGTTGTTCTTTTTATCATGGTGTTGATGTTCTTCGCCTCTTGCTTTGAATCTTGGGCCTGTTATTTCTGTTTGAGGAATGAGAACAACATATCTGTTTGGTTCTTCACCTTCGCTTTCTGTTTTTACAAGCGTACTGTCTTGTAATGCTGTGTGGATAACACGTCTTTCAAATGGGTTCATAGGTTCGAACTCTACTTCTCTTCCCATCGCATAGGCTTTGTCTGCCATCTTAAGTGCAAGTTGAGATAATGTCTTTTCTCTTCTTGCTCTGTATCCTTCACAGTCTATAGACAATTTCTTGTAATCATAATTGTTTTGGTTGAGGTAACTTAAAAGGATATATTGGAAAGAATCTAAGACCTCTCCTCTAAATCCTATAACGGATGCGCTATCCTTTCCTTCTATAATTACGGAAATATCATTGCCTTTCTCTGTAATATTTGCCTTAAGGTTTAATCTCATTCTCTCTAGAATACCATTAGCAAATTCAGTAACAAGCTCAAGAGCTTGGTCTTCAACTGTTACTCTAACTTCGGCTTGATCAAATAATCCACCATTAGAAAGAACTTCTATTTTTGCTTTTTCTTTGGTTATTTTAAGTTGTTCAAGAGCTAATGCTGTTGCTTCTTCAACTGTAGAAGCTTGAACTGTTGTTGTTTTTGTCATAAGCTATACCCTTATCTTAGTCTTTTTTCTTTGACTTAAAGCTTATTGGTGCAGCCTCTCCCCTCTTAAGATCTATTAAATATCCTATAATGTTGAATGTTAACTGGAATAAAATTGCCATTAACGAACTTACGAACATATATATAGTAAAGGCACCAGAATATAAGAGAGCAAATACACCTATCATGATAGGCATAAAGTATTGCATCATCTTCATTGTGCCTTGGTTAGAACCTGCGGTTTGAGCTGGTGGTTGACCTTGTGCCTTTTGAGCAAGTCTTTGTGAGAAGAAACCAACTACTATTGAAAGGATAGGAAGGATTAATAAACCATTCCACTTTCCGTTCTTTCCCCATCCACCTGTGCCAATAACTTTGGCCATTATTTTATTGTATTCATCTGCTGTGAATCCAACGACACGTGCTGTTGCAAATCCACTTTGTCCAGTAATAAATGTGTATTCTGGAACTGAAGTCTTCCAACCGTCTTGGACGAATATGTTATTAATCAAGTACTTATCTGCTTTCTTAATATAAATCCATCCTCTCATAGAACGTGCACTGTCTGAATTATATTGATCTTTTACTGCTGTTTGAGCATTATCTACTGCATAAGCATCTGCTTGAGAGATTTTTACTAAATCTTGGTCTGCATTTGCTTTAACAACGCCATCTTCAACAATAGTATAAGCAACACCTAATTCGTCATACTTCTCTTTAAGAGAAGCATTGTACTCTTCATAGTATGTGTCTCTGCTTGTTTGATAATCTTTAGCAAATTGGTATCCAACCATATCTCTAAATCCAGCAAAGACTAAGAAGAAAACTACCAATGTAATAATTGTTGGCAAACATGCGCCAAGCATTGAATAGTGCTCTTTCTTATATAATTGTTGTTGCTCCATTTGAAGACGTTGCTTGTCATCACCATATTTTGCTTGCAAAGCTTCAAGTTGTGGCTTCATTCTTTGCATAGCTTTAGCATTCTTTCTTGCAACTATCTTTTGCCAAATGTCTAATGGTGAAAGTATAAGTCTCAAAATTACTGTGAAAACTACAACTGTCCATCCGAAGTTGCCAACCTTGTCATTAAGACCTATTAATGCTTTACGGATGAATCCAGTTAATGATGAAGATGCTGAGGATGTGATTTGGTCTACATTCTCAACATTGCTTAAATCATATGTTCCACTATTACTATTACAGGCAGTCAACAAAATCAATGACAATACGATAACTATCGCTAAAAGCCAAATCTTTAGAAATGTTTTATGTCTATAATCTAAACGAGCCATTTAATTTTTCCTTTATAATTTTCTCGAACCGGATCAAAAGACCCTTCTCTAAACGGATTACAGCGGAGTATTCTTAGTGTTCCTAATGCTATTCCCACTATTACTCCCCAACGTTTTATTGCATCATAAGCATACATTGAACATGTAGGTGTACTTGGACATCTTCCGATATAAGGTGAAAGGTGACGCTTGTAAAACAATATCATCGCTAGAAATGGATTACGATAACTAAACTTTACTTTGTTTTTTTGCATTCTCGAAAACCGATTTCACTTCTTCTTCCAATTCTTGGAATGAACGCTCAGCTATAGACTGCTTTGTGACGATAACATAAAAGTACTCTTTACTAAGATCTGGAATCAATTCTGTAACGATAACTCTCAATCTTCTTTTGATTTTATTTCTTACTACAGCTTTTCCACATTTCTTGGATACTGAAAATCCTATTTTCAAACCCTCTTTAGATGGTGCTGTTATCAAAACAAAATCTTTGGCAGGAAATCTCATTCCCTTGTTAAATACGTACTTAAACGTCCCTTCTTTCTTTAATCTGAAACGTCTTTCCATCTACACTTGTTGTTTGCTATTAGATTGTGAGGTTCTTTCTGCCTTTTGCTCTACGACGCTTGAGAACGTTTCTTCCACTCTTAGTCTTCATACGTGCTCTAAAACCATGAACGCCTTGGTTCTTTCTGTTGTGTGGTTTGTAAGTAATTCCTTGGTACATTTTCTCTATCTCCTTTATGAATTGCCACGAGGGCTTCTTATTATCGTATATATGCGTGTAATTTTATACACGTTCAATTATTATAAATGTACTACTATTTTTAGTCAAACGAAAAAATTTTAATAAAAAAGCCATGCGAAGATATAGGCATGGCGAGGTGTTATACCACATTGTATTGTGTTTTTGGACTGTTTTACATTACCTCTGGAGCATCAATTCCGAGAAGAGTTAGTCCTTCCTTAATAACATTTGCTGTAATTGAAACGAGAGCTAGTCTTGCATTCTTAATCTTTTCTTCTTGATCTACGATTCTATGGTCTATATAGAAACGATTGAAGTCTGAGACTATTGTCATAATGTGTCTAGATACAACACAAGGTTCTCTTAATCTTGCTGCAGTTTGTACTGCTTCCTTGAATGAAAGGATGTCTTTTACTATTGCATATGTCTCATCATCTGTTAAACAAGCAAAGTCTATATTGGATGTATTTATATTTCCTGCCTTTCTAATAATGGACTTACATCTTGCATAGGCATATTGAATGTATGGTGCTGTCTCTCCATCAAAGTTAAGAACCTTATCCAATGAGAATGTGATGTCTTTTATTCTTTGGTTGTATAAAGCTGAGAACACAACTGCACCAATTCCAACGCTTTGAGCTATCTTGTCCTTGTCTTCAAGATTAGGATTTTTCTCGTTAATGATTTCTTTTGCTTTTTCAACGGATTGGTTCAATACATCCTTTAACCAAACCACCCTTCCTTCTCTTGTCGACATGGCTCCATCTTCGAGAGAAACCATTCCAAATGCAATATGTTCGCAATCTGCGTATTTTGCAAAACCCATTAGTTCAAGTACCTTAAATAGCTGTTTAAAGTGTAGATTCTGCTGATATGCAACGACGTAAAGGTTCTTGTAAAAGTCGTATGTTTTGGCTCTATAATATGCTGCTGCAATATCTCTTGTGGCATATAAGGTTGCACCATCTGCTTTGATTAAAAGGCATGGTGGCATACCATATTTTTCAAGATCTACAACCCATGCACCATCAGATTGAACGAGTAAATTCTTCTCTCTTAGGATGTCTAAACAGGCCTCCATTTTATCATTATAGAAAGCCTCTCCATTGTAGCTATCAAACTTAATTTTGAGGGTATCATATATCTTTCCAACCTCATCTAATGTTATCTTTTTGAAGACTTCATAGTACTTGGTTGCCTCTTTGTCTCCATCTTCAATCTTCTTAAATTCAGCCCTTGCTTCATCCTCTAAAGATGGTTCTTCTTTTGCTACTTGGTGGAATTTAACATATAGTCCATTAAGGAATTCAACACCCTTTTCAGATACTTCTTCTAATGAACTCCACTTCTTTGTTGCAACAATGAGCTTACCAAATTGTGTGCCCCAATCTCCTAAGTGGTTAATACCAACAACCTTATATCCTAGGTGTGTGAATATTCTATATAATGCGCCACCTATTACTGTTGTAGATAAATGTCCAATATGGAATGGCTTTGCAATATTAACTGAGGAATAGTCTATTGTAATGGTTTTACCATTACCTTCATCAGATATAGCTATGTTTTCGTTGTTTAAATTAGAAAGAGCTATTCTTGCCATCTCTTGTCTGTCGAATCTTATATTCACATACCCATTTACGACCTCTACATCGCTTACAAACGCTTCTTCCTTAATAATTGGTGCTAGTTCTTCGGCTATGAGTTGTGGTGCTTTGTGCATGGTTTTAGCAAGTCTAAAACAAGGTAGAGCCAAATCTCCCATCTTTGGATCCTTTGGTTTCTCAAACATAGACTCTACATCTATGCCTGTTTTAGCTAATAGTGCGCTTCCTAGTTCTTTCTCGTACATAACTAATCCTCAAACATTGAATCTAAATAAAACTACATCATTTTCTTGCATGACATAGTCTTTGCCTTCACTTCTTACTTTTCCTTTTTCTTTTGCAGCATTAAATGAACCACATTCTAGCAATACATCATAGTCTACTATTTCTGCACGGATAAATCCTTTTTCGAAGTCTGTATGAATCTTTCCTGCTGCTTGTGGTGCTTTTGTACCCTTAACAATAGTCCAAGCTCTTGTTTCTTTTTCACCTGCTGTAAGATAACTTATCAATCCTAAAAGCTTATAAGAAGCTTTTACAAGTTTATCTAAGCCACTTTCTGTAAGATTATAATCTGCTGCAAATAGTTCTCTATCTGCATCGTCCATTTGTGCTAATTCTTCTTCAAGTTTTGCACAAAGAATAATTGCTTCAGAACCTTCTGCTTTAGCTATTTCTTCTACTTCCTTTGTATATGCATTGCCATCTAATGAGTTTTCATCTACGTTTGCAACATATATAACAGGTTTACTTGTTAAGAAAAAGTTTTCATCTATAAATGCCTTTTGCTCTTCATCTGCTTCAAAAGTTCTTATTGGATTACCATCTTCCAAATGTTTCTTTAATGCCTTAAGAAGTTCTACATCTGCTATCTTGTTTTTATCTGCTTTTGCAAGAGATTCTGCCTTGCCCATTCTCTTGTCTATTGTTTCAAGATCTGCAAATATTAACTCATAGTTAATAGTTTCAATATCTCTCTTTGGAGATACTGTTCCATCTACGTGAGTAATGTTCTCGTCGTCAAAGCATCTTACAACATGAACAATAGCATCTGTTTCTCTAATATGAGATAAGAATTTATTACCTAATCCTTCACCTCTGCTTGCACCTTTTACCAAACCAGCAATATCTACGAATGTTAACATTGTTGGTGTAATCTTCTTTGAGTTATAAAGTGCTGCAAGTTTATCTAATCTTTCATCTGGAACAGGAACAACGCCCTTATTTGGTTCTATTGTACAAAAAGGATAGTTTTCTGCTGCTATTCCAGCTTTAGTAATTGCATTAAATAGTGTTGATTTACCTACATTTGGCAATCCTACTACGCCTAGTTCCATATTTTCTCCAATTTTATTTCTTGGTTAAGTATACGTGTGTTTCGTATGGACGGAGTTTATCTCCCATTCCTTCATAGTTTGCAAGTATTTCTTCTGCACCCTCTGGGATAAACTTCTTTACCTTGCTTGAGTTAACTTCTTTTTCAGATAAGTTAATAACTACTGTGAGCTTGTTTTCTTCGCCTATCTTGTCATAGACAAACAATTGTTTGTCTCCCTTTAGATAAAGTTTGAATTCGCCATAAATTGCAGCATCTTTATATTGCTTTCTCAAAGCTATAACTTTTCTATAGTAATGTAACAATGAGTTAGGATCTTTCTCTGCTGCTTCTACGTTAACTTCTGTATAGTTAGGGTTAATTAAATACCATGGCTTTGCGTCTGGAGTTGTAAATCCTGCATTTGCTTCTGCACTCCATTGAACTGGTGTACGTGCATTATCTCTTGCTGCATATTTTGCCATCTTGAATATCTTTTTATCACTGAAACCTAACTTCTCAATTAACTTCTTTGTTGAGAATGTAGATACATCTACAAAGTCATCCCAAGATTTGAATGGATAGTCTACCATACCAATTTCTTGGCCTTGGTAGATATATTGCGTTCCTGAAAGGAACGAATACATTGTTGCCAATGCTTTTCCACTTTCAACTCTATACTTTTCGCTTCCATATCTAGAAATATTTCTTGGTTGGTCATGGTTTTCAATATAGTTTGCATTCCATCCTTTGTTATATAACATTGTTTGCCAATTGTTATAAACTTTCTTGAGCTTTCTAAGATTGAATCCTGTATGAATCCAGCTAATGAATAAGCAGTCTGCTTCCATGTGTTGGAATCCAAACATCATATCTAAGACTTTGTCTTCTCCGTCTGAAACATATAATAAAGCTTTCTTAGGAGTCATCATTGGAGCTTCACCAACTTGCATACAGTCATAGTCTTTTGTTACTTGTCTGTATTCTGTTAGATACTTCTTAAGGTTTGGTCCTTGCATATAGTGTTCCATACCTCTCATTGCAGGAAGCCAAACTCCGTTTGGAAGACCTTCTCTCTTGGATATCATAGTGATAACGTCTTCTCTGAATCCGTCTACACCCATATCTAACCAATATCTCATAATCTTCTTAACTTCTTCTCTAACTGCTGGATTGTCATGGTTTAGATCTGGTTGTTCAACTGCGAATAAGTGTAAATAGTATTCGCCTCTTTGTTCATTGTATGTCCAACCATCTCCTGGGAATGTTGCCATCCAGTTATTTGGGAACTTCTTACCATCTTTGCCCTTACCTGGTCTCCAAATATAATAATCCTTATATTGTGGGTCTCCTGCTGCAGATTTCTTGAACCATTCACATTGATCTGATGTATGGTTGATAACTAAGTCCATAATAACCTTGATGCCTCTTTCATGTGCACCAGCTAATACTTCCTTGAATTCATCCAAAGTTCCATACTCTGGATTAATGTTGTAATAATCTGCAATATCATAACCATAGTCTGCTTGTGGAGATACATACAAAGGTGAGAACCAAATAGCGTCTGCGCCTAAGCTTTTGATGTAATCCAACTTGGATAAGATACCCTTTAAATCACCTATTCCATCTCCGTTTCCGTCCTTGAAAGAACGTGGCCAAATTTGGAATACTGTCATCTCTCTAAACCATGTTTTTTCCATAAATACACTCCTAATTTTTCCGTTTATTTTTTTTGTTTATTTTCACAAAACAGATATTTAATCTATATTATTCGTTTGTATCATCTGTTTGTTGTGCATCTTGAGCCTCTGTTGCTTCACCTTCAGTTTCGCCTTCTTCCGTGGCTTCTTCTTCGACATATTCAACATGTGGTGTGAGGGCTATTGAAACAATCTTTGTTTCGTCTTTAAGTCTCATAACTTTGACACCTTTTGTTGCACGTCCGATTCTGCTAATCTCGTTCGCATCTACTCTGATAATGATTCCATTATCTGCAATCATCATAACATCTGTATCTGCTGGGATAACCTTGAGGGCAACCAATGAACCAGTATCTGCTGAGAAGTTACCAGCTTTAACACCCTTACCATTTCTACCTTGTAATGGGTAATCTGCGATTGGGCTTCTCTTTCCGAATCCGTTTGCAGAGATTGTTAATAATTCACTGTCTTCTTGTACAACACACATATCAACAATATGTTCGCCATCTGGAACTCTCATACTCTTAACACCTTGTGCTGTTCTGCCCATTGGACGTATTGTATTCTCATTGAAATGAATGCAGAAGCCTTCGCTCGATGCAATTATCAATTCGTTGTTACCGTTCGTTATAACGGCTTCTACGAGTTGATCGTCATCTACGAATGTGATAGCTCTCTTACCGTTTCTCTTAATGGATGCAAATTCTTCAAGTGGGGTCTTCTTAATTAAACCGTTCTTAGTTGCGAGCATTAAGAAATATCCTTCTTTCTCCTCTGGAGAAGGTAAGAATGCTTGAACCTTTTCGCCTGGGTCCAGTTGTAAAATATTTACAACTGCTCTACCTCTTGCAGTTCTTGCAGCCTCTGGAATTTCATAACCTTTGAGTTGGAATACTCTACCAAAGTTTGTGAAGAACATAAGTGGTTGGTGAGTATTACATGTGAAGATTTTTTCAATAAAGTCATCTTCTTTTGCCTTATGTGCAGTAATACCTAAGCCACCTCTATGTTGAGATTGATATTCGTTAACATCTTGTCTCTTGATATATCCTTCGTGTGTTAAGGATACTACGATATCCTTACGTGGAATTAAGTCTTCATTGTCTATGCCACCATCAAAGTCGTAGCTGATTTCAGAACGTCTTGGTGTATTGTATTTGTCTTTAATTTCAAGCATTTCTTCAATGATGATATCTCTTTGCATATCTTTGGAACCAAGTATTGCTGTATAGTTCTTGATTTCTTCATGCTTTTGAGTTAATTCATCTTGAATCTTTGCGAGTTCCAATCCTGTTAATCTTTGGAGTCTCATCTCAATAACTGCTGTTGCTTGAACTTGATCCAAAGCAAATGTATCCATTAATTTTTGAATACCTTCGTCTCTATCTTTAGATTTCTTTAAGAGTTCTACAACTTCATCAATATTTTGAATAGCTATTGCTAAACCTTCTAAGATGTGTGCTCTTTCGGATGCTTTATCCAAGTCAAATTGTGTACGTCTTCTAATAACTTCATATTGGAATTCAATATATTTTTCGAGGATTTCTTTAAGGTTGCAAACCTTTGGTTTGCCATCTACAAGAACCAATAAAATCATACTGAATGAAGTTTGTAGATATGTTTGCTTGTAAAGAGTATTTAATACAACTTGTGCATTAGCATCTTTCTTTGTTTCTACAACGATACGAAGACCTGTTCTATCTGATTCTTCTTGTACATCTGAAATACCTTCTATCTTCTTATCTTTAACTTGATCTGCGATAGTCTTAATTAACTCTGCTTTGTTAACTTGATATGGGATTTCAGTAATAACAATACGACTCTTACCATTTTGTAATTCTTCGATTTCAGCACGTGCTCTTAAGATTGCACTACCCTTACCTGTTCTGTATGCCTCTCTAATATTTCCAAGTCCCATTACATATGCACCTGTTGGGAAGTCTGGAGCTGGGATATATTGCATTAAATCATCTGCTTCCAATGTTGGATCTTTCAATAATGCTACGCATCCATCTATAACTTCACCAAGATTGTGTGGTGGAATGGAAGTTGCCATACCAACAGCAATACCATCTGAACCATTAACTAAAACGTTAGGGAATCTAGATGGAATTACAACAGGTTGTTCACGTGTGTCATCAAAGTTTGGATAGAAGTCTACTGTCTTCTTATCTATATCTCTTATCATTTCGTTAGCAATTTTGCTAAGTCTTGCCTCTGTATAACGATAAGCCGCTGGTGGGTCACCGTCTATAGAACCGAAGTTTCCGTGTCCATCAATAAGTGGGCAACGAATTGAGAAGTCTTGTCCTAAACGAACTAATGCATCATAAACTGAACTATCACCATGTGGATGGTATTTACCTAACACATCACCAACGATAGTAGCACACTTTCTGAATGGTTTATCGCTTGTTAATCCAAGTTCGCTCATGGAATATAAAATTCTACGATGAACTGGTTTTAAACCGTCTCTTACATCAGGAATTGCACGAGAAACGTTAACAGCCATAGCATAAGCTATGAATGACTTTTTAAGCTCCCCTTCTATCTCAACTGGCTTAACGATACTTTTTTGTAAATCTTCTACATATTCCATTGATTTATTCTTGTCTGCCATTTTCTTATCCTCCCATTAAATATCCAAATCTTTAATAAGATCTGCATTCTCTTCAATGAATTGACGTCTTAATTCTGGAACTTCACCCATTAAAAGAGTAAATGTTTGGTCTGCGCTGATTGCATCTTCCATTGTTACCTTCAACATGGTACGTCTTGCTGGATCCATTGTTGTTTCCCAAAGTTGTTCTTTGTCCATTTCACCAAGACCTTTGTATCTTTGGATTTCATATCCTTGCTTACGTCCAATTTCATCCAAATATGCATTTAATTCATCATCTGAATAGCAATATTTTTCAGTTTTACCTTTGGTAACTTTATAAAGTGGTGGTTGTGCAATATATACATGTCCATTTTCAATTAATGGCTTCATGTATCTGAAGAAGAATGTTAATAAAAGAATTCTAATGTGTGAACCGTCTACATCAGCATCGGTCATACAAATGATTCTGTCATATCTTAACTTAGACTCATCATAATCTGCATTAATACCACATCCAAATGAAACTATCATTTGTTTAATAACATCACTTTCAAGAACTCTAGCAAGTCTTACCTTCTCAACATTGAGGATTTTACCTCTTAGAGGTAAGATTGCTTGGAATCTACGGTCTCTACCTTCTTTAGCTGTACCTCCTGCAGAATCACCCTCAACAAGATATATCTCGCAATGTGCTGGATCTTTATCTGTACAGTCTGCAAGTTTTCCTGGCAATGTTGTATTTTCTAATGCGCCTTTTCTTCTTGTTGCTTCTCTTGCAGCTCTTGCTGCTTCTCTTGCGTTCTTGGCTGAAATAGTCTTTAAAATGAGCTCACGGGCTTCTTTAGGATGTTCCTCGAGATATGTTCCAAAACCTTCAGAAACGCACTTAGAAACCGCTGCACGCATTGTACTGTTACCAAGTTTGGTCTTTGTTTGCCCTTCGAATTGTGGCTCTGCAATCTTAACTGAAAGAACTGCTGTTAAACCTTCTCTAACGTCATCTCCAGTAAGCTTATCTGATTCCTTGATAATTCCTGCCTTTCTGCCATAATCATTGATTATCTTGCCTAATGCAGCCTTGAAACCATCTACGTGAGTTCCACCTTCTTCTGTATTAATATTGTTTGCAAAAGCAAGGACAGTCTCCGAATAACTGTCATTGTATTGCATTGCTATTTCTATTTCACTGTCTACGTAACGAGCATTGTAGTAAATTACATTTTCAAATAATGGTGTCTTGTTTTGATTTAAGCTTTCTACGAAAGAAATGATTCCACCTTCATAATGGAATACTTCTCTCTTCTCTGGTTGAACTCTTAAATCTGCGATTTCAATTGTTAATCCTTTATTAAGATATGCTAATTCTCTTAATCTAGACTTCATTGTATCATAGTTAAATACAAGAGTTTCGAAGATTTCGCTATCTGGATAGAATTCAATTATTGTTCCAGTATCATTTTCATCGCACTTTCCAATAACTTCTAAAGGCTTTTCAGCAACACCACGTTTGAAACGTATAAAATGGATTTTTCCATTTTGTTTAACTGTTGCTTCCATCCATTCGCTTAATGCGTTAACACAGCTAACACCAACGCCGTGTAAACCACCGGATATTTTATATCCGCCACTACCGAATTTACCACCAGCATGGAGTTTTGTTAAAACAACTTCTACAGCTGATTTTCCTTCTTTATCAATAATACCTGTTGGAATACCTCTACCATTATCTTCAACACGAACTGCACCTGTTGAAAGAATTTCAACCTTAATATGAGTACAATATCCTGCTAAAGCTTCGTCAATGGAATTGTCTACAACCTCTGTTACTAAATGATGCAATCCTCTTGTATCGGTAGAACCAATATACATGCCAGGACGCTTTCTGACAGGTTCTAGGCCCTCTAAGACCTGAATATCGCCAGCATCGTAGGAATGTTGAACTTCTTCAAATTCTTCAGAGAGTTGTTCACTAGATACAGCAAGTGGATCTGCACCACCTTCATATTGCGAATAATCTGCATTGTCTAAAGTGTTTTCATCGTCAACTATTATTTCTTCGGATTGCTTGACGACTTCTTCTTCAGTTTGCTTGTCTTTTTTGCTCATCTTATCCTCCTAGACAAATTATCATTTTTTTGAAAATTATTAAATTTTATTTATTTAATAATTGTACACGTACACGTGCGTGTGTGTCAACCAAAATTGTTAAAAAATAAATTTTTTAAAGCAAATTATCCACAATTTAACCGCACTTATTAACACTTTATATAAGCAAAATGCTTATATAAAAAATATTTACCTAACTTTTTATATACCGAATCATCCAAAAATATGAAGAATTCCTCGTCTTTTTGCCAGTTTTGTTATTATCTTTCTAGAAAACCACGGAAACTTATTGCTAGAAAAAATTATCTAGGGAAGTAAAATACCTAGAAAAAACTTAGAAAAATACTCAGCAAAAAATTGTTGATAACTCTACAAATTTCTAGAAAATTTTTCTTTTATCCACAAAAGTGAGAAATAGCGGTATTTTTCCTATAAAATCACTGTTTCCGCCCAGAAAAAACAAATTTTAACATTCCTAAATCTCTGTATATCGTTACCAAAAATGCACTAAATAGTGGACTTTTCAGATACTTTTGACGGCGTTTGTTTCACATGAAACTACACGGAGAGACGGCATTGTTCCACGTGGAACATAAAAGAATTTTACAAGAAAATGCCTATAATTTCGCTATACAGTATTCTATCGTTTTCTCGTCGTTTTACAGCGTTTTTCTAGCGATTTTTTTGAACCGTTTCTCGACAAAGTTCTTCGTTAATTCTTATGATTTATTTGTATTACAGGCATAATGTGCCATGCTCAGAACCGTTTAAAATGGCCCTAGTAATAGAGCCATTAAACATTTTAATAAGTTAAATTATATAAATATAATTTAAATGTTATCTTTTAACTGGTGGTAAACCTTTTCTGATGCCGAATCCGTCTATTGCTTCAATAATAGCTGGAATATATTGTTCATATTTGGTCAATCCATTTTGTAGAGTGATTTTAAAGTCCTGTGTTGCTTCTGCATCTGCATTATCCGATACAATCTTCATACAAAATGCTGGAATTTCATTTCTTTCGCACACAAGAGCAATTCCTATGGATTCCATATCACAAATATCTGCTCCGAATAACTTTCTGCGTTCTTCTTTCTTCTCTTTGGAAGCTATGAAAGCATCTTCACTAGATATGGTTACTACTTTAGTAGTAACAGGTAAAACGTTTCTAACATAATTTAAAAGATTTTGATCAAAATAGAAGTATAATCCGTCTCTTCTGTCATATTGGCCTAATCCTGTTCCGTCTATATAACGAAGATCAAATGCGCTATGAACGGCTTTTTCAACGATTACTAGGTCTCCTATATTTAAAGATGGAGATAAAGCGCCAACAAAACCAAAATTTAATATCACATCGATGTCAAATATGTCTATAAGCAATTGCGTTGCTTGTGCGGCTCTAATTTCGCCTGTACCGCTACATGCAAGGTAAATTGTATCTTTACTCGTTTGTATCTCATAAACACTCACTCCGGCTATTACACTAGCTTGAGTAAGGTTTCCAAGTTTTTCGTGTATTGGTAATGTTTCTTCTGCCAAAGCAGTAATAATTCCTATTTTCATACAAAATCTCCTTCTCAATATTTTAGCATAAACAACTCTCCTCTTACAATTGCATTGTAATCAAATTTTATGTTAATATATTTTTGCTATGGGATTACAGGTTGTTTTACTTAAATCTTTTATAAACGAGAAAAAAATCGTTGCTAAGGATGATCAAATAGAGAAGTTGCGTCTATTTGAGAATATGGTAATTGAAACAAACGAGAAATTTAACCTTACCAACATAACATCTGAACCAGATTTTACAATCAAACACATTATAGATAGTTTGGTTGGTGTTCCTTATATTCCTAAAAATGCAAAATTATTAGACATTGGAACAGGTGCTGGTTTCCCATCCATGCCAATTGCAATCATTAGACCAGATGTAACAGTTGAAGCAATCGACTCGACCGAAAAGAAAATCAACTTTGTTAATCGTTGTGCAAAGGAATTAAATGTTCCTAACATCAAAGCAATGAGCATTAGAGCAGAGGAGATGCCTAAGGATAACAAGTATGATTGCATCGTTGCTAGAGCAGTTGCAGCATTGCCAATTTTAATGGAATTAGCCGTTCCAATTTTAAATATTGGTGGCATTTTCATTGCCTATAAGGCAACCCAAGATGAACTATCAGATTGTAAGAAAGCATTTAAAGAACTCAATTGCGAATTAGATAATGTCGTTACCTTAACTCTTCCAAATGAAGATAACAGATGCTTAATAATCATTAAAAAGATAGGCGAAACACCAGATAAATATCCAAGAAATTATAGCCAAATTAAGAAGAAACCTTTATAACAATATTTTTGTTATTTTCACAATATCAATATTTTATTATGCAATTTTGATAATATAAACTCTTTATATTGCAACAATAAACATTTTAATCTTGTGCTATATTTTTTATTGTTAAACGCAATAAATATCCTAATAAAAAGCCGATTTCTCTATATTAAAAATATTTTAAAAATTGGTTGTGAAACTATTGTGTTTCACGCGCAAATGTGCTATCTTTATTTTATGTGATTTTACATTACTTTTAGGAGATGACATCATGGCAACAAAAGGTGGATTAGGAAATAGAGGTTTAAGTGCTCTTTTCGACGACAACGAAACAAACGTTGAGGTTATTGTTCCAAATACTCAAACAAACGAAGTTGATATTACTTTAATAGACAGGAACCCAAACCAACCAAGACAAATATTTGATGAAGATTCATTAAATGAAATGGCTGAGTCTATTAAAACATATGGTGTTTTACAACCATTGTTATTGGCTCCAAAGCTTGATGGAAGATATTTAATCGTAGCTGGTGAAAGAAGATTCCGTGCTTCTTCTAGAGCAGGTTTAAAGACTGTTCCAGCAATTATAAAAGACTTTGATGATGAACAAATCCAAGAAATATCACTTATTGAAAACCTACATAGAGAAGACCTTAATGCTATTGAAGCTGCTTTTGGTATGAGAGAATTGATGAAATCTCATGGCCTTAAGCAAGAAGATATTGCTGTAAAATTAGGTAAATCTCGTCCATATGTCACAAATACACTCCGTCTATTACAACTCCCAGATGAGATTATAGAGCTTGTAAAGACTAATCAATTATCTCCTGGACATGCAAGAACAATCATTCCTATAGATGATCCAGAATATCAATTAGTTCTAGCAAAACAAATTATATCTGAAAAACTCTCTGTAAGAGATGTTGAAGAAAGAGTTAAGTTATACTTCACAAGAAAAGCTAATAAAGGTGGTCCAAGAGACAAAAAGGAGTTAAGCATTGAGCTCAAGAATATGGTTGCAGAAATGAAGAGCCTTTTTGCTACTAAGGTTAAAATCACTGGAAACGAACAAAAAGGAAGAATTGCTATAGATTATTACACACCAGATGATCTTGAAAGAATCTATGCTTTAATTCAAATCCTTAAATACGAAAGAAAATTATAATACTTAACTTTATATAAAGTTAGTGCCCTTTGATAGGGCACTATTTTTTTATCTCTTTAAGAGCATATTCTTTATATCTGCTACCACGATCTTTATCTTGGTGTTTGTTCTGATATCGTCAGATATCTTATCCCTTGCATGCATGATAGTGGTATGATCTCTGTTTCCAAACATACTTCCAATTGCAGCTAGAGGCATAGATAACAATTCATTTATTAAATAAATGGCTATCATTCTTGGTTCAACAATTTGTTTTAATCTCTTTGGTCCAAATAAGTCTTGAACAGAAACCTTATAGTATTGTGCAACTGTATTTACAATATCTGTTGCATCTATAACTTCTTTCTTATCATTAAGAGAATCTTGTAAAGCCTCTTGTGCCAATGTTTGTGTATCGATTGTATGATTTGTTAGTGAAGAGAAGAATATTATCTTATTTAATAAGCCTTCCATTTCACGAACGTTAGTTGTTGAATTTTCTGCAATAAAGAATGCAACTTCATCAGATAAATTGAACTCTTGTTGGGCAGCTTTACTACGTAAAATTGCAACTCTTGTCTCTAAATCTGGAATTTGAATATCTACTGTTAAACCACTTGCAAAACGAGTCTTTAATCTTTCTTCAAGTGTTGGAATATCTTTTGGTGCTTTATCTGATGTCAAAATAATTTGTTTATTTTGTTGATATAAATCATTGAAGATAAAGAAGAATGCTTCTTGTGTGGCTGTTTTTCCACTTAAGAACTGAATATCATCAACCATTAATACATCGCAGTTACGATATTTCTCTCTAAATGCATTGCTTTCTTGGTTAGATGGTTTATTTGTCATGTTGGAAATAATATCGTTAATCATTGTTTCTGAATTTACGTATAAAATACGTAATTTAGAAGATTTAACCATATAATTACCAATTGCATGTAACAAGTGAGTCTTTCCTAATCCAACTCCAGAATAGATAAATAATGGATTGTAAGCACCACCAGGATTTGCAGCAACAGATTTTGCAGCAGCAAATGCATAAGCATTTGATTTTCCTTGTACAAATGTATCAAATGTATATTTTTCTAAGAATGGATTTGCTACAGGACCTGCTGGTGTAGGGTCTTTAACGATAAAACCAGCACCATCTAAAACACTATCTTGTAATTTGATGTAATCATCTTTTTGATCATCTGTAATAAAGACTACACCTTCTAATTGTGGATTAACCGCTGTTAACACCTCTGAAATAACATCCGAATATCTAGTCTCTACTGTTTTCTTTGCAGTCTTTGTTGGAGAACAAAGAACTAGCTTGTTTTGATATACGCAAACTGGTTCGAGTTTTTGAACCCAAACCTCAAAACTTACTACCTGCATTAACTTGGATAATTCATCCAAAGTGTTGTTCCATATTTCATCAATGTTTATCATGGTTTTTATTATAATAAAAGTATTTGAAAATAATCAAGTAATAATGTAAATTGTTAATAGGAAATTATTTTTTACAAAAAATGGAGTAATTGGGCATGAATAAGATAGAAAGACAATATATTGGTGAAGAAATGAGCTTACAAAAGGCTGCAACTCAATTATTCCCAGAAATTTCATATAATTCTTTAATGAAATGTTTTAGAAACAAAGATGTAAAAATTAATAAAAAAACATCTTCTCCAAAAGCTATTGTTAAAAACAATGATGTCATTACTATATTTGTTCCAGATGAACAATTACGAGAAGTTGATATTATTTACCAAGATAAAAATATAGTTGTTGTAAATAAACAACAAGGATTAGCCAGTGTAGGAGAAGGATCTTTGGAAACTCTTTTAAGTGAGAAGCTTAAAACAACAATATATCCTGTACACCGTTTAGATACTAATACATCTGGATTAATCATATATGCTTTAAATCAAGAAGCACAAGACTGTTTGGTTAAGTATATTAAGGATAGAAAAATACAGAAAGATTATCTTGTAAAAGTATTTGGTAAACCTGAAAAAGACCATGCTATTTTATCAGACTATATAACCAAAGATGCAGATAAAGGTATAGTAAAAATAAGCCATACAAAAACAGCAAATTCTCAATCTTGTATTACTGAATATTCTTTGGTTTCAACAGACGAAAATACATCTATTTTAAGAGTAACTTTACATACTGGAAGAACTCACCAAATTAGAGCACATCTAGCATATTATAAGATGTATGTTGTTGGAGACGAAAAGTACGGAAACTATACTTTAAATAAACAATTTGATATGTTTAAACAGTGCTTAGTGTCATATTACATAAAAATTAACATCCCTCAAGATGATAAGATTTTAGGTTATTTATCTGGTGTAGAATTTTATAATTTAGATAACCCTTTGGTATAAATGTACCGTTTTTTGACCATCATTTGAAAAACTTATAATTTCTGTTGTTTTATATATGTTTTTCATATATAATTTTAATATTATGATAGTTGAATACATTTATCTTAAAAACTTTAGAAATTACACGGAGCAAACAGTAACTTTGGCTCCTGGTTTAAATGTATTGGTTGGAGGAAATGCAGAAGGTAAAACTAACATGTTGGAGAGTATTTATTTCTGTTCAACATTCTCTTCTCCACGTGCAACAAAAGATAAAGAGATGATAAGATTCAACCAAGATTATGCTGTGGTAAAATTATTCATTAAGAAGAAATATCATACATCATCCATTAAAATCAAAATTACCTCAAATAATAAAAAATATGTTTTAGTAAATGATCTTGAAATAAAAAGAGCTTCTGAATTATTAGGTGAATTGGGTGTTGTTTTCTTTTCTCCTAAAGAATTAAAACTAATACAAGAATCTCCAGATGAAAGAAGAAGATTTTTAAATATTTCAATTTCTCAACAAGATAAAACTTATTTTACTGCATTAGGAGAATATACTAAGGTATTACAAGATAAAAATGCTTTACTTAAAAAGAAGCTTGAAACAGAACATGTAGATACTATGTTAGATGTTTATGATGCTCAACTTGCAGAAAAAGGAGCATTTATCATAGATAAAAGAACAAAATTTCTTGAAATATTGAGTGATTATTCTCATAGAGCTAATAATAAATTGAGTGATAACAAAGAAACATTATCTTTAGAATATGACAGTGATGTATCTTTAAATGGGAATGTTAAAGAAAATTTATATAATTCTTTAATTGCAGCAAGAGAAAAAGATAAACAAAATGGATTTACATCTGTTGGACCTCATAGAGATGATATAAAAATAGTATTAAATGGAAATGATGCTAGAAAATTTTCATCACAAGGACAACAAAGATCTATAACTTTAGCTATGAAATTAGCTGCTTTATATATTTATAAAAAAGAAACAGGTGAATATCCAGTTTTACTTTTAGATGATGTTTTAAGTGAATTAGATACTAATAGACAACATAAATTATTAGAAATGCTTAAAGATATTCAGATTATCTTAACATGTACAGATTATAATCTAAATGTTAAAGGTAATATTATAAATATTAAAAATGGAAAAGTAGTATGAGAGCAAGACATATTGAACGTAAATCTATTATGAATAAAACTAAAGATTTAGTTTACATAGCAATATGTACTTCTTTAATTTGTATTTGTTCTTGGATTACTATTCCAAGTGCTATTCCTTTTACACTTCAAACTTTTGCAATATTTGCAACATTAGGTTTATTAGGTGGTAAAAGAGGAATGCTTGCAATTCTAATATATATTATATTAGGAATAATAGGATTACCGGTTTTTTCTTCTTTTAATTCTGGAATAGGAGTTATACTTGGACCAACTGGAGGATATATTATTGGATTCTTATTCTCGTCATTTTTATATTTCTTATTAGAAAAATTTATTAAAAATGAAAATTTAAAACTTATTTTAGGTTTTATTTTGAGTCTAATTTTATGTTATTTAATTGGAACAATATGGTTTTATTATGTTTATGGAAACAATATTGAATACATGTCATTTTATAATGTAATGATGATTTGTGTTATTCCATTTATTATTCCAGATCTATTAAAAATATTACTTGCATTTGTAGTAGTAAAAAATGTAAAAAGAAGAATAAATTTAGACTAAAATATACAATTGTGGAAAGAGTTGATGAATTGTGAATTATTTGTTAAATTTTATCCACATAAAATAAAAATAGAAAACACTACATTTAGTTGAACAAACAAAAATAAAATATGATATATTGTGTTTTAGAAAAGTTTTCTACTTGTCAACATACATTATATTATGTTATTATTATTTAAAAATAAAATTAAAAAATATAAGGCGTGAAAGATGAAAGTTATTTGTAATGGAAATGAATTAAGCGAAGCTTTATCAAAAGTAATTAAAGCATTACCAGTTAAAAGAATTAACCCAATTTTAGATGGTGTTAAATTAAAAGCAAAAGGCGATGTATTATCCTTATATGCTTCAGATTTGGAATTATCTATTGAAAAGACAATTAATGCAGAAGTATTACTCGAAGGTGAAATAGTAGTTCCTGGAAAAACATTTGAAGAATATGTAAGACAAATTAAAGATGAAGATAAGATCACATTAGACGCAACAGAAAAATTAAATTTAAATGTTTCTTATTTAGATAGTTATGTAAAATTTAAGTGCTTCAGTGCTAATGAATATCCAGTATATAAAGAAGTATCACAAGACGAAAGTTTTGTAATATACAAAAAAGATTTCAAAACATTAGTAGAAAAAATCGTATATTGTGTTGCAACAGATGATTCAAGACCAGCTCTTAAAGCATGTTGTTTAAATATTAAAGAAAACGAAGTAGAAGGTGTTGCAAGTGATGGTTTCAGATTAGCATTTGTTAGAAAGACAATTCAAAATAATGGACAAGAAAAACAAATATTAGTTCCATCTAAGAGTTTAAGTGAAATTGGAAAATTGGTTGATGATGGAGATGAAACAATGACAGTTTATGTAGAATCCAACTACATGATGATTGATTTATTCCATACAAAAGTTATTACAAGATTAGTAAATGAATCTTATATTAACTATGACAAAATTATTCCAACAGATTTCACAACTGAAGTAACAATAGATAAGAATTTATTACAAAAAGCAATTAACCGTGTTAATGTAATTAACAAAACAGAAAAACGTGGTGTTGTTAAGATTGAAATTAAAGAAGATGTTGCATATTTCACAACAAATACAACAGATGGTGATGTAAACGAAAAAATTTCTATTGGATTAAAAGGAAAAGATTTATTAATTGGATTTAATCCAAAATATATCTCTGAATGTTTAAATGCAACAGATGATTCATTTGTAACAATGTTCTTTAAGACATCAACTTCTCCTGCAATTATTAAAGGTGAAGATGATAGCTGGCAATATCTTATTTTACCATTAAGAATTTCAGCATAAGATTAAATTAGTATGATAAGGGCAGGATCTTTAAAAGGTCTTGCCTTTTTTATTATTATGGGAAAGATAGTAACATTAAAAGTTGAAGAAAAAACATTATTAACAGAAAATGGATGCATTCCATATACTGTTTATTATAAAAATGTTAGAAATCTTTCATGTAAATTTGATTTAAAAGGAAGCAAGTTAAAAGTATCTATGATTATACAGATTATAAAATTGAATCCTTTTTATATAAAAATATAAAACTTATAACAAAATGGATTGAAAAAGCTAGTCAAAATGACATAAAAATTAGCAGAGAATTTTTAGATGGAGAACAGTATTTATTATTAGGAAATTATTACACTTTAAAAATAAATAAAGTTAATAATAAAAAGGAAGAAGGAATTAAGATAATAAATAATGAAATTATACTTAATACTTGTGATTTAACTAACAAAGATTACAAGAGAAAAATAATAGAAAAATACTATAAAAATTTGGCCAATAGAATTATTTCTGAAGAGTTCCAAATTATTAAAAATAAATATGGTGAAAAGATTCCAAATTCATATGGTTATTCTTTAAGAATAAGAAGAATGAAAACATTATGGGGAACAAATAGTTTAAGAACAAAGAAAATCACAATTAATTTCAACTTAATTTTTGCTCCAATTGAAGACATTGAATACGTAATTATCCATGAGTTTTGTCATTGTGCAGTTAGAAACCATAGCAAGGTTTTCTATTCATATCAACAGATGTTTTGTCCAGAGTATAAAGCTCGAAAGGCAGATTTAAACAAAAATATCCATCCATTTGTAGTAAAAATAGAGGCAATAAACTCAGCAATATAAAAATGATTGTATATTTTTATATTTTTTTGTGGTAAAATATTAGACACAAAATAAAATAGGGATAGTAGATGAAGGGGAAAACTAAATTTTTAATATTAATGCTTGTATTGTTGATTGTTGCATCAGCAATGATTATGGTTTCTTGTAATAAATCAAAAGGAAATACAGGAACCACCAGTTCAGATACCCCAAGCGACATTGTTGTACCTGGTACAGACGTCAATTTCACAGTCTACTTTTATTATTTACCAACAGATACAGAGCCATATGCACAAATAACCGTTAAGAGTGGAAGCAAAATTAAAGTTGCAGATATTCCAACAAATTTAACAAGAGATGGATATCAATTTGGTGGTTGGTATAAGAATACTTCCTATAGTGATGAATTTAATACAAATGCTGTTATCAATAAAGACATAAAGCTTTATGCTTTATGGATTGCACCATTTACCATTTCATTCTATGAAGATTTATATGATGGTGTTGTAAATAAAACAATAAAACGTTTCTCTAATGAAACAGTTAGCCAAGATGAAATTTATACTCCTACAAAGACTGGATACGAATTTGCTGGATGGTATTTAGACACAGATTATAGTCAAGCATATGAATTCAGTGATCATTTGCAACGCAGCATTTCATTATATGCAAAGTGGAATTCAACTTATGCTAAACTTCAATTCATAACTAATACTAAATTAAAACAAATCAATACTATAAGTATTGAAAAAGATAAACCATATACTTTACCAGACCCAACAGTGCCAACAGTTTCATCTGAGAATATGACATTTGTTTGTTGGTGTACGGATAAAGCATTAACACAAGAATTAACTGGTGGAACGATTACCATTCTTGAAAATACAACAGTATATGCAAAATGGAATTTCCATAATCATCAACATGATTATAATGAACAAGACATAGAGGAAGTTAAACCAGCAACATGTACTGAAGATGGATATAAGGCACGTTGTTGTAAAGAATGTGGGTATTATGAAAACGAAATAACTATAACAGCTCTAGGACATAATATTTATGAAAGAGAATGGTTAAACGGTGGGACATTCCATTACCATAGATGCTTAAAATGTGGAGAAGAGTTTGATAAAGCATCTCATACATATAATGATGGTGAAGTAACAACAAAAGCAACATGTACAGCAGATGGAGAAAAAACATATACATGTACTTTATGTAATGCAACAAAAACTGAAACAATCGCAGCATTAGGACATGACATAAATGAAGATGAATGGGTAAGCGATGGAGAACACCATTGGCATGCTTGTACCCACGAAGGTTGCGAAGAACACTTTGATGAACACGAACACGACAGAGTAAGAGACATGACAAAAGACCATGAATCTACAGGCTGTTCAGATCCAGAAGTAGAAGGATATAAGTGTTCTGTTTGTGGAGCAGACTTATCTAATAAATCTGAACCAATACCACATACATATAACGTAGATGTTTGGGAAAAAGATGAAAATCAACATTGGCATATATGTAGTGTCTGTAACAATAAAGTAGAATTAGCAGACCATGATTACAACATAGTTGTAACAAAAGCTGCAACTTGTACCGAAACTGGGATAAGAAAATACACATGTAAGAAATGTGGTTATATAAAAGAAGAAAAGATACCTAAGACAGCACACGTATTAAAATGGGCTGATGAGAGCGTAACATTCTTAACAGATGAGCAGAAAGCATTGTTGCCTACATATCACTATAGATATTGTGCAACGTGTCATAGAGTATTCGAAGAATCTAAAGAAGAACACACAATAGACTGGACAGATAAAAAGTCTCCATCAAACCCGAAAGGTACTGTAACTATTACAGCACAGTCAACATGTACATCACACGGAACGGCGAATGTAACTTGTAAGGTATGCGGACAAACGCACTTAGGTGTAGAAGTTCCATTAAAGGATCATACATGGGAATTAGATGGACACGTGGATTGTGGATGTACAACGCCAGGATATGACCACTATACGTGTTCAGTTTGTCACGGTGAGAAACAAGATACAATCCCAGCAGCACATAGATATGTGCTTGTAGACGAAATAGCAAATACATGTACAAAACCTGGTAGCAGAATTTATGAATGTGCAACTTGTGGAGATAAAAAGACCGAAGTAATTCCTGCTGGACATACATATACTCATTATGAATATAATGAGACTCACCATTGGCACATCTGTGAATCATGTCACGACACAATAGATTATGAAGCACACGACTTTGAAATGGTAATGCAGAATACTCCTACAACATGTGGTGAAGACGTCTATGTAATGTATAGATGTAAGACATGCTCATACTATTATACAGTAATCGAAACAGGCTTCGGACACGAATGGGATAATGGTAAGGTTATTTCAGATCCAACATGTACAGAACCAGGATATAAAGAATATACCTGTATGAAGTGTGGCGAAATTAGAACTGAAACATTTGGTGAACCATTAGGACATGATTGGGATGCAGGTGTTATTACAAGATCTCCAACATGTACTGTTCCTGGAGAAAGAACATACACATGTAATAGATGTCATATAACAAGAACCGAGTCTATACCAACAATAGATCATGATTGGGGTGAAGGAGAAGTTACAACAGCTCCAACTTGTACAGCAACAGGTGTTAGAACATATACATGTTCAATGTGTCATGCTACTAGAACAGAAGTCATTCCAATGGTACCACATACATATTCAGACGAACCTGAAATCCTTAAACATCCAACCTGTACAGAAGAAGGCGAGAGAGCATTCTATTGTACGGTATGTCATCAAGCAATAAGAGAAGCAATACCAGCACTAGGACATGCATGGGATTCTGGCACACAAACAACAGATCCAACCTGTACAGAGACCGGTGTAATGACATTTGAATGTACAAGATGTCATGAAACCAAGACAGAGCCTGTTCCAGCATTAGGACACGATTACCACGATGTGGTAACACCTCCAACTTGTACCGAAAAAGGATATACAACTCATACCTGCGCAAGATGTGGAGACGTAAAGGTTGATACATATGTCGATCCGTTAGGACACGCATGGGATGATGGAGTGATTACAACGGATCCAACCTGTACAGCAACAGGTGTAAAGACATATACGTGTACAAGATGTCACGCAACAAAGACCGAGTCAGTTCCAATGATACCTCATACATATGGTACGACATGGACATATTTAGACGAAGGCCATGATGCTCTTGAGTGTATTTACTGTGGACATGTCAAAGAAACACGAGAACATGATTATGATGGATATTGCTGTAAGTATTGTCATCACCACTTACTCGAGAAGTATAAGACTAAGTTTGATACGTATGGAGCATCTACTAATCCAGTTATTATAGAAAGTGAAGAAGAATATATCTTATTCTTAGACTATGTATTGTCTAACTACATGACATCAAGTAAGTACTATAAGTTTGGTGGCACATTTGCTTCAACATTGGCCTCTACATATGGAAACATTACACTTGAAAAGACACATAAAGCAATTCTTCAAGCATACATACCAAAGTGTACAACACCAGTACCAAGTATAGCTTCGTATCTCTGGAACTCAAATCAACAAGCTATAGGTATTAAGTGGTCATTATCACTTGGTGGCATAGAGACATGGGAGAAAGCACAATTTGTAGAATACTATGGAACAGAGTTCTATAGTACAGATCCAAATGAAACTTGTTATGATGATTCTGAAAACGAAAATTGCCCACAACAAGACTATTACTTCAGTGAATTCTCATCCACAAGAACAAACTCATTTGATGACTTCAAGTATAAAGAATACCTAGGAACATTTGATTGCGTAACATCAGACCAAATTGTATATGCATTCCAGAACTATCTAAAACCAAACTGCAGCGGCAGAGCATTATCTATATTAAATAAAGCAAAAGCAGTATTGAAAAATATAGTAGATGATTCAATGACAGATGTCGAGAAGGTTAAAGCAATCTATAAGTGGTTGGTATCTAATGTTACATATGATAATGCTGTATTGAATCCAAACAACGGAACAGATACAACAGATGGGCAATGGGTAATGTATGCATCATGGTTTGCAGAAGGTGTATTTGATTATGGATATGCAGTCTGTGATGGTATTTCTAAGGCATTCACAATCCTTACAGGATTGGAAGGCATAAGAAGTGTAAGAATTACATCTAATGCACAAGGCCATGCATGGAACAAAGTCTTCATAGATACAAACGGAGACGGAGTTGGCGAATGGTATGTTGTAGATGCAACATGGGGCAACACGGTAGTAAATAGTACTGCGGAAATGTTCAATGCAAAGCATCTCTTTATGACAGATGCACAAAAGGCTGAAGCTGGATGTACTGGAGACAACTATGCAGACGTAGAAGCAATATATTCATTCAACTACTATGCAACAGAAACATTCACATATAATAGCGAAGACTATGATTTATTCATTATAAATGCAAGTGAGTTAACAATACTCATGAACTATTTGAATGAAAATAGTGATAAGACAACAACATACAAGACTGTATCAGTCTTTATCTGCGGAAGCAACGTTCCAACAGGTGTTTCATTTGTTGAAGATGGATCAGCATCAATAAGCGGTGTTCAAGGGAAATACTACATAATAATTATTAGTTAACTAACTTGACATAAAAAAAATATACATATATATTATATAGCACTATAAAAGCGCACACGTGCGTAGGAGGAAGCAATGTTAAAGCGTAATCTCGAAAAGATATTTACAACAGCCGCAACAATCCTTGCAATGATTCTAATAATTATATTATTAGTTATCGCATACGGTGGAATAGATGCAAAGGATTTAGAGAATAACTTAGTAAGAGGCTTATTCATCACCTTAGCAATTATATTCGGTTTGTTGGCAACCACATCACTAGTATTCATCTTCATTAATGATGATGCAATTAAAGAAATCACTCTTAGAACTGAAACTGCACAAAAGACAAGAGTTACAGTTGCAGCAGTTAAGAAGTTGGTTGTAAAAGCTTGCTCAGAAATAGAAGGTGTAAAGTGCAGAGGTATTAAACTTTCCACATCAGATTATGGTGTAAAACTTAAAGTTAAAGTTTCCGTAAAAGAGAAAGATGTAGAACAAGTTGAAGCATATGTTCGTAACCTTATAACAGATGTATTCGATAAAGCATTAGGATTTGCATTCAGTGCAATAGAAATCGAAATCATGAAGTTCGAACCTGCATATAAGCCAGATGTTGCAGCAATACTTGCTCAATCAGATGCTGAATTACAACAAAATAAAGCTGAAGAGGCAGTAGAAGAAACAACTGAGGAAACAGTTGAAGAAACAACAGAAGAAGCTCCAGTAGAAGAAATTGTAGAGACTCCAGCTGTAGAAGAAGTTGTAGAAACTGAAGAAGCAACTACTGAAGTAGTTGAAGAAGCTGCAGAGGAAGTTCCAGCAGAGGAAACTGTAGAAGTTTTAGAAACTGAAACAGACGAACAAAAAGACGAACAATAATAAAAATAACAACTAAACAAATAAGGCAGAATCCGTTATCGGGTTCCGTCTTAACATTATAGGGCAAGACCCAAATGAGGTATATTATGGCAAAAACAAGCAAAAAAGAGACAAAGAAAGATTTTGAAGCAGGAATATCTGAATATGCACAAAAGTATGCAGAAGAAAATGGTGTAAGTGCAGAAGTTATCGATGCTTTCTTCGCAATCGCTCAAACACATGATGTTTTAACAGAAAACGATATGAAGGTTATTGCAGAGCAAGCAAAGTTCTATCAATTAAAAGAAGATGAAGACTTATCAGTACTTAAAAAGAAAGACAACCATAAGATTTCTGCAAATGATGTTGTTTTCTCAGAAGCAGGTTACAAAAAAGCAAAGATGGAATTATACATCTTAAAGACATGGAAACTTGCAAAATGTGAAGAACAAATTGGTATCGCAAGATCCTACGGTGACTTATCTGAAAATGCAGAATATGATGCAGCTAAGGAAGAACAAACAAAGATTGCTAGAAGAATCGATGAAATCGAGAACAATCTTAAGCGTGCTGTCATTACAGACAACATAGTTGTTGTAATTAAAGAAGTTGGTTCAGACGAAGAAGAAACTTATGAAATCTGTGGTACAACAGAAGCCAACCCAGAAGAAAACAAGATTTCCAACCAATCACCTTTAGCAAAGGCATTAGCAGGAAAGAAGGCAGGAGACATCATTGAATATGAAGCTCCTGGCGGAACATTCAAGTTCGAAGTAATAAGAAAAGACAAATAATATGGAAAACAACAACAATCAAAACCAACAAGTTAAAGAAGTAGATGTTGCTGAAGTAGTTAGAGTTAGAAAAGAAAAACTAGCTAACCTTCAAGCTGCAGGGAAGAATCCATTTGAGATTACTAGATTTGACCGTACAACGACTGCAGGAGCCATCAGAAAGGATGTAGACTCATTCATTGATAAAGAGGTTGTCATTGCAGGAAGATTGATGTCAAAGAGAATTATGGGCAAAGCAAGTTTTGGTCATATACAAGATACAGATGGCAATTTCCAATTATACTTTACAAGAGATAACTTGGGCGAAGAAAACTATGCTGAATTCAAGAAATTGGATGTAGGTGATATTATTGGTGTTAAGGGTGAAGTATTTATTACTCATTCTGGCGAACCAACAGTTACTGTTAGAGAATATACATTACTAACAAAATCCTTATTACCACTTCCAGAGAAATTCCATGGATTAAGAGATAACGATTTAAGATATCGTCAAAGATATGTAGACCTCATTATGAATCCTGAAGTTAAGGATACAATGATGAAGCGTTCTTTAATCGTCGCAGCAATAAGAGATATGTTAAATAATGAAGGCTTCTACGAAGTAGAAACACCTGTATTAAACACTCTTGCTGGTGGTGCAAATGCTAGACCATTCATTACACATCACAATACATTAGATATTGATATGTATCTTAGAATAGCTACAGAGCTTTATTTAAAGAGACTTATTGTTGGCGGTTTTGAAAAGGTTTATGAAATCGGAAGAATCTTCAGAAACGAAGGTATGGATCCAAAACACAATCCAGAATTCACAACTATAGAGTTATACCAAGCATATGTAAACTTAGATGCAATGATGGATATAGCAGAGAAGATTATAGTATGTGCAGCAGAGAAAGTTTGCCCATCTCTTGATATAGAATATCAAGGAACACCAATCTCATTAAAAGGACCATGGAAGAGACAACCAATGAAAGATTTCGTTAAGGAAAACCTCGGAATGGATTTTGATAATGATTCTCTTGATAATCTTATCGCTGAAGCCAATAGAAGAGGCCTAGACCTTCCTAAGGATACAACTTGGGGTAAATGTTTATATGAAGTCTTCGATGCATTTGGCGAGGAATTATTAGTTCAACCAACATTCATTACAGATTATCCAGTTGAAGTAAGTCCACTTGCAAAGAAATCTCCAAAGGATCCAAGAGTTACAGAAAGATTTGAGTTATTCATTAACCACACAGAATATGCTAACGCATTTAGCGAATTAAATGACCCAATAGACCAAAGAGAAAGATTTGCAGCACAAATGGCAGCAAAGGCAGCAGGGGATGAAGAAGCTCAACCATATGATGAAGACTTTGTAAACGCTCTCGAATATGGTATGCCACCTACAGGAGGAATTGGCATTGGTATAGATAGAGTTGTTATGTTGTTAACAGACAGCCCATCTATAAGAGATGTATTATTATTCCCAACTATGAAACCATTGGCATAATATAACCTTAAATGTAAATGATAAAAGAGTTAGGAAATCCTAGCTCTTTTTTATTATTTTTTAGTGGATTATAAAAACATAGAATATTTATTCAAATAGACAACCAAATGTATAGAAAAAGGCCTTAGATAGAGGGTTTTGAAAAAGCACTTATTTTGAACCCTAAACACAACCAAAAAATTGTTCAAAATTTGAGAAAATAAAAAACAGCATTCTAGTGGGTAAAATGCTGATTTTGGGGTAGTTTATCCACATTTTTCCACTTCAGTGTGGATAAGTTCGTGGAGAACTCTGCATTTTTATTCAGTTATGCATATTGTTAAAATATAAACAAAATGCAATTTTTTAATGAATAATTAGGCCTTAAATTCTATTATATTCCTCGAATATTGTAAGGTCTTCTCTAAAGATTCTAACGAGAACGGTTAGTTTCTCTTCTTCGCTTTCCCAGCCATATGTTTTTTCTATAATTTTCCATAGTGCATATGAGTTAAGGAAATCATACCAGAAATAACATTCATCACCGAGCTTGAATATCTCTAAATCGCTAAAGGATTCATAAGCACTAGATTTCTTTAAGATATCAATAAGTTGCCATACTTCATGAGTCTCGTTGTACTTTTGATAAATGAACTTAAGCATGTATTTCTTAACGTCCTTAGAGAATGTGAAACATCCTTGTTGTGCATTAGCAATATCTTTAAGGATAGGTGCAATTTCTGGATCGTTAACATATTTCTTTAATATCTTTTGAAGTGGGTTAGCAAATTTATTATTCATAGTTGTTTCCTTTTAATTTTTTATATATTTTAGAACATTATTACATACAATGCAATTCTAGAAGCATAGTCTCTTTATTGCTTCATAATATATTCTATACATCTTATCTAGTTGATCTATAGTGATACATTCGTCTACACAATGTATTGGCATTGGGTCGTCTGGGAACACTGGTCCAAAGCCAACAGCCTCGTTCATACACCTTGCATATGTGCCTCCGCCAATGGCTAAAGGTTGGGCTGTTAAATCCAATGTCATATCCTTATATGCGTCCATTAATGTGGTAAGTAGATTTGTGGACTTATCAACAAAAAGCCTATTTGAATTATGCAATCCATACACTTTAACCCCTGGAATTGCGATTTGAAGCTGTTTGTCAATTTGCTCTGGTTCTATATTTAATGGATATCTAAAGTCTATAGTTATTTCCAATTTTTTACCATCTGCTTTGATGATGCCAACGTTCATTGTTAGAGGTTGTCCCTCCTTGTCTACGAGGTCCAATCCAACATTCTTTCCATAGCAATCATCCAATTTTGTTGCTATATCCATTATGGCTTGGTCATCATATGTTCTTCCTAAAAGTTTAAGAAGTTTTAGACCGGCATTATCTCCTTCATTCGGTTTAGAGCCATGGGCAGATATTCCTCTAGCAGACATCTTTCTTCCATCATATATAGCTGTTGCTGAGTTTGGAACCATGTTGGCTCTTTCACCACAGTCAAAGAAGGTGAGTTTTTCTGGACAAGGTAATTCTAGTTTGCAATGATATATGCCTTTCTCATAATAGATTGCAGGGAAGTCTGCATCTGGAGTAAATCCTTGAGGAGCAATTTTATCTACTTTTCTAAAATGGTCCATACATTCCCAGCCATCTTCTTCATTGCATCCAAAGATAACACGAATATGTCTTCTTGGTTGTCCAACTCTAGCAACTAATTCTTTTATGATGTATAAACAAACAAAGATAGGTATTTTATCGTCTAAGGCACCTCTGCCATAAATGGCAGGTCTTCCTTTATAGTCGGCAAGTTCTCCATAAGGAGAATGTGTCCATCCATCGCCTAGCGGAACGGTATCTAAGTGTCCAAGAATATCAAAACCAGGTAGAGATTCATCACCAATGGAGGCAAATCCAACATAGTTGTCATAGTTGGTTACTTTAAATCCCATTTTCTTTGCTTTCTTTAGAACATATTCTAAAGCTTCCTTTGTGCCTTTGCCAAAAGGAGCATTTTTTTTTGCAGGAGCTTTAACAGTATCAAAAGATAATAATACTAGAGCATCCTTAATAAAATCGTCTAAATACATACATTATAATTCCTCAACTTGCATTGCAAAGTCTAAATTTTCCTTAAGTTTATCTAAAGATAAAGGTGCACCATGTCCAGGATAATATTTGTCTGCATTTGCATCGATTAATTTTTTGTATGAATTTTTGAAATCTTCGGCATTATGGATTAATAAAGGAATTAGATGCTTTGCAGGAATGCTATTCATAATAGCATCTCCAACTATAAAGTCTTTTCCAACTATAAATCCAATACTATCTTGAGTATGTCCTGGTAATGGAACGAGTTTAATTCCATATTCAGCAAGAGATGTGTCGTCTTCTTTATCTACGATAATAGGATTGTATTTAGAGATATCAAAGGCATGCCATCTTGCAGGATGTCCACCTCTAAATTTAGCTGCCAAATATGTTAGTTTTCTGTTTCCCTTTGAAGAAAAGGAATAGAATTGGTCTTCTCCTTTTTGTAATAATTCAACAGCTTCTTTTCCTAAAACCACTTTTGGAGAAATTTTGTTTAACAAATCTTCCATATAAGAAACGTGATCTGCATGAACATGGGTAAGAATAACAACCTTAATATCTTCTAAGGCTATGTTATACTTTTGCAATTTCTTTTCAACTTTTTCTAAAGAAATATTGTTGCCACAGTCTACCAAAACAACGTCCTTGTCAAAACGAAGGAGGTAGTTGGTATAAATTGAGTTCGCTATATTAATTATTTCCATAAAAATAATTATATAGAATCTTAAACAATAAGTCCATATTGAAGCCTAAAAATGTAGAAAATAGTGCCAAATATGAACCCATGAGTTTGGATTTTACAAAATCCAACTTTCACTTTTAATCTTGTAATCATCATTAAAAAGTTATATATTATTATAATAGATAAATATACGGATTTTTTTCGGAGGAATAAATATGGCAGATAGCACAAAGGTCAGAACTCGTTTTGCACCAAGCCCAACAGGTTTCATGCACATTGGAAACCTAAGAACAGGATTATATAGTTATTTATATGCAAGAAAGCATAATGGAACATTTGTATTGCGTATCGAAGATACAGATAGAGAAAGATTTGTAGAAGGCGCAACAGAAATGATTTTTTCAACATTAGCAAAAGCAAAGATAGATTATGATGAAGGTCCAGGTAAAGATGGAGGATATGGACCATACATTCAAAGCGAAAGAAAAGCATTATATAAGAAGTATGCTGAAGAATTGGTTGCAGCAGGTAAGGCATATTACTGTTTCTGCGACAAGGAAAGACTTGAATCTCTTACAGATGCAAACGGTGTACGTACATACGATAAGCACTGCAGATATTTAAGCAAAGAAGAAATAGATGCAAAACTTAAGAGTGGAGCACCTTATGTAATAAGATTTAAAGTCCCAGAGAATGTTGTATCTTCATATACAGACTTAGTATTTGGAGATATTTCGGTTGCCACAGAAGACTTAGAAGATATTATTCTTCTAAAGAGTGATGGAATGCCAACATACAACTTTGCGAATGTTGTAGATGACCACACAATGAACATCACACATATCCTTAGAGGTGTAGAGTACTTATCTACAACACCACTTTATAACTTAATCTATGACGCATTTGGCTGGACAAGACCAACATATATTCACCTTTCTCCAATTATGAAAGATGCACAAAGAAAATTAAGCAAGAGATATGGAGATGCAAACTTTGAAGACTTTATTAAGAGAGGTTTCTTACCAGAAGCTATTGTAAACTACATTGCATTACTTGGATGGTGTCCAAAGGACAACACTGAAAAAATGACAATGGAAGAGATGATAGAGAAGTTTGATATAGATGGTATTTCAAAATCGCCTTCCATATTTGATGAAACCAAGATGCGTTGGTTAAATGGAGAATATTTTAAAGCAATGCCTTTTGAGCAATATTTCGAAATGGCAAAGCCATATATAGAGAAAGCAGGACTCAAAGGAAACTATGATGCAAAAGAAATTGCATTTTTAATGCAAACTAGAACAGAAATCCTAGACGACATACCAGAGAAGATTGCTTTCTTAGATAACTTTGGTGAATATGATCTAGAGTGGTACAACCACAAGAAGATGAAGGTAGATTTAGCAGTTGCAAAGCAATGTATAGAAGCTTGGCTTAAAGAAATCCCAACAACAAATTGGAGCGAAGAAGATATTAAAGCATCTATGGGAATTGCAGCAGAGAAAGAGGGAATTAAAGCTGGACAAATTATGTTCACAGTCCGTCTTGCAATGACGGGAACACAAATAACTCCTGGTGGAGCTGTAGAAATGGCAATTATTCTTGGTAAAGAAGAAAGTGTAAGAAGACTAGAAGCATCCTTAGAGATGATAAACAAGGCATTATAAGAACATGAAACTAAAAAGAATTAATTTACTACTCGTAATATTGGCCTTGACATTGGCGCTTATTCTAGGATTTGGAATAAGTACTTCTGGTGTTGCCTTAGCAAACGAGGCAGAAACGAGTGGGACATATGGTGGACAAAACACAGATAACTTGTGGTATTACGGCCCAACAGACTTAAACATAGAAGCCATTAGGGAAGTAATAATAGGTTGGAATATACCTGCAAGACTTGCTTTAGATGACTATCTAAAGAAAAAACCAATAATTATTGCTGTAGCAGATACAGGTTGCAACTTGGCACACGAAGTGTTTGATGATGTTTTATTACAAAATGCAAATGGCGAAGTTGTTTCATATAACTCATATAATGCAGCAAACCAAAGATCTGGAATAAATGATGTAACAGACAATGCAAAAGATTATCATGGAACAGGAATGATGTCTGTAATGGCAATGTTAATAAAGGACTTGGGATTACAAGACTATATTAAGATTTCTCCAATTAAGGTTAGTTACACTAACACAGACAACAAGAAGAATCCATATGAAGCATTTACTCTAAATGCAACTAGAGAGGCTATAAGATATGCTGCAGTTGATTTACACGCAGATATCCTCAATCTTTCCTATGGAATTCTTGAAAGCAAGATTGGTCAAAACAATGATTGGATACATGACGACAAATTATTGTCTACAATTAATTCGGCTGCAGATCAATTAGTATTAATTGCAGCAGCTGGAAACGATGGCAAAAACTCAGCAGATGATGCATATTACCTTGCAGCTAATGAAAATGTTATTGGTGTAATGGGATATGATGCAGAAAAGAAAAAGAACGATTCATCCAACTTTGGTAATGCATATGATATGTATGCGCCAGCAACAAACATATATGCAGCAAGCAGTGGCTCTAATGCATATAGAGTAGGTACAGGAACATCCTATGCAACAACAATGGTTTCTGTTGCAACTGCAATATATGAGCTTAGAGCAAAAGCGGAAAGCTTTACTGAGGACGAATACCCAACAGTTTCTCCTAGAAAAGTAACTAGAGTAATGAGACAACACTCCCCAAGTGTTATTACATATAGCTACAAAGAGAACCAAGGAACTCCAAACGAGAAGACTATTACTTATACACAACCTAAAATCAATCTCTATTCTCTCTTAACTGAAGACTATTCAGATATAGATACAAAGTTTGATCCAGTAACCGGTATTGGCATTACTCAAACAGGCACACAATTCGAGGATGTGGAGGATGAAAAATTAGGTAATATTAAGCTCGCAAAAGTATCAATTCATGATAGTGGAGAGATAAATGTTAAGGCATACTTAAAACCTAAGAATGCTACAGATCCAGTACTTGATAAGAACATAACATGGGTTATAACTAACGATTCTGGTGAAAGACGTGTAATTGCCTCTGGTGCAGAACTTAAATATTTGGTATCCAAAAACGATGTAATTAGCAGCCAAGATCAAACAGCAAGAATATATCTCCAAGCAGAGTATGGCAGCTTTACAGATACATGGTATATAGACTTCCAATTTGATGCATATAACAACAATTCAAGCATACAAATTAAGGCAGACGGAAAGATAAAGAATGGTGTTATAGATGTTAATAAGCCTATCAAACTAAGCATCTCTGGATTAGAGTATGTAAACCTTAATGTTGGTATTATTTGGTATGTAAATGGCGAGATATATGCAACCACACAGACATCTTCTATAACCTTTACACCAAAGGAAGAAGGCACATATGAATTCAGTGCACAATATGGTGCATGGCCAAAGAAAATATTAAATACAGTAACTATTAAAGCAGAAATTAACGTATGGTTAATAGTAACAACTTGTGTTGCAGCACTTTTAGTGCTGATTGCAGTAGGAGTAATTGTTCTTGCATTTGTTAAGAAGAATTATAAACCTAAAGAAAAACCAGAAAAGGTCGAAGCAGATGAGACTGTAGAAGAAAAGAAAGGCCCATATAAACCAAGTGTAACAGTATGGCTCATAATAGGATTACTTATCAGCTTCGTGATATTAATAGTATTCTATGGAATACTAATGACCAAGGTCGAAGAGTTACAAATTAGTGCTGTAGGCGCAATAGTTTGCCAAGTGCTCATCTTATTGTTATTTGCATTTGTTGGTGTAATATTGGCTGCTCAAATTCTTTCAGAAAGAAAGAAGAAAGAGCCAGTACAAGAAGAACCAGCAGAGGATAACAATGTAGAGGAAGAAGCACAACCTGCAGAAGAGACACAAGAAGAATTTGTAGAAGAACAACCAGAAGAGAATAATGAGCAATAGGAAAGAAGAACTTCAAAATGAGATCAAGGAATTGTATAACAAGTTAGATGTTATAGATAAATCTATAAACAAGAAAAAACAAACCTTGGCAGCATATATTGAAGAAAAGGAAAAAGCAGAAAAAGAATTAAATGACATGAATTCTGCTGAAACCAAAACCTATATGCAAGTTCAACTACATTCTTTAAAGAATGCAAAGATGAAAAACCAAATGGGAATCAAAAATATAGATGGAAAGATAGCCCAATTGGAAAAAGATATGCAAAACCCTAGAGAGGTAAAAGAAGGATACGAAGAAACACAAAAGGCAATAGCAGAATTAAAAGACAAAAAGCTTATTCTTCAATCCGAGATTTCTAGAATAGAAAGAGATATTTCTCAACTAGAGAACAAACTAGAGAGTGTTATTCTAGGGAAAAGCGAAGCAGATGAATTAAGACAAACTATAAATGATTTAGAGTTTGCAATTAAATCATTAACGAAAGATATAGAAATAGAGGAAACACGGAACAAGTCTAGAATATATGACATAAAAGAAACAATAGAAGAAAAGGAAAGAGAACTTAGCACTTTATGATTGATTTAAAGCGTAACGAAAGAATACAAATCAAGAATGGTTCTAAAGCCGAGGTTATTCAAAAGATAGGCGAAGGTGGACAAGGGGCCGTTTATAAGGTTCATTATGCTAGAGAAGATTATGCTATGAAGCTTTACTTTCCGCGTGCAATAAAAAGAAAGAACGAATTTTATGCTAATCTAGAAAATAACGTAGTTAATGGTTCTCCAAATGCTTCATTCCTTTGGCCTTTATATATAACCGAGATAAAGAATGGCACTTTTGGTTACTTAATGAAATTAAGACCAGCTGGATATGAAGACTTTTCCAAGATTTTAACAGCAAAAGTACGAATGGATAGTGATCTAGCAATTATTAATGCAGCACTACATCTGGTTAATGCTTTTAAGGATTTGCATAGTAAAGGATATAGTTACCAAGACTTAAATGATGGCAACTTCTTCATAAATCCAACAAACGGAGATGTTTTAATTTGTGATAACGACAACGTGGCCCCATATGGACAAAATGTGGGAGTAGATGGAAAGAGCAGATATATTGCTCCGGAAGTTGTTACAGGTAAGAGTAGACCAAATGTTCATACAGACAGATTCTCTCTTGCTGTTGTATTATTTATGCTTTTCTTTAGAGGACATCCTTTTGAAGGAGCAAAGACAGCTTCACATTGTTGTTTGACAGAACAACTTGAAAAAGAGTATTACGGAGTACATCCATTATTCTGTTATGATCCTAAAGACAACAGCAACCGTCCTGTAAGGGGCATACACAACAATGTAATAAGATTGTGGGATATGTATCCAAAATACATCCAAGATGCATTCACAAAGGTTTTCACGGTTGGTATTAAGGATGTTAATGAAAGGCTCACAGAAAGAGAGTGGACTAATATTCTATTAAGATATCGAAATGCAACAATACATTGTTCCTGTGGCTGTTACAATACGTTTGAAGATGAATCACAAGTTAGATTAACTTGTGCAGATTGCGGAGCAGAGATAAATAGACCATTAATTTTAACAATTAAGAAGAACAAGATATATCTATATCCAGATTCAAGGTTATACACATACCAAGTGGAAGATACAGATGACCTCTTCCAAGAATCCGGAATAGTTATTGTAAATAAAGCAAATAAATCTCTTTGGGGATTAAAGAACTTATCCAAGAACAGTTGGATAGTAGAGTATGCTGGTGGAGAACAGAAGGTTATACCTTCTGGAGGAGTACTGGTCTTATTAAAAGGAACAAAAATATTTTTCGGAAACGAATATAGTGGAGAAATAAACTAGGGGGCAAATTATGGGTAAATATGACAATGTTGAAGGAATAGCAAGACGTACAATGATACTATTTTTCTTAATTGATACATCAAATAGTATGTCTGGAACAAAAATCGGTGAAGTTAACGATGCTATAGAAGGTGTTATACCTGAAATCAAGGAAATATCTGCATCCAATGCAGATGCATTAATTAAGATTGCTTGTTTAACATTTTCTACAGGTATTAAATGGATGTATCCAAACCCAGTAGATGTAAACGACTTCAAGTGGAGTTATGTTAATGCAGGTGGCATGACAGAAATGGGTAAAGCTTTTGAAGTATTAAATGAGAAACTATCTAGAAATGAGTTTATGGCAGAAGTTGCAGGTTCATATGCTCCAGCAATATTCCTTTTATCTGATGGTGCCCCAACAGATGAATATAAAGAAGCAATAGATAAACTCAAGAAGAACAACTGGTTCAAGTATGCACTAAAAGCAGCAGTTGCAATTGGTGACGATGCAGACAAAGAAATGTTGGCAACATTTACCGGAGACGATGAATTGGTATTAACAGCACACTCTCCAGAAGCTTTAAGAAAGGTTATTAGATTTGTTAGCGTAACAGCATCTAAGATAGGAAGCAAGAGCTCTGTATCTACACAAACCAACAATGCAAAGCAAGATGATTTTGCAGAACAAATCACAGAATTCAATAGCGATTTAATAGATTCACAAAATGATAATTGGTAATAAAAACATCTCCAATATTAAGTCTTTTGCACTATCTCAAATTGGCGCAAGCCATAAAGATTATGAGATATGCGAGGATTATTCTGGTTCATACCAGGATGATATTATGTCCATTGTTTGCGTTGCAGATGGGCATGGAGATAGTAGATGTGTGAGAGCAAATATTGGTTCTCAAATTGCTGTAGAAGTAGGAATTCAAGCAGTACGTGAATTTATATCAAATCAACCAAACATAGATTTAAAAGATACAAAAGAAACAGATAAAGCATTTGTTCAGTTAAAATCATATATTTTATATAAGTGGCTAGAAAAGATAAAAGAGCATCTAGATTATAATCCGTTGAAGGATGATGAACGCAGATTAATGGACATAGAAATGCAAGAAGAATATGAAAGAGATGGGACTATAAAATATTTCCCATTGCTATATGGAAGCACATTTATTCTCGCATGCGTAACCAATGGATTTTATTTTGCTCTTCAACTTGGAGACGGAGATGTTGTTCTCCGTACAAAGAAAGCATATATCTTCCCAATGCCAGAAGACGAAAGGTGTGTAGGCAATTTTACAACGTCACTTTGCAATGCGGATGCAATAGATTCATTTAGACACTTTTATGAGAAAGGAAGTCCAAGAGCATTATTTGTTTGTACGGATGGGCTCAAGAATTCTTTTGCAGAAAGTAAGTTCTTGTTCCTGTTCCTGGAAAAGGTTGGAGAAAACGTTTTAGAAAGTGGTGAAGTAAAAGCAGTAAATGATTTGTCTGTGTTCTTGGATACATTATCTGAGATGGGAAGTAGAGACGATATCTCTATTGGAGCAATTATAGATATAGGTGAGTGAGTATGAGTGTTTATGATGCATTATACAGAGCCATAGAAGAAAGTCCAGAAATCTGTACCAACATAAAAAGGTTCAGAGGTATTCTTTTGGACTTATCTATGGATGATGTCGCAAGCGTAAATCTTATAGAACTTGCCATGAAGCAAGGATTACATATAAAAGTTTCCAAGATTGCTAGAAATAATCAAAGAGAAATCCAGAATATTATTACAGACTTTGTTAAATCTTTCTCAATTAACCAATCTAGAATTCCTTGGCTAACTGAGTTCTTTACAAATGTATTTGCAGAAAGAGATTTAATTTCAAAGGAAGAAAGAGGATCTAAGTTAAAATTTGGTAAGCAAGGTAAATATTTGTTGTTAGATAGAACGGATATCGCCACACCAATTAAGAATTATATTCCATGTGGCTCTGGCAAGCAGGATTATGGTTTCTATGTTAACGGGCTAAAAGAAGAAGATATGTGTGTGCATCCTAGAGCAGGTGTATATGCAACGGTATTTGGCATTTTGCAACGTAATCTTAATATGAAACCATCTGCATTTATAAAAGAATATGAGAAGAGTGTTAAAACTAGCTTGAATTATTCTATGGTATACAGGCTAGAAATGATGATTCTTCTAATGATTAAAAACAATTACATAAAAGAAGACATAGTTTCTCTAAAATATGATGGAAATGTAGAAGATATAAATGCGGCCATAGAAGAAATTAACCATATAAGTGAAAGTATCTGCAAATTAGCAAGAATTGAATTTAAGAAATTAAAGTATAAATTTGCAGCAACAGGTGTATTCTTATCCTCTAAGGAAGAAGATGGCATTATCCAATTTAAGAATGCAAGCAAGAGAGAAACAGAGTGTAGATATATTTGGAACGAAAGAAACCTCATATATTCCATTAACAATGAGAACGAAGGATATTTAGATATTCTCTTAGACGAGATATTTGATTTCAAGACATTCTTACCAGGGCAAAAGGAATCTTTAATAGACATCTTAAACAAGAAGGATGCAAGAGAGATATGTATCATGCCAACAGGTAGTGGCAAGTCTTTAATATACTACTTCGTCGCAATGCTTAATCCATGCCCAACATTTGTCATTGTTCCAACAGATATCCTTATTCTAGACCAAATAAGAAATCTACAACTCTTCCATGGTATAGATGATGTCATGTATTTGGCAAGCAGTATGAACTATTCTGCATTCATTCCAAGCAACAAATTCATATTCGTTAATCCAATGACATTTATGGATAGAAAATTGCTAAACAAATTAATAGATCTTAACAACAAACAAGTCATCGGAAACGTAGTTTTGGATGAGGTCCATTGTATATCTAACTGGAGCCATGATTTCAGGCCAGAATACCTAATGCTATCCTTTAACCTAACAGAATTCGTAGATAAAACCCCGTATTTGGGATTTACGGCTACTGCGAACTATTCTGTAGTTAAGGATATAAAAGAGCAATTACACATAGATGAAAAGAATATAATTTGTCCAATATCTTTGAAGAATACAGCTATGCATTTTAGCTATACAGAGTGTACAAATGTAGACAAAATATACTCTCAAATAGGGCAAGAAATAACCTCTTCTGTATCCGATTCTGTGGACACATTAAAGAGAACATTAGTCTTTACTCGCACAGCAAAAGAAGCCCAAAAAGTCTATGACCAATTAGACGAATCCACAAGGGAACATGTAGATATTTTCAACAATAGTACCTCCTCGTATTCGGATTTTGCAGAAGGTGAAACAGATGTTTTAATAGCAGATGATACTATGGGAATTGGTATCAATATGCCAAGTATTACAAACATTATTCATATGGGTGCACCTATATCTAAGAGTGAATATGTACAAGAAATGGGTAGAGCCGGAAGAAACGGAATAGAGAGTTCTTCCTCCATTGTTTATCTTGGCAAGAGTGAATATAAGGAAGATTATAAGAGACTTATAGATAGAAACGTAAAGATAGACAATATATTGTCTTTGCTTAATAGAGCAGATTTAGAAGATGAATTTAAAACCATTGTTGGAAAGATATTTGGAAATGTAGAAGACAAGATAGCATTTGTAAGAAAAGTTATCACTGTTAGTGATAGCATTCAAAAGATGGATCTTCAAGGTGTATTGGCATTTAATGTTAAGGATGTACACAATTATGCCGAAACATCTAAGATAATGAGATACCTTTATGTTTTACATAAAACTGGCATAATTTACTCCTGGTACTTTGAAGGAATTAATGAAAAAGAAGGCATAATAAGTTTCTATATAGATCAAGGCAAAGAAAAAGCAACACTAGATAGAGTAAAACAAGGAAGTTTAAACTATATTAATAGTTTAGGAATATACAAGAAAGCAACACATCAAATAAAAGAAGCAGAAAGCATAGAAGATGTCATTATGGCATATGTAGAATGGCATTATTCTCAACTCTTGTATTATCACAGAGAACAATTCATAGATATGCTTGATTTCTTAGATGTATACAAAGATAGAAGTGATACAGAAAAGGCAGAAGCGCTTGAGAGTTATTTTGCATTGTCTATCTTAGATGTTCAAAGAGATGTTAAGAAAACAGACAATCTTTCTATTGAAGAAATCATAAGATTTGCAAGCTCATCTCCAACTCTTGCTTTAGCAGATAATATGAGAAAGAGCAACGAAGGTAAGTATATGGTTAAGATAGACTTGTTCTTATTGTTATACAATCTCTTCCAATTTGACGACTTTGATAAATCCAGATATAAGAGAATATTAAGCAATCTCAACGATGCTGAACTCAAAGAGTTCATAGATGGCATATACTTGTTCTATCCAAGACTTAAGGAAGAGGATAAGCTAAACATAATAGATGGTCTAGTTCCAAAGATTAATGTTGGAGAATTGCTAGATATCATATATAGAAACACACCAAAAGATACCGTATATTATTACATATTTGCATTATATGCAAATAAAGTGTTCGGAGACAAATAAAGGAGACAACATGAGCGAGTTAGAAAATTTAGTACAAGAAATTGAAAAGTTCAAACAAAACGTAAGCCAATCTAATAAACTATATGAAAAATTAGACAAGGCCATTGAGGCAACTGAATTAGCAGCAGATTCTCAAAGATCTTTAAAAGATGATGTTGTAGCTAAATTTGATGAATTATCAAAGCAATATCAATCTTTAGAAAAAGAGATAAAAGAAATAGGTAACGAAGTTAAAAAGCAAAAGAAATTGAACCTTATTCTTGGTTGTGGACTAGGAGTTTTAGGTATAGTTTCTATCGTTTTGTTAATACTAATTTTGGCATTATAAACGGCTAAAATAAAACATAAAATAATAACTATAAATAAATTGACAACAAAAAATACTTGTATTAAAATAAACACGCTAACGAAATAAGGGGTTGTAGCTCAGTTGGTTAGAGCACGCGCCTGATAAGCGCGAGGTCGATAGTTCGAGCCTATTCAACCCCACCATATAAGACACTTGATTTTACATCAGGTGTTTTTCTTTTATTTGCCCTTGATTTTTTATAACGAATGTGTCAAAATTGATACATAACACATAAGGAGAGACGACTATGGCAGGCGAGAAAAAAATGGCAATAGTAGTAATACTTAAAATACTTCAAGATGAAACCGATGAAAATAATCCTCTTAATCAAAGCGAAATTAAAAAAATACTTTCTGAAGATTATGGTATTGATTATGCAAGAAAAGCTATTGGAGATAGTGTCAAATTATTAATTGGTTTAGGATACCCTATTTGCCACACTAGACAAGAAGGCTATTACATGAATAAAAAAGTTTTTACAGATCCCGAATCAAATGTTTTAATAGATGCTATTCTTGCAAGTAAGTGTATTTCCACCACAAATACAAAGAAATTAATTGATAAAATAGTAGGCTTGGCTGGGAAAAACTTTAAAACAAATGCAAAGAGAGTATTACTCGCTAACGATTGGGATAAAACAGAAAATGACGATTTATTCAAGAATGTAAATAACCTTGCTATTGCAATCGAAAAGGGCAGACAAGTTGAATTTGATTATTATAAATATCAAAAGAATAAGAAACTTGATAAGACTAGCCACCAAGTAGTATCTCCATATCAATTGGTTATGCATAACCAAAGATATTATTTAATGTGTCATGACGACAGACACACAGGAATTGCTTATTTCAGAGTAGATAGAATGAAAGAAATAAGAATTAATACTGATATAAAAGCAACAGATATACGATCTGTTCAAGGATATAAGGCAGGAATAGACTTCAAAAAATTCTCTAGATGTTTACCTTATATGTTTGCAGATTATCCAGAAACAATAATATTTAAAGCAGAGAATTGGGCAATAGACCAAGTTATTGAGTGGTTTGGTAAAGATATCAATATAGAAGACATTCCTGGAGACGATAAACATGTACAAGTTACAGTAACAGTTAGTCCAAATGCAATGGAGTACTGGGTACTTCAATTCTCAAAAGGTGTAGAAGTTATATATCCTAATGAGTTTAAGGAAAGAATTATTAACGACATCAAAGAGATGGCCAAAAAGTACGGTATTTAAGCAAATAATACCCTTTTAATGAATTAAACACTATGTCAACTTTTGAAATGGTTCGGCATAGTGTTATAATATTATGTACAAAACATAAGCGAGGAGGTATTTATATGAATAAGAAAATTATTTCACTTTGTTTGTGTATATGTATTGTATTGATTATGTGTGCAGCTCTTGTTGGATGCAACAACAAGTATATTAAAACATACTCCGTAACATATGATTTAAACGGAGGATCTTGGACAGATGCATTTAAAGAATCCAAGAGCATGCAATCCAATAACCTAATTTCTATTATTAATGCTCTATATTATGAAGGAGCAACAAACTCATTGCCAAAGTATGGAGATATTAATCCACCATCCGGAAAGATATTTGCAGGCTGGTATATAGATAAAGAGTTTAAAAAGCCATGGACAAAAGCAAATTTTGATGCTTATATGGAAGAATTCCCAGATACAACAACTGTAAGAGTTCATGCAAAATGGATCAATGCTGGTTCGCTGGATGTTGTTTACTATGTAAACAATAAAAACTCTTCTTTCACAAGCGATGGTTTATATTGTAAAGTAGTTAATTCTTCTCATTCTATAACAGCAGACCAAGTTTTATCTTCAGCACCATCTGTTTCTCAAATGACACCTATAGATGGTTATGAATTTAAAGGATGGACAGAATCTCCAGAAGCACTTCAAACTCAATTAGATGGTATTGAAGCCAATAACGGACAAATTATTCTTAATGCAAAATGGAAACAAATACCTATGGTAATTCTATCTTATGACTGTGTATCTTGCTTGGATGAAAATGGTCAGTTCAAAACAATAGAGAATTGTCCAGTATGGTTTAATGGAACAAATTATAATTCTCCAAAGATTAGAAGAGATTTAATAACAGCAGAAACTTTGACACAAGCAACAACAGAGTTTGAATCATATTTGGAACTTAACGAAGGGTATACATCATATACTATATCTAAATGGATGATAGCAGAATATGATATGAATGCAAGTAAGTATGTATTGAAAGAATACACAGTATCCAACATAGTTGAATACTTGGAAGGCTACGATTATCTATCAGAGTGGGTATTTACACTTCTTCCAATATATGAATAAAGGCTCTTTAAAAAGAAAGTCAAATTGTGTATAATAAGTTATCAAATAACAAAAAAGGAGAGAAAAATTATGACATTTATTTGCAATATTTGTGGTGTTGAATTTGAAGCAGACGATCAAGAATCCGCAATCTGCCCAGTATGTGGAGCAAGCGGTGACGATGTACAACCAGCATAAGGAGATGTATTATGGGTAACAAATACGAAGGAACTCAAACAGAGAAGAACCTCCAAGCAGCATTTGCTGGAGAATCTCAAGCAAGAAACAAATACACATATTTTGCTTCTAAAGCAAAAAAAGAAGGATATGAACAAATAGCAGCATTATTCCTTAAGACTGCAGACAATGAGAAAGAACACGCAAAACTCTGGTTCAAAGAATTAAATGGAATTGGAGATACAGCAGAGAACTTAAAAGCAGCAGCAGATGGTGAAAACTTCGAATGGACAGATATGTACGAAGAATTTGCTAAGACAGCTGAAGCAGAAGGATTCCCAGAACTCGCAGCAAAGTTTAGAGGTGTTGCAGCTATTGAAAAGAACCACGAGGAAAGATATCGTGCACTCTTAAGCAATGTGGAAGCACAAGAAGTATTTAAGAAGAGCGAAATCAAAGTGTGGGAATGCAGAAACTGTGGCCATATCGTAGTTGGACCAGAAGCTCCAGAAGTATGCCCAGTATGTAACCATCCTCAAGCATATTTTGAAGTTGAAGCAAAGAATTATTAATATTTAGAATATTAAGCACATTATTGCCTGCACTTAATGTGTGGGCAATTTTAGCTTGATTAAATAGGAGATATTGAAGTGATTATAAGGGTATACGGCAAAGTAAACCTAGCATTAAATGTTACAGGCAAGATGCAAGGACTCCATACATTAGATATGGTGGAGACCAATATTTCCTTATATGATGAAATTGAAGTCAAGAAATCTCAAGAGAGCCACATAGAATTCATATTTGGGGATAACTTTGTACAAGAAGTTAATGATGATTACTATGTAAAACTCTGCCAAGCAATATCTTCTTTTTATGCTAAATACGGCAAAGAAACTGTTTCCATTAAGATTAAAAAAGGCATACCATTTGGTGCCGGATTGGGTGGTGGTAGTGCTCCTATAGTTGGAATAATTAAAGCATTAGCTTTAATGAAAGGTGTGGAGCCAGATAAATGGTTCTTATTGTCTCTTGGCAGTGATGTTCCATATATGTATGAAGGTGGTCTATGTAGGGTAAGCAGTCTAGGACAAGTCGTAGAGCATCTTGAATACAAGCCTATGAAATTATTGCTAGCAATTCCAGAAAGCGTTATAGACACCAAAGAGTGCTTTACAATGTATGATAAAATCAACATTGAACATATCATAAAGACTAGAGAGATTGAATCTATTATTGAAGACATAACAGGTGCAAGTTTATTCAATGATCTCGAAAGTGCAGCATTTATGCTGAATGAAGAAATTGAGAATACAATGTTAGAATTACGAAATAATGGTTTCGAACCACACATGAGTGGTAGTGGTAGTGCAGTATTCTCCATAATAGAACCAGAGACAGAAGTAGACGAAGAACTTTATATTTCATGCGAGACTGTTGAAAGCGGTATAAAAATTATTGATAAAAATTTTTAAGATTTCCAAACACAACATATTGATAAAAGCGCAGTTTTCTTCCACAATTTGTGGAAATTTTTGTTAATTTTTAACAAATTTTATTAATTTAACAAATTTCAAAAAGCATTTTTGTCAATTTTCGGTATTGAGTATTATATATAACTTTGTTATAATAATAAAACCAAGTTAAAGGAGAAACTTGAATTAATGGCTATATTAGATAGTTATGCTACATATCTTTTTCACGAAGGAACTAACTACCAAGCATACAAATTACTATCCCCAAGTCGCTGTTTTGAAAATGGTGTAGAGGGATGGTCTTTTAAATGTTGGGCACCTAATGCAAAGAGTGTTTCTGTGGTTGGAGATTTTAATCAATGGCAAGCAGGACTCAATCCAATGGATAGGAATGCAGATGGCATTTGGACATGTTTCATTCCAGGATTAAAACAATATGATACGTATAAGTATGCTGTAGAAACATCTGCAGGTAAAACAGTCTTAAAATGTGATCCATTTGGATTACACTTTGAAACAGCTCCAGCAAATGCATCCAAGCTATATGATATTACAGGTTACAGATGGAAAGATAAGAAGTGGATGACAGAACGTCAAAACTTTGTTCCATATGGTGAACCAATTAATATCTATGAAATGCACTTTGGAAGCTGGAAGAAATACAAAGACGGTAATTTCTTAAATTACGAGGCTATGGCAGATGAACTTATTCCATATGTAAAGAAGATGGGATATACGCACATAGAATTAATGCCAATGACCGAGTTCCCATTTGAAGGAAGTTGGGGATATCAAGTAACAGGGTTATATGCACCAACATCTAGATATGGAACACCAAAGGGATTTATGGAATTTATAGATAGATGCCATAGAGCAGGAATTGGTGTTATTTTAGACTGGGTTTTAGCACACTTCCCAAAGGATGAACATGGCCTAGCTAAATTTGATGGTACACCACTTTATGAATATTCAGATCCAAGAAAGGGCGAACATAAAGAATGGGGAACTTTGATTTATGACTTCGGAAAGAACGAAGTTAAGTCATTCCTTATCTCAGCAGCTATGTTCTGGTTCGAGGAATACCATATAGATGGTATCCGTTGTGATGCAGTAGCAAGTATGCTTTATTTAGACTATGGCAGAAAGAGTGGTGAATGGGTTCCAAACCAATATGGCGGGAACTACAACTTAGAAGCACAAGATTTCTTAAAGCAAATGAATACTGCTATCTTAACAAGATATCAAGGAGCATTAACAATAGCAGAAGAAAGTACAGCATTCCCACTTATCACTAAGCCTGCATACACAGGTGGATTAGGATTTAACTTTAAGTGGAATATGGGATGGATGAACGATGCTCTTCATTATCTCTCACTCGATCCTTTCTTTAGAAAGGACAATCATAACGATTTAACATTCTCAATAACATATGCATATTCAGAAAACTATGTATTACCAATCTCACATGACGAGGTAGTACAGGGTAAG
>CAMZEU010000002.1 GCA_947305865.1 uncultured Clostridia bacterium
TGGTTCGGGACCATGAGGCCATGGGTTCAAGTCTCATCACTCCGACCAAAAAAGAAAAATGGCATCATCAAAAGAAATTAGAGATTATGTTTTAGAACAATTAAGTGATTTGGGCAATATAACTTGTAAACCGATGATGGGTGAGTTTATGCTCTATTATAATGATGTTCTGTTTGGCGGAATATATGATGATAGGCTTCTTGTTAAGAAAATAGAAACTAATAAAAAATATAATATGCAAGAATCTATCCCATATCCTAGCGCAAAGCCTATGTATTTGGTCGAAGATATAGACAATAGAGAGAAACTAATACAAATTGTATTAGATACATATTCCGGACTGAAAAAATAATTAAAAAATATTTAATAGAAAAGTACATCCAATATGGGTGTATTTTTTTATGTACCATTTTTGGAACATTACACATCTTATAATATGAGTTAGAAAATATGAACACATACTTATGGAGGTTTTTTATAATGGATAAGAAAGGTTCAATACTGTTAATATTAAAAGTTTTAGAGAAATATTCTGATAAAGATCATAGATTAACTTATCAACAGATTATTGGGTTGATGCAGGCAGACTATGGAGTATCTGTAGAAAGAAAAAGTGTTGCAAGTTCAATTGAACTTTTGATAGAACTGGGATATGAAATAGATAAAAGTGGAAAATCTGGTTGTGCACTTGTAGGCAGATTGTTCGAAGATAGTGAGATTAGATTTATTGATGATGCAATCTTCTCTTCAAAAGCAATTTCTGGCAAATATGCTAATAATATTACAAATAGACTTAATGACCACTTAAGCATTTATCAAAAAAGAGATTATAGTTACCTTGTAAATAGTAATTCTGTTACAAGAACAACAAATGCACAATTATTCTTTAATATAGATTGTATTAACGATGCAATAAAAAAAGGAATGAAAGTTTCGTTCCAATATTGTACATATAACGAAAAAGGCGAATTAATCCCAAGAAAGAATGGTGAAAGATACATTGTATCTCCATATTATTTAATTAACAGCCAAGGCAACTATTATTTGCTTTGCAATCATAATAAGAAAACAAATCCAATTACGACATTTAGAGTAGACCTTATAAAAGAAATTGAAATGGAAGACAACCAATCAATACCTCTAAATTCATTTTTAGGGATGGAGGAATTTAATGTGGCACAATACCTTAATGAACATATCTATCCATTTGGAGGGGAAGTGGTAAATGCTTCTATTGAAATTGTAAAAGAAAACACAATTCAATATGTTATAGATTGGTTTGGAAATAAGGCTTTCTTATCTAAGAGTGCAGACGGCAATATTATTGCTAATGTTCGTTGTGATGAAAGTGCACTATTTTATTGGCTTCTTCAATATGGGGAAGGTGTTAGATTATTATCACCACAAAAACTTAAAAACAAACTAGCCAAACATTATCAAGCACAAGCAGATATGTATAAGTAAAAAAAAATGGGAACCATAATGGTTCCCATTATTATTAATTATTCGAACTTCCACCTCGGTTTCCCTGAACTTTCATTAGGATTTCGAGAATGAAGAGTAGGATACGTAAGACTGTGAGAATAAAGTCGCAGATATATGCTACTAAGTATGCCTTTAAGATTCCAGCAATTTGTTCTTTTTCTTCCTCTGTGCAAACTTTACTTTCATCTATCATTTCTAATGCCATCTCGTTTGCTTTCTTTTCAACTGGGATATTTAATAATGTCGCAACAAAACCAACAGCAAGAATTGCTCCACTTACTGCTAATGAAGCAATGGAAATTGTTCCGTAGTGTTGGAATAAGATTAAGTCTACAACAGCACCAATAAGCATGATAGGTAAGAAGAGGAATGGTCCAAAGAGACCAATGAGTTGTAAGAAGTATCTTGCTTTTGCAGCTTTCATATCTCCTTCACATAGTTTTGCAACACCTACTTTTTGTAGTGCTATACCAACAGCTGTTAAAGAGTTCTTGTCTGCAATACGTCTTCTTAAGAATATTGTTTTTCTTAATACACTGTAACTGTTTCCAAATATCCACGCACGGATGAAACCGGATCTTTTAACTTCAATGTTTTGTAATCCACATCTATTTAATGCTTCTCTTGCTACATCAAAACTGGATCTGCCAGTGGAAATAGCCACTTTATTATTCTTATAATATTTGCCACAAACTCTTATCCACATTATGAGACATATGATTCCCATAACAAGTACTAAACCAAGTACAACTAAATATGCTATGGCAAGTCCTTTAGAAATGCCTTGGTCTGTAAAGAAATGGATGAGCGCAGAAATTAAGTTTCTTGATTCCTCAGCTTCACTTAAAATGCTAATCATTTTTCTAATCTTCCTTTATTTAGTATGTGTAATTATTGCACGGAATTATATCGTTGGCAACAAATATTAATTGTAAAACACTATATATAATAAAAAATAGGTTATTTAACATATAAGATTCATTAAAATAATAAATGTATGTTGTGCTTTGCAAAAATTGTACCACAATATGTAGTGGTATAAGATTTCGTAAAATCATGGTTTTATGCAATATTTATTTATAATTATTCATCAATATACATACAATTTTTCCGTATTTCTAGTAATAAGTGGAGATATGAAAAATGTGACAAAAGTTTCAGTGTATTTTTACAAATTTTTACGGAACCACCAAAATTCCGTGAAACACTAGATATTGTGGTTTCACAGAAAAAATATTCAATATATAGCGTTTTTTGTGTTGACACCCTATATATCCTTTGTTATAATCACATTGCAAAGATTCAAAAGATAAGGAGAAATTATTATGTATCAAGTTAAGAAAAGAGACGGTTCAGTAGTAGAATTTAACATTGAAAAAATCGAAACAGCTATCAGAAAAGCATTCGATGCAATGAACAAAATGTATAACAAAAACATCCTCGAGATGTTAGCATTAAGAGTAACAGCAGAATTTTCCAGCAAAGTTAAGGACGAAATTATCACAGTTGAAGACATTCAAGATGCAGTTGAAGTTGTATTAATTCAAGCTGGTTATGTAGATGTTGCAAAGGCATATATCGTATATCGTAAGCAACATGAAAAAATCCGTAACATCAAAGACACAATCGTTGACTACAAGAAGACAGTTGAAAAGTATTTGAAAGTTGATGACTGGAGAGTTAAAGAGAACAGTACAGTTACATATTCAGTTGGTGGTTTAATTCTTTCCAACTCCGGTGCTGTAACAGCAAACTACTGGTTAAGTGAAATTTATGATGATGAAATCGGTGATGCACACAGAAATTGTGATATTCACCTTCATGATTTATCAATGCTCACAGGTTATTGTGCAGGTTGGTCATTAAAGCAATTAATTAAAGATGGTCTTGGCGGTATTCCAGGAAAGATTACATCTGCACCAGCTTCACACTTAAGCACACTCTGTAACCAAATGGTTAACTTCCTTGGTATCATGCAAAATGAATGGGCAGGTGCTCAAGCTTTCTCTTCATTTGATACATATCTCGCTCCTTTTGTAAAGGCAGATCACCTCACATATAAAGAAGTTAAACAATGTATCCAATCATTCATCTATGGTGTTAATACACCATCCAGATGGGGTACACAAGCTCCATTCACAAACATCACATTAGACTGGACAGTACCAAATGACTTAGCAGAACTCAACGCAATCGTTGGTGGCAAGGAAATGGACTTCAAGTATAAAGACTGTGTTGAAGAAATGAAGATGGTTAACAAGGCATTCATCGAAATCATGATCGAAGGTGATGCAAACGGCAGAGGATTCCAATATCCAATCCCAACATATTCAATCACAAGAGACTTTGACTGGTCTGAAACAGAAAACAACAAGTTATTATTCACAATGACAGCAAAATATGGTACACCATACTTCAGCAACTATGTAAACTCTGATATGGAACCAAGTGACGTAAGATCAATGTGCTGCCGTTTAAGATTAGACTTAAGAGAATTAAGAAAGAAGAGTGGTGGATTCTTCGGTTCTGGTGAAAGCACAGGTTCAATCGGTGTTGTTACAATCAATATGCCAAGAATAGCATACCTCAGCAAGACAGAAGATGAATTCTATCAAAGATTAGATAAAATAATGGATATCGCAGCTCGTTCCTTAAAGATTAAGAGAGATGCAGTAACAAAGTTCTTAGACAATGGCTTATATCCATACACAAAGCACTATCTCGGAACATTCAACAACCACTTCTCAACAATTGGTTTAGTTGGTATGAACGAAACATGCTTAAATGCTGCATGGGTCAGAGAAGACTTAACTCATGAAAAGGCACAAGAATTCACAAAGGATGTTCTTAACCACATGAGAAATCGTTTAAGTGACTATCAAGAGCAATATGGTGACCTTTACAACTTAGAAGCAACACCTGCAGAATCAACAGCATATCGTCTTGCAAAGCACGATAAAGAGATGTATCCAAATATCATCACAGCAGCTGGTGCAGATTGCAAAGAACCATATTATACAAACAGCTCACACCTTCCAGTAGGATACACAGAAGATATCTTCAAGGCATTAGACATCCAAGATGAACTTCAAACACTTTATACCTCTGGTACAGTATTCCATGCCTTCCTTGGTCAAAGATTATCAACATGGAAACAAGCTGCAGATATCGTAAAGAAGATTGCTAACAACTACAGATTACCATACTATACATTAAGCCCAACATATTCTGTTTGCCAAGAACACGGATATATCGAAGGTGAACAATATACATGTCCAAAGTGTGGAAAGACAACAGAAGTTTACAGCCGTATTACTGGATACTATCGTCCTGTACAAAACTGGAACGAAGGTAAACTTGCTGAATTCGAAGCAAGAAGAGAATATGATTTAGCAGCATCTACAAGACCAGCACACTCAGTTAAAGTAGAAAAAGCTGAAGATGCAACAGCGGTTGAATTTGCAAATACAGATATCCTTCTATTCGCTACAAAGACATGTCCAAACTGCAAGATGAGCAAGATGATGCTTGATAAAGCAGGAATCGCTTACAAAGTAATCGATGCAGAAGAAGAAAAGCAAACAACACTTAAGTTCGGTGTACGTAAAGCTCCAACAATGTTTGTACCAAACGCAGCTGGAACATACGACAAATTCGAAAATGCAAGTGAAATTAAACGTTACATTGAATCTGTAAAATAATTTAAAAACAGTTATGGCTGCGGTAGGTTTATTCTAGGCTTATCGCAGCTTTTTATATATATTAGGGAGTGAGAACATGGTAGATATTATTGTTATTGGAGCAGGTGCTTCTGGTATGACAGCAGCATTATATGCATTAAGAAATGGCAAAAGTGTTTTAGTTTTAGAACAAGAAACAGTTGGTGGACAAATAGCTAACTCCCCAAGAGTAGAAAACTTCCCATCCATTAAGGAAATTAGTGGCAGTGATTTCTCAGATAAATTATTTGAACAAATCACAAACCTTGGTGCAGACTTTGAATTGGAAAAAGTAGAGAAAGTTACAAAAGATGAAGATGGATTCTTTACAGTAACAACAGAGTATGGCGATAGAAGATCCAAGGCAGTTATTATAGCAGTAGGTGTAAAACACAGACATACTGGTGTAGCAGGCGAAGAAGAACTCATTGGAAATGGTGTTAGCTATTGTGCACTTTGTGATGGTGCTTTCTATACAGGTGAAGATATTGCTCTCATTGGAGATGCAAACACAGCACTTCAATATGCATTATTACTTGCTAATAAATGTAATAGTGTTACAGTCTTTACACTCTTTGATAAATTCTTTGCAGAGAATTATCTTGTAAAGGCATTAAAAGAAAGAGAAAACATTAAGTATTACCACAACCGTGAATTACAAGCATTCGAATCTGAAAATGGTTCTTTAACAGGACTTGTATTCAAGAATAAGGATGATGGTTCAATTATAAATTTCAAGACAAAGGGTGTATTTATTGCAATAGGACAAGTTCCAGATAACAAGAAATTTGAAAACGTTGTAGACTTAGATAGAGCAGGATACATCATTTCAGATGAAACTTGTACAACAAAGACTCCAGGCTTATTCGTTGCTGGAGATTGCAGAACCAAGAAGATTCGCCAATTAACAACAGCTTGTGGAGATGGCGCAGTTGCAGCAACAGCAGCATCCACATATGTAGATACATTATGAAAATTTACGGCATAGAAAAAGTATCATTCGTAGATTATGACGGTTACACCTCCTGTATATTATTTACAGGAGCTTGTAATTTTTGCTGTCCTTTCTGCCAGAATGGTGCTTTGGTTGTTGGAGAACTTCCAGAACCTATTTCAGAGAAAGAAATAGAGGATTACCTTGAAAAGAGAAAAAATGTCTTAGATGCAGTTGTAATAAGTGGAGGAGAACCAACTATTCATAAGGATTTGCCAGATTATATTAGGTATCTTAAACAAAAGTTTAATTATAAAATTAAATTAGACACAAATGGTTCTAATCCTAAAATGCTTAAAGAATTAGTTGAAAATAAACTAATAGATTATGTGGCAATGGATGTTAAGAACTCATTAGATGATTATGACATCACAATTGGCATAGAGAATTATGATACTTCCAAAGTGAAAGAGTCTATAGACTATTTATTAGAAGGACATGTGGATTACGAATTCAGAACAACTTTAATATATGAAGCACATTCAGAAAAGAATATTAAAGAGATTGCAAAACTTATAAAAGGTGCAAAAAGATATTATCTCCAAAAGTTTGATGACAAAGGTGGAAATATTGCAGAAGGGTTAACTCAAATACCACGTAAAACTGCAGAAGAATTTCTAGAAATCATTAAACCAAATGTTGGAAGTGTTGAATTGAGAGGATATTAATCCTCTTAATTAATGTAGAGTTGATAAAATCGTGGGTTAATGGTATTATAAACGCATGGAATACAATGGCGAAGGAATAGAAGCATTAGTTGCAGTTATAGAGCAAATGAAAAGAGATAGTATTATCTTTGTAGATAAGAAAGTTAAATCTCTTTTGAAACTCCTTGCATACTATGATGAATTTAAGAGGGTACTAACAATTGTATCCAGACATTTCAATTATTTCGAAGAAAAGAGAAAGGCTTTAATTACTGTTAATGGCAGAGATTTCTTTAGGGCTCCAGGTGGAGATAAAGAACTTGTTGCTTTTGTCTTTAATCTTTTACTTGAATTTGACGAAAGAACAGAAGATATAATCTCATTCTCTTGCAAGTATTATCCAAGTGCATCTCAACAAGAAAGTGTAAATAAGTTCGTTAACGAAGTTATGGATCCATTTAAGATGTCACTTGCCAACTTAGTAGTTAATGGAATTGAGGAAGATAATTTTGCAGAAGATGGTAGAACTGTTGCATTTGCTTCTAATGGTATTTATGAACAAACAGAAGATATCATCCTTTCTATGGTTAACGAGATTTCAGCAGCATCTATGACTGAGGCAGATAGGGATGATTTATTATTAATGCTTGAAGGTCTTGCAAATGCATTAGACTCAAGAGACATTTTAATGATTCGTGCTATTTGGTGTGGTCTTAAGAAAGAACTGGAGAGAAAGAGCCTTTGTAAAGTTCAAATCGTTAAGATAGAAGAACAAATGAAATTGTACCTAGTACTAAAATAAACAAAGAATAAATTAAGAGATAAAATCTCCAAGTTAATCTTGGGGATTTTTTTTTAAAGTGTTTTGATAGTAATAATATATGTGTTATACTCTTGCTTGTTTGGCAGGAAAATATGGAACTAGAAAGAAAAAACAATTTATTATCTAAACTTATAGGCGACAAAGCCTTTTATAAGATGGTATTTGCTGTAGCAGTACCTATTTTAATTCAAAACGTAATTACCAATTTCGTTGCACTTTTGGATAATATTATGGTTGGTAGAGTTGGTACCGAAGAGATGTCGGGTGTATCAATCGCCAATATTCTTCTTTTCGTATTTAACCTTGCTATATTTGGAGCAACATCTGGAGTAGGCATCTTTACAGCTCAATACTTTGGTTCTAAAAACGAAATAGGTATGAAACACTCAATTCGTTTCTCAATGTATTGGGGTTTAGCATTATTGGTTGCAAGTATTTTAATATTTGGTGGTGCAGGAAAAGCTTTAATAAACTTATATCTTCATGATACAGGAACAATAGGAGATGCAGAAGCAACTCTAGGATTTGGAACAAGTTATCTATCGTTAATGGTAATAGGCCTTCCTGCTTTTGTTGTGTCTCAGGTATATGCTGGAACCGTAAGAAGTGCACAAAGGACAATGCCTCCAATGGTTGCAGGTTTGTGTGCAGTAGCAGTTAACTTAGTATTAAACTATGTGTTGATTTATGGTAAATGGGGTGCCCCTGAATTAGGTGTAGACGGTGCTGCTATAGCGACAGTTGTTTCAAGATATGTTGAGGCAATAATTATTGTTATTTGGTGCCATGTATCTAAAAAGATGCCATATTTCAAGGGTGTATGGAGAACTTTAAAAGTCCCACTTGAAGAATGTAAGGCATATATTAAAAGAGGAACTCCAGTATTTATTAATGAGGTTTTGTGGTCTCTTGGAATATCTATGATAGCGCAATGTTATTCTGTTAGAGGATTAGTAGTAGTTGCTGCTTTGAATATTCAAAGCACTATTAATAATCTTTTTGCATCAGGTTATTTAACTATGGGTGTTGCTACAGGTATTATTGTTGGAAATATCCTTGGTTCTGGAGATATGGAAAAAGCAAGAGATTCTTCTAGAAAGCTTATGGCATTCTCAGCAACGCTTGGTGTTTTATTAACAGGTTTGTATATAGGTCTAGCATTTGTATTCCCAAGTTTATATAACACATCAGATGATGCAAAAGAACTAGCAAAATATATTATGATTGTTGCAGCATGTTTTGTGCCATTAGAGTCAATTATCAACTGTGCTTATTTTACAATTCGTGCTGGTGGAAGAACTTTGATTACATTCCTCTTTGATAGTTTCTATACTTGGGTTATCCCAGTACCTGTTGCAATTATAATTTCGAGATTAACAAATTTAGATATAATTTGGATGTATTTAACCATCCAGTGTTTGGAAATAATTAAAATGACTGTAGGATTTATAATCTTACGTTCTGGTATTTGGTGTAAGAAGTTCGTTAAAGACGGAACTGCTATAGAGGAAACCGAACAAACAATAGAGATGAAAGAGGAAGGTTAGTCTATCTTTTTCTTCATTGTAAGAACATTGGCATTATTTTCGTAAGAATAAGTAACACTATCCATATTCTTCTTAACAAGGAAAATTCCTAGTCCACCAATTTCTCTATCTTTTGCAGGCAGTGTAATATCTGGATCGTTTTTATCTAATGGGTTATATATTTTGCCATTATCTTTTATGGAGATAATTATATCTTTATCTTCCTTTTGTATGCTTATTTCAACCTTTCCTTCTTTGTCTCCATATGCATAATTAGCAATGTTAGTGAAGGCCTCATCAACTGCTAATATGATTTGTTTTTCGGTTTTTTCAGGGCAATCGTTTTCTTTTAAGAAAGAAGATATAAATGAAGTTACCTGAGAAAGGTTATCTGTATTTGCATATACATCAAGTTCTTTTGCATAATTTTTGCCTAATTGTATGCAGAGCATTGTTAAGTCATCGAATTGAGGAGCATCTCCAACAAATTCAAAGACACTTTCTTTTACGCCTTCTATTATTCTTTGTGCAGATTTGTTCTTATTTACATTAAGTGTTCTTAACATATTGTTAAGAGTATACATCTTTTTGTTTGCATCAGTTGCTTCTGGCACACCATCTGTATATAAGAATATCTTGTCCCCTTTGTTAAGCTTAAATTCGAAATCCTTATATTTAACTCCTGGCATTGTTCCAACTAATACACCGTGTTTAGTCTTGAGTAAATCAAATGTGCCAGAGTCTTGATGATATATTGCTGCATCATCATGTCCGCCATTAGCAGCTATAACTTTGCCAGTAGATATCTCAAGTATTCCTAACCATAACGTTACAAACATATCCGCTTGGTTATGTTCACATAGACGGTTATTAACTTTTTCTAGTATTTCACCAGGTGTGCCACCAGCCTTAGCTATTTCAGAAATAAGAATGTTGGTTACCATCATAAATAATGCTGCTGGAACTCCTTTGCCAGATACATCACCAATTACAAAAGCCAAATGGTCATCATCAATTAAGAAGAAGTTAAATAGGTCACCACCAATTTCTTTTGCGGGTATCATTGCACCATATATGTCAAAGTCGTTTCTATCCGGGAATGCAGGGAAACTATTTGGAATAGATGCTTCCTGTATAGATGTTGCAACAGATAATTCTGCTGCTACTTTTTCCTTTTCTGCTGTCGCCTTTGTAATAGCATCAATGTAATTAAGCATATCTGTTTCCATTGTATCAATGGAATGTGCAAGGTTTGCTATCTCTTTAAACTTGCTTACATCACCAATAGGATCACTCTTTGAGTTCTCGCTTGCAAAACGAGTTGCCTCAGAGGATATTTGTCTAATAGGACGGATGAATGCTTTTCTAATAAATATGATATAGAAGAGGGCTGCAAGTAATGCCATACCAAGAGCAGCTAAAGCAGTATAGTCCATGAATTTTTGTCTTGCATGTGATATTCCATCCATGGTTCTATGTATACACATAAGAGCAACAACTTTGCCATTAGAATCTTTAACAGGAGCAATTGTTGTAATGTGTGGTTTTTGTCCGTCTGTTGTTTTTGCTCTAAAGACTGTTTCATACGGACTTCCATTCTCATATATATTTATATATTTTTGACGGTATTCTTCATTTGTTGTATTACGTTTGAAACCAAGTTCCCATGGAGTATAGTTTGTATTTTCAACTTCGTTATTTACGGCATTGAATATGGATACAAAACTATTATAATCACTTGTATCTACCTTAATTAAATAAAGAATAGTAACTCTAATCTTTTTTACATAAGTATTGAGATTTGCATTTGTCTTTTCCCATTCTGCTGTTTCGTTGCCAGCGAGATAGTCATCTATGTGGTCTCCATTTACCAAAGATGTGGCGGTATCTGCCATATAGTATGTGGTTTCGGTTACCTCTTTAGTATATGAATCATTAAAAGCATAATAACCCAAGCTTGTTATAATAATGCTGAATATTACAAGTAATACTACAACAACACCAATGATAACAGCAGATAAATTGAAATATATTCTACGAGATGGTTTCTTCATATATTATTCCTTATTCATTAAAAAGATAATGAGTCTGTGACAGGTACTAATTCTGTTAAGAGCTTCTTACAATGTTCTTCAACAACATCATTGTTTAATTTGTGTTTTATGGATCTACGTAGCATTCTTGTATATGCAATAATTCTAGCCTTATCTACAACGCCATTTATGTAAGCATCATCTTTATTGTTGAAATAGCACTTTAAGGACTTGTTCCAGAATGCCCTAATAGTATCATAGTCTACATTGAAGAATCGCTTGGAATCGCTATGATCAATTTCACTATATCCATGATATGTTATATACATTTGAGCAAATTCAAAGACAACATGCCCAAGAGAAAGGGTATCCATATCTATTAAAAGATTTTCTTCTCCTTGTCTCATAATATTTTTAATATGATAATCTCCATGAATCATATTATTTGTTTCAGGAATTTCTTTGAATAATTTAACAAGTTTTTCTCCAACTTCTTTTGGAAGATATGGAACACAATATTCTGCCCATTTAATTCCTTCAATTTTTTTGTTAGGAAGTTCGCCATTCTTAAGAGTTGTGGAATGGATAATCTTTAATATGGTTACGCTTTCTTTAACAAGTTCATCTATATCTCCATCTTCTTCAAGTAATACTGCAAAAGATTTTGCATTTAGCATTTCAAATACAGAACCGTATAAATCTCCAACTTTAACAACATCATATGGAATAGCTGTTGGAATTCCCATAACAAATGCTTTTCTGGCAAGCTCTCTTTCTTTGTTAATTTCATTAAGAGAATCTGGCATTTTATATACTTTAACAATGGTGTCTGGATCTGTTCTGTATACAATACCATTTGCACCTTCTCCAATAATTTCACAATTATCTATGGAGATTTTTCTATATGCCTTAGTTATTTCCATCATTTCTGAAAAACCTGTCATATCAAAAATATCATAGACATCTGAATTGCAGTTTATAACTTTGGTATTAGGGATTTGTTTCTTTAAACGTAAAATAACTCTAAGACCTGCACTTGAGATATATTCTAGTTCATCTGCATCGAGTACTAATTCGTCTACATTATTACCGAGTTGCTCGTTAATATTCATTTCGGTTTCTGCTGCATTAGAGGAATCAATTCTTCCTTTTAGTTGAATTACCATATTAAAACTCCTTATTTATGGGAATCAAATATCTTCTTAAAGATATGTCTATATTCTTTATATGCTGCGTAATCAGACAATTCTTTTGTGTATTCAAGAATTGTTGCATGATACCATCTTTGTTCTTTTGGATCTTTTTCGTTGAAGGCCTTAAATACATCGAGACCAATGTCCTCATATATTCTTAGAAGAGAGCGCATATTGGACAGTTTGTCTGCAATCCAAATCATCTTGCTTTCAATACTACAATCTTTTAATACTGCCAGGCTTTCTTCTTTTCTAATTTTCCATGTTTTTGCTGCGCTTTGTTCAGGGCGTTTATTTTCTGTCTCATGAGCAACGAGATTTGCAATTCTATCTCCAAATGTGGCTCTAATATCTTCTGCAGTTACTGGAGTATCTTCAACTGTATCATGTAAAACGGCAGCAGCAAGAATGTCTTCATCCTTTGTCATTGTGCTAACAATTGCAGCAGTTTCTAAAGGATGTAGAATGTACATAGTACCATCTTTTCTAAATTGTCCTTTGTGTGCTTGGAAGGCAAACTGAACAGCTTTATCAAAAATTTCACCCATTTTTAAACTCCGTTCTTTTTTACATATATTAGCATATATTAGATAAAAAAGAAAGATTGAGAAGTGCGGGGAAAAGATAAAATAAAAAATCCTCCCACGATATGTAGAAGGACTTTTCATTTTGGTGGAGGTTATAGGGCTCGAACCTATGACCCCTTGCTTGTAAGGCAAGTGCTCTGACCAACTGAGCTAAACCTCCATCTTGGTGACTCTGCCGGGATTCGAACCCGGGTGACCGCCGTGAAAGGGCGGTGTCTTAACCGCTTGACCACAGAGCCATATTCGCATATTTCGGTTGGTAGCGGCAGATGGATTCGAACCGTCGACCTGTCGGGTATGAACCGACCGCTCTAGACCAACTGAGCTATGCCGCCATACTGGTGGTAGCGGGGGAAGGACTCGAACCAACGACCTTCAGGTTATGGGCCTGACGAGCTACCGACTGCTCTACCCCGCATCGATTATGCTTGATTATATTATGATATTTGCCTATATTTGTCAACCGATTATTTCATAAATATTTTGTAAAATCTTAATATTTTCTGTTGACAGCGCGAAATATAAAATGTATTATGTATGTAAACAGATTAAATACTTAAACCTTTTAATGGAGTAGTTATGGTAAGTGCAGATGTTTTAAGAGGATATACTGAAACAGTTATTCTAAGGAAGTTAATGGAAGGAGATGCATATGGGTATGAAATATCCCATATGATTTCTGAAGTTAGCGGTGGAGAGATTGATATCAAAGATGCAACTATTTACATTGCTTTCAGAAGAATGGAAGAGAATGAATTAATTAAGGCATACTGGGGAAACGATGAGACTGGTGGTGCCAGAAGAAGATATTACACCATAACTGAAAAAGGAAAGGAATACTATTTAGCTAAATCTAGCGAATGGTTGAAGATAAATAAAATATTAATGAAATTGATAATAGGAGACGAGCAAAAATGAGTTTGGAACAGAGATTTAAAAATTATCTATATGAGCATTTTCATTTTATAAAAGCAACACAATATGCTTTAGACTATAAAGAGGAAGTTTATTCAACTTTATTAGATCATGCACAATCATACAAAGATGCTGGAGAAACAGATGAAGATGTTATTTATGAAAAGAGTATTTCTTCATTAGGAGATATTAAATTAACACTCACTTCATTTGAAAAGAATAGTGATGATGTAAAGAGAGTGGCTATAAAAGCATCTAAGATTACTCTTATATCTGTTGCAGTAATGTTCTTAATTACTGTTGCATATCTTGTAACTAGTTTAGTTACAAAAGCATGGAGCAAGACATGGGTAATGGAAGTTGGCGGAGCATTTTTAATAGTAATAACAAACTTAATTATTGGAATGATTCCATTGGTAAAATATAAAAAATATATGTTGCTTAGATTCTCTGTTGGAACAATAACAACGCTGCTATATATAACAGTTTACTTATTATTAGTTGTGCTCGTACCAGAATATATTAGTAGAACATGGCTTATATTCTTCTTAATGATATTATCTTGGTTCATTGCCGATATAATTATCTGTTACACAGGTGGACTTAAGGTATGGGGATTTGTAAGTCTTTTGTTCTTAGTCTTGTTATTGGGTGTATTCTTATACGTAGGATTAGCATTGTTAGGAGTTATTACATGGTCCATATACTGGGTACTTCCAGTTGCAGCAGCAGCATTAGACCTATTATTAATTGCAATTGTTGTTGCACTAAAACATAAAAAATAAGAAAGGAAAAACGGAGGGTGTTATGATAGATCGTTTTAAAAGATATTTAGAAAGAGAATTCAGGGCAATTAAGCCAACCAAAGCCGCCTATGAGCTTCGTGAGGAAATGCTTACACAATTACTCGAGAAAGAGCAAGACTTAAGAATCAAGGGGATGACAGACGATGACTTAATATATGATATGTGCATTGATTCATTAGGAGATGTAAGACAATCCTTAATAGACTTTGAAAACCGTTCAAAGAAAGCAAAAACAGCAAAGAGAAATGTGATACTTGGATTAATAATTTCTGTTGCATTTGTAATAACAATAGTAGCAGCTTATTTAATAACAAGTTTCGCACTAGGCAATGCATGGGGAAAGACATGGTTAATTATTGTTGGTGGTTTATTCTTTGGTGCGGCAGCTGTTTCAACACTATTTGGCGCAATCTTATTAAAGAAAAAGAAATATTTAATATCTCAAATCTTTATAGATATAGATATAGTTTTATTAACAGTTTTCGTTTTCTTAGTCCTTCAAATACTCTTTGGATTTAACAAATCCTGGCTTGCATTCCTTGTAATGGTTGTATTAATAGTTGGTGTATGTCCTGTAATGATGGATATTGCTGGATTAAAGTTAAAGTATTTAGGTTATGCTGCATTTATTGAAGTGTTCTTTGTAATGCTTTATATAATTTTAGGAATAACAATGGGATTATGGCATCCATATTGGATTCTTTGCTTAGCAGGCATAATAATAGACGTTATTTTATTAGGAGTTCTTGTTGGAATTAGAAATGCTAAGAAAAAGAAGGCAGAACAAGATGAGATTCAAGAACATGATATAGACGAAGATGAAGAATACTACACAATGTGGAAGGACAGATAAGATATGAAACAAAGACTAAAGGCAGAAATGTGGGATAAAATGCAATACCTGTTTAGGAATTACTATGACAGGATGGTTCATTGCGTAATATATTTTGATTCCATAATTAATGTAGAAATATTAAAACAATGCTTAATATTTATTAACGAAAAGAATCCAGTATTACATTCATCATTCCATTATGATGTAGTAGACCCATATTGGGAAGTTGAAAAATATGTTATAGATGATTTCTTAATTATTAAAGACTCTGAAGATGTTGAGAAAGATGTTAATGAACATATAACACAAAGTATTCCTGTAGACAACAATGCTCAATATCGTATCGGATTGTATAACAAAGATGGGAAAACCACTTTTGCAATGATAATTAACCATATGTGCTGTGATGGCGGTGATCTCAAGTATTTCATCAGACATCTTGCAGAATGCTACACAAAGCTTTTAAACGGCCAAAAGGACCTTAATTTTAAAGGTGGCAATAGAAGTTATAATGCGGTATATTCCAAGATGAATGAGAAAGATGAAAAATACGCAAAAGGTTTATACAAGAATATTAGCACAGTTGAAGATAAGAATAAGTTCCCACTTACACCAGCCAGCGCAGAAGATAAATGTATGATTTGCAGAAGGAAAACAAGTGAAGATTCCTTTAAGAATATATACAAGATTGGAAAGAGTATGGGAGTAACTGTAAATGATATGATGTTGGCTTTTTATATGAGAGCTTTATATGATATCGCAGACAAGAATCCTAATGAGACAATCTCTGTGCCATGTATGGTTGATCTTAGAAGATATATCGAAGGTGGTGGCGAGAAAGGTGGATTAACAAACCACACAGGCTTTATGCAATGTACAACAAAGGAAAAGGGCGAGACAATTAACGACACTTTAATCAATGTCTTGCATTCTATTAGAAAGAATAAGAAAGACAGATTCATGGGCTTATATTCCTTACCACTTCTAAAACTTGCATATACTATTTTACCATTTACGGTAAGTGAATTTGCCATTAAACTAGGCTACTCAAATCCATTAATCGGTATGAGTAATATAGGCTTATTAAAGGAACAAGACCTTATGTTTGGAACTGCTAAACCTATTGACGCATTTATGACTGGTGCTATAAAATATAAGCCGTATATGCAACTTGCCCTTACCACATTTAATAACAAAATCACTATGACAATTGCTATTCGTGGCAACGAGGAAGATGAAAAAATAGTTAATAAATTCTTCGATTTAATAGAGAAAAATATGGAAGATTTTATTGAACTTAACAAAAGCAGGATATAGCAAAACAATATAGTTAAAATACTAAAAATAAATAGATAAAATACCGATATTGCAAAATGAACGAAGAGAATACACAAGCTATTGAAACAGTAGAAACATCATCCGAGGGGAAACCTTTAGAGGTGATTTCTGTATCTGTTGACTCAACAGAAAAAAAGAAAAGAGTCGCATTAGTTTTCTCTTTCATTTGGACAATTATTTCGATTATTTATTCCATAACAATGACGGCTTATTTGATGAGCCAGAACTGGGTATCTACAACATTTACTATTGTTCTTTCAGTATTGCTTGTATTCTTTATCCTTATAGTTCTTGTTTTAACAGGCTTATTCTTTACAGATATGAATAAGTTCAAAGACAATGGGAAAGGGTTAAAGATAGTTGGATTTTTGATTAAGTTATTTAAGGCTGGATTAAATATTACCTTCGTTGCTCTTACTATTATCGCCATTGCTGGTATGTCTTACAATGGTGTTGATACAATTAAGAAATGGGCTGTTCTTCTTGCAACATTATTTGTGGCTGTTATTAAACTCGTATTGGTTGTTGTAACATTCTTTGCTCCTAAGATTATTAAGAGGAAGTTCTCAAAAGGTACATATAGCAAGACTACATTTGTTAACGGAAAGAAGAATGAAAAGAAACATAAGAAAACTAATAAACTTTTACAGAAACTTACCGAGTGGAGTTCAAAATAAAAAACCTGGCATTGTGCCAGATTTTTTTATTAAGTGTTTAAATTTTATAATGCAAAGAATTCTTTAGATAAATCCCAACAGTATTTATAAAATACTCCAGATTCTTCAGCAGCCTTCTCATTATATTTATTTCCACTTCCTAGTTTTGTCTTTGTTGAGTACATCACAAATGGTACTGGTTCACTAGAGTGTGTAAGCAGTGATATAGGTGTTCTATGATCTGGCATAACTAGTACTGCAAAATCTTCTTTTGAAGATTTGAGATACTCAAATACTGGTCCAAGAATCTTTTGATCAATTAGTTCAATAGACTTAATTTTGCCCGGAAGATCTCCATGGTGTCCACATTCATCTGGTGCTTCAAGATGTACAAATACAAAGTCCCTTCCTTCTTTGAAAAGATTAATAACAGCTTCGGCTTTTCCTTCAAAGTTTGTATCCAAGTTTCCAGTTGCACCTTCAACATCTACGGATTTCATTCCTGCACCAATTGCAATACCTTTAAGGAGGTCTACAGCAGAAACCATAGAACCAGTCTTGCCATAACGTTCTTTAAAGTTCTCTATAGCAGGCTTTGTTCCTTGTCCCCAGAACCATATAGAAGATGCTGGATTTAAGCCCTTTGCAATTCTTGCTTTGTTAATTGGATGATTTATTAATAAATCATAAGACTTAGACATAAGCTCATAAAGTTCTTCGTGAAGTTGTCCTTTTGGAAGATATGTGGTTATTTTCTTTCCAGTAATATCATGTGGTGGTGTTAGAGACATATCTTTTGGAGTGTCGTGTTTAATAATTAAACAATGTCTGTAACTTACTCCACCATAGAATACAAACTTATCATTTCCAAGTTTCTCATTAATGAATTTCATTAATTCACGGGATTCAGCTGTTGTAATTTCACCAGAACTATAGTCTATCATAGTCTTGTCTTCATATTTTGCATCGTCTGAAAGAGTAACTAAGTTCGTTCTAATGGCTATATCGTCATCCTCCATCTTTATTCCAATGGATAATGCTTCAAGTGGGCTTCTTCCTGTGTAACACTTCGTGGCATCATATCCTAGTGCACCTAAATTTGCGACATCACTGCCAGGTTTGTATCCATCAGGAACAGTCTTTACCAATCCAATCTTTCCATTTTCTGCAAGAAAATCCATATAAGGTTTGTTTGCAACCTCTAATGGAGTCTTGTTGCCAATAGATTCTATTGGATAATCTGCCATACCATCGCCTAAAACTAGTAAATATTTCATTTTTTTGTTACTCCTTTTGTTGTAAGTTTATAGTTGAAGGTTGCATTTGTCAAACTAGTATGATAAATTAATAGATAATCTATTAATAGATTAGTGAGAGAAATAATGGCAAAAAAGAATTTTCAACCTTTAAAAAGATTACCAATCGGAGCAATTAAACCAGAAGGATGGCTACTTAGCCAATTAATTCTATTAAATGATCTCCAAAAAAAGTTGGGAAATTTACAAGGTCTTATTAAGAATGGAAGATGGACTGGAGATGAGGCTCTTCCAAGATATGCCCGTGGTTTAATCTTATTATCTGGTACGCTTGCAAAAGATAAACAGCTTAGAGAAAAAGCGGATGCTTTTATGCAACCAATCTTTGCTAGTGCTAATGAAGGCGGAGATTTCGGTCCAAGAGGTGGCAAATTCATTTCTCCTAAGATTGAAGGAATTAAGGCTATTATGAGTTATTATGAACTCACAGGAGACCCACAAATCATTACTTTCTTAAAGAAATTCTTTAAGAACCAATTCAATACATTTATGTTAACACCATCTTGGTATCATTCAAGATCTCGTTTATTAGAAGAAATTCCTGCTATGGAATTGGTATATAAACAAACAGACCAAGAATGGTTAAAAGACTTGGCAGAACAACTTAGAGCAACAACCACAGATTGGTTTGCTTTAGCAAATAATTATAGATATAAAGCAAGCTCTACGAAATATTTGCCATATAAAAATGCATTCAAAGTCAAGAAATTCATTGAAACATATGAACAACAATCTAACGATGATGTTTTAGTTCATCCATTAACAAAAGATGTTGCAGATACCAACTGGAGAAAGTTCTCACATAAGGTAATGGTTGAGACAAATGGCGTAAATATTGCTAAAGCAATAAAATATCCAACCACTTATGGTTCATTTGTTGGTGACCCTGATTTAAATAGGCTCTCGGCGAAGTTCTTAAACAACATAAGTAAATATCATGGAACAGCAACAGGAATGTTCACATGCGATTACAGGACTGGTGGCAAGTCTCCTACAAGAGGCATGGATGTCGTTGCAGATGTAGAGTTATTAGAAAGTCTTATATATATGTTGCAATATGCTGGAGATTATAATGCTGCAGACACAATGGAAAAGGTGTTATATAATGCGGTATCTTCTGCAATGCTTTCTAATACTTGTGCTGTACAAGAGATTGGACTTGCTAACCAAGTTGAGACAAATTCAGATACTAAAGTATTCTTCAAAGATACAGAATATGGCAATGCATATACAATTAATAAATTGTCTAGAGCAGCAATTGCATTGTTATCTTCTTATCCTTTGTATATGCAATCCTTGTGTATGCAAGGAGATAGAGAATTGACATTCTTCTCATATGCTCCATGCACCATTAAAACAGTTGTAGATGGTGTTACTCTTGTGCTTAAAGAAGAGACAAATTATCCATTCAGAAACAAGGTAATTTTTAAGGTCGAAAGTGTAGATGGAGAACCTGAAGTTAAGCTCAATTTTAGAGTGCCAAAAAACACCACAATGCAAATCATTTCTGGTGGCGAAGTTGTGGCTAGTGGATCCAGAAATATCTCTGTTCGTTGCATACTAAAAACAGGTAGCACATTCACTCTAAAATTAGATATTCCTTTAGTTGGTTTATACAATCCAGATAACTCCATAAGCCTCTACAAAGGAAGCGTTTTAATGGCAGAAAGAATCATTCCTTCCATATCTGTTTCTAAGGATGATGCATCTGTTTTAGCTATGACATTTAGCAAGAAATGGAACATCTCTCCAGTGTTCGCAAAGAAAGGAGTTAATGGCATAAAGCATCTATATACAGCTGAGAAGACTTTTGTGTCTGATATCACAAAAATACCTTTTAACCATGAAAAACCACCATTTGAACTACGTGTTTTGGCGAAAAACGTTGAAAATTGGGATTACGATACAAATGGATTTACACAGATTCCAAAGAAGCCAAATTTCTCAGAAGAGAGCATAGAAAGAGTGTTTGTTCCTTATGGTTGTACAGCACTTCGTATTTCACAATTCCCACCATGTTTGAGGTCTGACGTATGAGAAAACTAGAAAGGATATATTCTAAGTCTGATAGAATCGTAGCTAAGGCAAAATTCACTTATTGGGTGTTTGCCGGAGAGTTATTTTTCACACTTCTTTTTGGTGGAATAATTGCTTGTCTTTGGATATTTAATTTGAAAATTGAGCAACTCATAGACAGTTCAATTACAGAGGTAAAATATCTTACAGAAACCAACCTAAAATGGGCCATTTTGGGAGCTGGTGGATTTATGCTTTTGGTAACGTTTTTCCATATCCTTGCATTCTATTCAAAAGAGGTTATTTTGACAGAAGATAAATTGGTTTATCATGTCGGCATGATGGGCTCTGAAGTTATAACCGTTCAGGTGTATGAAATAGTTAATACACACGTAACTCAAGGAGCATTTCAAAGATTGCTTGGAATAGGATCTGTTGAAATAATTGGTTCAGGATTTGATTCTTATACAATTAGAAATATTGTTGGTCCAGAAAAGTTTGCAAGAAGAATTATGGCTCAAGCCACGGCAGTTAAGAAAAGATATTATTAATTCCAACGTTTTCTCTTTTTAAATTCAGTTGAAACAAGAACAAGTTTGTCATCCTTTTGTTCGTAAAGGTCATATCTATTGCTGTATTCATAAACTATGATTCCTTTATTTACACGACTTCTATATATTTTAGGAGCCTCAGATGTTCCACTCTTTAAGTTATCTTCATTGTATTCAACAACATCTTTCTTTTTCTTGAATAATTTTCTAAAAGGCTTAAAAATGAGATTCTTTACCGTAATTATTATTGCGATAAAGATTGTTAGAATGAAGCCTATGAGATAGATTACAGAATTAGTGTCAGCAGAGAATAAATAAAAATTCTTAAATATAAGCTTTAATATGCCACCATAGGCCAAATAGAGAAGAGGAACCCATATGCCAAGATAATATAAAACCTTAGCTATAATTTCAGCTATGACTTTAATAATCTTCCATAACACTGTAAATACTGCAATAACAGCAGCACCAATTCCCGCACCTTTGACCATACCAAAATGTTAGCATAGTGAGCAAAAAGTGTCAATCACGGAAGTTTACTTCCGTGCAATAATGGTCTATATTGACGGAAGACATTGATGTGGTATAATTAATTTAAATTGGAGGAAAATATGAAAATTATTCCAAAACCAGAGAATATAACTATGCTAGAGGGTAATTTTACATTTTCTAATTCAACTCAAATAGTTGGATTGGATGAATTCCTTTCTAATGATTTAAGAAAATTTGTTGATTTAAAAAATGGCGAAAAGAACAGTTGTGTTTTTACTGTTGCGCAAATAGATGAAGATTATAGGATTGAAATTGGAGAAAATATCTACGTTGTTGCCAATAGTAATGAAGGCATTTTTCATGCTGTTCAGACTATAAAATTATTGATATTGGAATATTATAAAAATGAATATTCATACATTCCTTGTTGCATAATTGATGATAATTATAAATATGAATACAGAGGATTCATGTTAGATGTTTGTAGGCATTTTTATTCTATAAGTACAATAAAGAAAATAATTGATGCTATATCTTTATTTAAGATGAATAAACTACATTTGCACCTAAGCGATGATCAAGGTTTCAGAATCCAATTAAATAGATTTCCGTTGCTTACAGATATAGGTTCCATTAGAAAAGGAACTAGAGGAGATGGCAAACCAGTAAGCGGCTTTTATACTCAAAGCGATATTGTAGATTTGGTTAAATATGCTAAAGAAAGATACATTGAGATAATACCTGAAATAGATCTTCCGGGGCATACATCTGCACTCATTGCATCCTATCCAGATTTGCATTGTAAAGGTAAAGAAATTGAGGTAGAAGAGTACTTTGGAATAAAAGAAAATGTCGTTTGTGCAGGCAAAGAAAGCACATATCAATTTCTAGAAGATGTACTAGGTGAAATTGCTAAATTATTCCCATCAAAGTGTATTCATGTTGGTGGAGATGAAGCCCCAAAGACGCAGTGGATGGAGTGTGACGACTGTAAAGAGACCATAAAAAAGAATGGCTTAAAGACATATATGGGTTTGCAGTCATATTTCACAAATAGGATTATTAAATATCTAAAATCAATCGGTAAAACCCCTATTGTGTGGAATGAGGCATATCATGATGGAGAGCTAGATAAGGCAGCTACAATTCAATTTTGGGCAGATGGACGTAAAGCTCAAAATGTAAAAAGAGCTTTAAAAGAGGGATATAAATTAATTTATTCAAACAACAAATACTGTTATCTAGATCATCCATATTCAATCCTTCCTATTAAGAATTCGTTTAAAGCAATAAATGAGATGAATTCGTTAATGCAATTCGGAAATGTCTTTGGTATCGAAACACCACTTTGGACAGAATGGATAAATGGTGAAGATAAGTTATTAAAGATGGCTTTTCCAAGAACACTTGCTATTGCGGAGTTGGGTTGGAGTATTGCACCTGGAGATTATAATGATTTCAAGGACAGAATTGATAATGGACTAGATGCATTGTTTGTTTTGGATATTGCAAGTGCATCTGAAAAACAGGCTAATCCAAATATTGTCTCTTCCTTCTTTGGCATTTTAAAATTTTATGCTAAAATGATAGACAAAGAATTGCCTAGAACGATAAGAAACTTTAAAAATATTAAAAAATAAAAATTGCATAATTATAAATATTTGTGCATAAAAAGAGGTAGTGTTTATGGAAGTATATATTCCAAATAGTGCCAATAAAAATGTGGTAAAAAATCTTATCATATCTGCTCACAAAGATGACGGTGAGATGATTGGATTAAAAGGAATTTATGATAGTATGAATTCGGATGGTAGCTGTGCCATGATAGTTTTAACAGATGGTGGCGGATGTCCAACAACAGGCAAATATTCTGGAGTTGGATATGATGAGATGGTTCAGATTAGAACTGAAGAACAGAAGAAAGCATCAGAGGTTGGAAAATACAATTCACTATATTTGTTGGAACATAAATCAACTGATATCAAAAAAATGACAAAATCAGCTTTCAGTGAGTTGGTGTATATTTTGAGACAATTCTCGGATCTTGACACCGTGTACATTCATAATCCTTTTGATAATCACCCAACACATCAAGCAGCTGCTCAGATGGTTATCACAGCATTGAGAGAATTGAAAAACAATTTTGATATAAAAGCTGTTATGCAGGAAGGTGGAGTAAATTATCTTCCTCCAAAAAAGATTATTGGTGTTGAGGTTTGGGGAAGTTTGGATTGGCTACCAGAAAAATACAAATACATCCTAGACACATCTGAGGCAGAAAAAATATCAGATGAACTCATGAGTCAATTTGTTTCGCAAAATTATGTTAAGAAGTATGACATCGCTTCAAAGTCTCGAAGATATGCCAATGCGACATTCTACGAGAGTCATAATGAAAATGTTTATGAGTCAATTTCGTATGGTATTGATTTAACTGATTTTGTTCTTAAGAGCAACAAGGATGTTAAAGATTTATTTAATGAAGTTGTAAAGGAATTTTCAAAGACAATTGGCAAGAAAAAATAGTAAAAAATTTTTTAAACAGTTTTTGGCTACCTGAATAGGTGGCCTTTTTTTAATATTCTAACCGACCAAATTGCAAGAATCATCAGGGCGCCCCTAAAAAATACAAATATTGACTTATATAGTTTCTTATGCTAAAATAGTTTTAACTATTAATGTGTATATACGTACGACGGCGTATATATACACGGAGGAAAAATGAAAAAACTTTATTTACTTTTAATCATCGTACTATTGATTACATGTTGCTGTACATTGTTTGCATGTAACAAGAAGACGAATGTTGAACCACAAGTTATTGTCGTGGACCCTATAACCCAGGATACCGCAGTCAATACAGTCTCAAGTGCTTATGCATGGGAAAAAGTCAAAAATGCAGCACTTAACACGAACACATCCACAGCTGGATTCTTAAACTTCAATACCATATTAGGTTTTGATTTCAAGAAGAATGGGAACGGAAATAAATTCGTCCTCCAAGTTGCTGGATCCATCAATCAGGAGGACACGCCTAACTCAAGGATTTATATCGGGCTGGATAAAATCACTGTCGATAATGTCCAAAGCCGAGTTGCAGCGTTGTACTATGTAGATGGATGGTGCTATGCTGACTTCACGGGAGTTAAGAAAGGCGCAGAAATAGTTAAGACAGATAAGATTGATTTAGCTTATTTCGCAGACAGAATTCACAACATGTTCGCAGGAACGAGTGTTGCGGATCTTTTCTATAATACACTCCTTGGATTAGACCTTGGTTCATTCATAGATTTGATGTCAGGTCAAACATTAGATGGATTGCTAACAAGCATGTTGCTTCCAGAGACCATTGATATTATCGACCTTGGAAATGGTGAAGAACAAATTAAGTTCCCATTCCAATTGGAAGACTTAATGGATATGGTTCTTGGTTTATTATCTGGTGTCTTGACAGATGATATTAAGGACTTGGTATTCCAAGTATTAGGATTAGACTTATCTAGAATCGATGCAATAGTTGGTAGCGAAGTTAAGGTAGTCTTAGATACAAAGATTAAGAACGGTGTTCTTAAGTCCTTAGAATTACAACTTGATGCTCCTTTGGATTCTATAAAGACCGATACAGCCGGTACTTATGGATATTTCACAGAAGACATTTCACTCTCCGTCGGTGCTTTACAAATAAGCAAGGGTGTCGATCCTAACATCTACTTCAGTGATGAAGTTGGTGCAGAGGAAGATCCAGCATCTTATGTCCTCCTACCAGATGCTTTAAAAGAAGTCGCAAAAGAATATTCAGTATTAGACTTTGATATAACTCTTAATGCTGCAATTAATACATCAGAAAAGAAGATTACAATCCAAGACATAGATAGTGCTCTTGGTAAGCTTCTTTCAAATCTCTTAAATGAAACAATCCCAGCAAATTCTCCAATTTGGGGAACAAATATCAATTTGGCAACAACAAACTATGCTTTAACAATTGATATTAAGGGAACTCTTAACTTAACAGACAATTCAAAGACCGAATTAGAAATCAAGCTTAGAGATGCTCTCTCAAGAGGCCCAGAAGAAAGAATGGCAATCTACTATGTAGGTGCGACAAAGACTCTTTATGTAGATATCTCTAACATTATTGGTGAACTTGGCCGTTATAAGATAACAGACTTAGATATCGCAGAAATAGTTAACGATGCTTTAAGTGGCATTAATATTAAGTCATTAATAGAAAATCTATTAAGTGGTATTGGTTCAAGTGAAGCTTTATCAGAAGCAGAAATTAGAACATACGAAGAATTATTAACAAAACTCGAAGACGGAACAATTCCTCTTAAGATTAGCCATGCTACAACAGCAAGTGGAACTGTAACCTCCGTTCTCGATTTAATTATCGATATCGTTAATAGCATCAAGATTGAAAAAGAAGATGCTCCATATGACAATCTTTTGAACATCCGTTCATTGTTGATTTCTATTTCTAATGATGCAATTGACTATATTAGTGAATTAATCTTCCCAGCAACAAAGAAAGATGATGATGGCAATGAAATTGCAAACCCATTATATGGTTCTAAGTTGCCAATTGCTGGATTTGACATTAGTTACTATAACTACGGTGTTGCAAAAGAAAAATTAATTAACATTGACTTAAGATTAGGCGACGCACAAGGTATCTTTGATGGTATGTCAATTGGTATTGGCATTAATGCCAAGTTTGGAACAACCACTTGTGCAGCAAAGAGTACTATAAGTAGAATTGGAGACAGCAATTTTGTATCACTTGGTTCAATAGGTAAGTTGTCTGAAATCTCACAAGTACTTGAAAATATTAATCTCAAAAATATTTATCTCAAACTTGAAACACAAGTTGGATTCTATATTGCTCCAGGAACTTTGACAGATATTCAAGTAAACTCACTTGAAGATTATCTCATTAAGATTTTATTCGATATAGCAGATAAGGTTAATGCATCATTGTTATTAACAATTGAAGCAAATCTTGATATTAGCGACGGATTGAATAGCATCTTGAATTCAGTTGCAAAGATTGAATTATATGATACATCCAAGACTATTCCAGAGACAGGTGAATACAAGAAGATTCTTGGTTTATACTTAGAAGATAAGGTTATCTACTTAGATGCTGAATCTATTGGTTTAAATAAGATTTGTGTTGATATCTCATCGTTTGTAGGTGATTTATTCAAGAAAGATGAAGAAGCATCTTCAGCTTCAGATGCACTTACAGCAGCAGATGATGGCGGATTTGATTTTATTGGTCTTATCGCAGCAATCCTTGGCGATGTAACAGTAAGCAGAGATTATATTGAATTAGGCTTGGCAACAAACTTAATTAGCAAGGTATTTGAAGCATTAGGCGTAGATATTAGCAATATTCTCACTGTTTCATTATTTGATGCAGATGGAAGTGGTGGATTAAGAATCACATTCAAAGATGGTCTTGATTTATCACAATTAGAGATTAAATTGTTCGCAACACTTAATAACCAACTCGAACTAAATTTAACAATTGGTGGTTTCGATATGGCTATTAACAGTGATACATTACACGTAGACAACAAAGATGAATTCATTGACATCTTCATGGCTCCATATGTATGGCTTGACGTTGAAGGTGGTATGTCTATTAAGATTAGCGAAGCTACTTTAGACCTTTCACAAAACGAAATGATTACAAACGCAATGGCTGAAGCAGGATATGATGTTGCTGATTTATCATCATCTGCAATTCAAATTCTTGAAGCTATTGACGTTGAGTATGATATGAAGATACAAGCAAGTATCGATTTATGGCCATTGATTTCTTATTTAAATGGCGATAAGGATATATATACAGATAAGAACAATTCACAATTATTACTTGAAATTGAAAAGATTTCACAAAGCTTGGATCGTAAGTTATTAATTGGTCTCTACTATATTGGTGGTGTATTGTATCTCGATGCAACCAACTTTGGTATTGATAGAGTAGCAATTAATATTGACTTGTTAGAATTAGTTATTAACCTTATCCTTAAGGATAAATATGTTGAAATTAAGGGCGATGATTTGAAACCTGTAGCAGAAGGCGGATATGCAGGACCAAGATATGTTGAGTCCAAAGATGCAGATGGAAATAGTGTTTATACAAGAGATGATGAAAACGGAACATTCAAGTATATCTTAGATACTATTAGAATCAACCCATCATCCGAGGCATCCTCTGCAGGTGATCCAGATCCACAATTAACACCAGTAGAGAAGCAAAAATTAGCTATTGTTATTCAAGCTGAAATTTCTTCTACTGCATTTATGGTTAAGTTGGTAGATGGTTTAACTCAAATCTTAAATGAAAAATTAGGTCTCGACTTACCAGGTATTGCATTATGGTTAAAACTTGCTATTGCACCAGATTATGTTGAAGATGCAAATGGAATTTATAGATTTGTTGAAGACAAGAATGGTGAATACTTTGTAAATAATAAGTATGGCAACTTTGTTGTTGCAGAACCAAGCTTTACAGGTACAAAATACAAGAAGATGCCAAACTTCTTATCAAAACTTGGCGTTTCAGCACACTTCGGTATTCTCGATGAAAATGGTGATGATGATAATGGTATTGATGTATCAATTAGTAAGTTAGAATTACAAATTGGAGAATTGAAACAAGTTGCTGCAGATAATGTAACTAATAATGCAGATAAATATGAAACAATTACTCTACTTGACGAAAATAATAACATAGCTATTGAACAAGCATTTATTGAGTTAACAGGTGCTATTAATCTTTCTGCTCAAGGAACAAACGGTGGCTATGAAGATTGGACTGTTGGTGATTGGATTTCAGCAGTAGTTTCTCAAGATTCAAAGACAATTCAATCTATTTTACATGGATTATTAGTAAGAATTGGTGTTAACCACAACATTAGTACAACAATTGGATTTAGAATTGCACTTCTTGCGAGATTCAATTGGGAAAATGGATTTGATATCAACTATGTATTATCTCACTCTGATTTGAGAATTGAGTTATACAAAGGTGAATATGTTGCTGGTGGTAACAATACCAACTTGATTACACTCTCACTTCTTTACCAAGGAGACGTTGCAGGTGTTCCTTCAAGCACATTATTCTTAGAATCAGATTTACAAATCATCCAAAATACAAAGATTTATTTGGATGGAATTAATCTTGTAACATTACTCGGTTTAGATAAATCTAAAGAAGAAGAAAATGCCGAACCAGAACAAACAGCAACACCAGCTCCTTCAACAGATCCAGCCCCATCTACAGATGAACAAACATCATCCGAAGAAGAAAGTGGTGGTCTCTTAAGTGGACTTACAGGTAAAGGCGGTATATTAAGTGATATCCCAGCATTACTCAACAGCACAATTTATTCTGTAACAGCAAGTATGGATGAAATCAAGATTTCATTCGCAAAGAATCTTGCTGCATTCATTGTTTCTCTCATTGTTGGAGATGGCAATGACCAATACATCGAATTAGATGATGGTGAATTAAATACTGTTGGATTAGAAGATCGTTATGCTGTTGTTTATGTAGCAGACGATTATGGTAACTTCTATCAACATACAAATGGAAATTATTACAAGATTAAAGATGCAACATTTGATGGACAAAGATATGAACCTAGATTTGTATCTCTTGCAAATAATCTCTACAAGAAAGTTGATGATACATACACATTACTCACAGCTGAAGAATTATACACATATTCTGGAGATAGATATTTTGAATATGCAGGAAATAAAGTAAAGTTTGTCGGAAATTATTATAAGTTCACTGTAAGTGATGAAGGCACAGACTATACAATTACAAATATTCAAGGTTTTGCAACTCCATTAACAGCAGCTGAAGAATCTGATGTATTTAAAGGAACAAGATATAGAGCAGATTATATTGCTTTAGCAAATAACTTCTATACAAAATCAGGAAACAATTACGCTTTAATAGAGAATATTTATACATTCTCTGGTGAAGCATATTACAAGATTGGTGATGAATATACATTATTCGATGGAACATACTACAAACTCCAAAGTGATGGTTCATATGCAGTAATTTCAGATGAAGATAGAAAGACATTCGATGGCGCTCTCTATGCTGTAAATTATGTAAAGGATAACAATGGAACATACAAGTATGTTTATGCAATGTATGATTACATTGACCAAGATGATGGCTCAAGATATAAGTGGTTAAAGGACTTCTTCCCAATTAATCCAGAAGACAGCTTCCTCTCATTAGAATGGGCTAATACATATCGTCTTGAATTCAGCTTAGGTATTACTCCAGTCGCTCTTGGATTAGAACTTTCCAAGATTAGACTCTCTCTAAGTGATACAGCATCCGTATTGGAATCACCAATTAATAAAGCAGAATATAACAATGTTCTCGACTTTGAAGATTTAACAATTAGTGCTGCAATAGAAATTAACTTCTCACTCGCAGAAGCCAGTGAAGATAACCCATATGCAATTGGCGATTATATTTCAGTATTCCTTGCAGAATTGGCATTAAAGTTCGGTATCACAGTTGAAAGCGAAATCGGTGTAAACTGGGAATTAAGACTTGATGCAAACCTTAACACAAAGGATTCTACAAAAGCTCAAATCTTATTAGAATTAAGAGATATTGAAAAGAGCAAGATGATACTTGGTATCTACCTTGTAAACAGCAACTTATATGTTGATATGGGATTCCTTTCTGATTATGACTTTGTAATTGAAGGAACCAACTTCGCAGTATTATTAACAAATGTTTTGAACCAAGTCCTTGGTGGAATGGGTATCTCATTTGGTGGAACAGAATCTGAGGCTACAACAGCAGCAGAGACAAATTCTGTTGATGCAGGAATTATTCTCAATCTTGCAGAAAGAGACATTCAATTAAAGATTACCGAAGCTGTAATATTCGCAATCATTAGTGCAGTCATTGGAACAGGTGATGCAAGCAATGCTGTAGATTTATTACAACAACTTGGTTTGAAGTTATCTATTGACTTAGACTTAGATTTAAGAAATGTTGCTCTTGCTCTCAAGATTGATTCATCAATCTTAGATCCAAAGAACTCTATTTCAGAAGTAGATATCAATGGAAACACAGTATACACAACAGAAGTTTATAGAGACTTCTTCAACATGGAATTAAATATTGTTGCACCAAAGATTTCATTTGCTCCAACAGATGCAGATATCGCAGCAATTAAAGAATCCATTGAAAAGGCAATTTATACTGGAATTCTTCTTGTTGAATTAACAGATGAAGAAAAAGATCATGGCTATGGTAAATGGGTAAAAGAACCTGTATTATTAAGTCCTAAAACTGACTATGTTGTTGGTAATCCAATTGTAGGTACATACTATACAATGTTTGATGGATATTTCTATCCTGCAAGTGGTTACTTCAAGGCTGAAGAACATTACTATAGAATAGATGAAACAACCAATAAGACAGAGGCTATTTATAAACTCTTAACAGCACGTGGATTTGGTCAAACAGTTGATGAAGAATTTGATTTTGATAGATTCGATGTATTCAATAATAATCCAATCTTAAGCTTTGACCTCGACTTATTCGTTGACTTATTCGTTTCAACAACATTCAAATATGAAGGAGAAAAGGCTAAGAACTATAGCCCATCACAAAGATATACAAAGAGATTATCTGATGGAAGATTTGTTCAAGATGATGATGGCTTATATGTACAACAAACATTAAGCATGGATGAATTACTTGATGCACTTGTTAGCTTGCCATTCGTACAAAACTTAATTGTTTCATTGGAAAACAATGAGTCTGTTGGCGAAATTCTTGGACCTGTAGTTTCATCTCTTGCAAAGCAATTATCATTCCAAGCATTGTATCAAGCACCATTGGATCTCAATATTGTTCTTTCAATCAAAGGTAACATAGATTTAGGTGTCTTGGGTATCTCATCACTTCTCACAACAGGTGATTTGGGAGAATTGAACTTTGATATTCAAACATTATTAAGTGCTATTAACCTTGGTATCGAAATTTCATTCAATAAGGGTGATAGTAAGAGCAAGATAGGAATTTACCTTGTAAATGGTAATCTCGTTATTGATTTAAGCGATTTATCTGGCCCAACAATCAAGGCAAGCTTATTTGATATTCTCTCAATGTTTGATGTAGATGCCTCAACAATTCTTAACAATAGCGAGGCAACAACATCTGCAGACGAAGAAGAATCAACAATTGAAAAAGTAGCAAGAATACTTAATGGCATTGTAGATGCAGTTATCTTTGAGACTGGAACACAAACAATCCCATTCTTAAATGAATCCTACAGCACATTAGACGATGTCAAGATTAGATTTAATAAGAATATTGTTGCAAACTTACTTGAATTGATATTCAAGATACCATTTAAAGCTGAAGGATATGAATTAGACGAATCAAATAGTGGATTATACTTATTCTTCCATGATTCAAGATTTGCTAATGATCCAACATTAGTTAATTCAGAAGGTATCAATCCATTCAAGGGTTGGGCACTAGAGGTTGAAGCTTCATTATCTAATGGCATGTATTTCGACATGGCAACAGGTATTGGTGCAACAATTAGAATAGGAAAAGAAGCAAAAGAATTATTATCTCAAGAAAATCTTAATGCTGCTGTTGAAATTACAGACTATCTTGAAAACTTGTTCGGTACATTTGGCTTAATTGATAAAGTCGGAACATATGTAACAGTTTCTACATACGAGAGTGAATATGTAGATGCACAAGATAGAATTGATCCTACAAGCCGTTATAACAAGGTTGTAGATGGATATACACAAGTAGGTGGATTAGTTGGTGAATATGTATTACTCGTTGGCGAAGAAGACTACATAAGCGCAAAACGTTTCTTACCTCTCAACCAATATGCAATTTACTTTGAAAATGGCGTTGTAGCAGATGTAGATAATACACTTCGTTATACAAGAACAGAAGTAAAAGAAGGCGAACAAACAGTTGGTTATACATATGAACAAAATTCAGCTGGCGAATATGTATTATATGCAACACAAAAGCATGTATTAAAGAGCTTATATCTAAAAGCTAACGACATTGAAACATTGCCACAAACAATGGCAACATTCAATCCAACATATAAATATGTCCAAAATAATGAAGGTGATTTCGTCTTCATTAAGGAAGGAGAATACATTTCCGCAAAGGACTATGCTAAGTATCTTGGACAAGAAAGAGTTGCTGCATTGGTTCGTTATGACAGAGAACCTGTTTATGCACAAAGCAATGTTGGTGAATTTGTTAAGTTAGTAGATGAATATATGCCTGTTGCTGCATACATTGCATTTACAAACGTTGTAGATGTACCAAAAGAAATTAGATATAACCGTGAAGATGGTAAGTATGTACAAAAGGATGATGGTTCATTAGTCCACATTGATGTACTCTATGTAAATATCACAAGATATTGTCTCCTCAACGGTGTTACAGAAGATTCCATTGACAGAAGAACAAGATACAACTTTGATGGATATAGATATTCACGTGATGATGAAAATGGTGAATATGTAAGAGCAGAAAGCCTTGAATATAATGGAATAGATGAAAGAGGTATTGTTGTTGATTATAACCTCTATTCAACAGTAGTTGCTGATACAGCACGTTATAGATATATCAAGACAGTTGTTACACAAAACAACCAAGGTGAATATGTCAAGTTGCCAAAAGGAACAATCATTTCACTAGAAGATTACGCATATTATACAGGTACAGCTATTGCTGATATCCCACTCTCAATCAGAATCAATGCTGATGAAGAGCCAGATCAAAACGGAACAAGAGTAAAGACTACATCTGAAATGATAGTAACACTTGCTCAATATTGCGTAAGAAATTCAATCTCCGATGCAAACATTGACTCAATGGTACCTATTTCAATTCGTGCAGCTGTAAAAGAAGTATACGATGTATGGGCAGATGAAGATGGTGATGGATATAAAGATTGGACAGATTCTGATAATGATGGAAAAGATGATAAGACTGGAATAGCAGTTACAACAAAGTATACTCTTGCAGATTATCCATATACATTCATCCCAGCAGAATATTCTTCACAAAATATTTATCTCTCATTGAATGCAAGATTATTCTTCGAAACAGTTGATAAGAAGAGTGTAAATATTGGTGGATTATTAACCAATTGGTTAGGTGATGCAATTATTGAATTAACATCAGGTAACATCTTCAAAGATGGTATTGGTGCAAGAATTGCAATTAACCTTGATATTGCATCCTTAGATTTAAGCAATGGTTTGAACAGCATCTTGAATTCAGACTTCAGTAATATTGAAATTGGACTTGAGTTACTTGAAACAGATGAAAATGGACAAATTATTGTTGACGAATATGGTAACACAAAGCAAAAAGGTGGATTATATCTCTACCATGGTACACTCTACTTAGATGGTATGGGAATCTTCCCAGATGCAAATCAATATTCATATATTCCTAACTTCATGGAATTAATCCAAAATGTTATCAATTATGATTTCTCATTCCAAGAATTAATTGATGGAATTTCCAATGAAATTGGATTAGGAACAACATCTGCAGAATCTTCTACAAGCAGTGAAGAAGATAGAAATGCAATCCTTGAATTATTGACAACAGATACTTCAGTTCAACTTGTATTAACCAAGTCATTAATTGCAGTAATTATTGCAGCTCTCCTTCCAGAAGTTGGTTCTGTTGCAGAAGTATTCGATCAATTCTCATTAACATTAGGAATTGACTTCGGTTCTTCTAACTACAAGATGTTCTCAGATTGGAGATATAGAGATGTAAATGGTGGCGTTTATGAATCAGATGCTAAATACTACAATGTTGAATATACAACATTAGTTGAAGGTACTGATTATAATGTAGGTGATATCATTAGTGTAGTTGCCTATACAAAGCCAGGTAGCGAATATATCCCAGCATATGGATGCTTCGAAACATCAACAACATACTATACATTAAGAAAGACTGCTCTCACAGTTGGATTAGATTATCAACTTGAGACTTCAATCAATAGTGGAGTATATGAATTAGTAAGCACAGAAACGGCTCTTGATTATGTATTAGATGACATAGCTGGTTCAAAACAAAGATATGCAATTTCAGATGTACAAAAGACAACATATACTGACGTTGCAGCATTTACTGCAAAAGCAGGTTATGTATTAGGTGAAGATGCCAACGGATATAAGATCTTCTCATATTTGACACAAGCACAAATTCACAACATTATCACAAATAAGGGTAGTGTAGATGTTTATAGACTTACATTTGTTGAAAATAATGCTGGTCTTTATATGTATGTAGAAGATGATTTTGGACAATACTATGCATGTATTCTTCCATTATCTGAACGTTATACATACCATTCTTCAATTGATTATGAATTAACAAATGGCTTCGATGAAGGAAATGAATCTCGTATCCCAACAGATATTCAATCTGAATATGTGGATGTAGTTAAAGTTGCATCACAACAAGGTCAATTTGCTAGAGCATATGTTGAAAATAGATGGTTATATGTTGATACAGAAAGATATCCATTAATGTATTCATTTAATGGTGAGAAGTTCTACAAGAATGCATCTGATTTCTATGATTTATATAACACAACACCTGGATTCAGTTATACAGAAGGATTAAGCATGATTGTTAATACAACAACCAAGGAATCCTACACATATGTTTACTACTACAACAACTACTATGTAGTTTCTGGCTTATACAACAAGTTAACTGGATACACAACAGATTCAAAGGGTGTTTACTATAGTAAATTACACGTATTCACAAATATTTATGAATATGGTGTAACACTTGCATTTGATATCAATGGTGTTCATGCTGGTTTAACAATTAATGGTCTTAAGATTGACTTCGGTGCAGGCCACTCAATCTTGCCACAACGTATTATTAAACAACAAACAGAAGGAACATATACACTTGGCATTAGGTACAAGGAAATATATGGTCAAGCTGCATATGACGCAGTACAAAAGAAAGATAAGTACAAATTAACAAAATATGGATATGTACAAGATGACTATGGCAACTATATCCGTCATGATTATGAATATTGCCCACTTGTAATATTCTACGATAGCACAATCGAATTATCATTCTCAGTTGAATTAGAATTATCAATTGACGAAGGTAAGATTGATATTGGACCATTATTTGAAGATCTCTTAGGAGACTTAGATGGTGTTTCAATTGAAATCCCAGCAACAACAAAGGGTTATTCTTCAGCTCACTTCCGTCTTGATGCAAGCTTAAAGATTGATATGTACGATTTGTCCAACTCAGAATTGGTAATGGAATTATACTCAATTGGTATCACAGGTTATGAGACATTATGGCTTGGTGTTTACTACATTGCAGACGTAATTTATATCAATGCTGCAGTTCTTGGTTTACCAAAGATGTCAATCACAAGCTTTGGTATTATGACATATCTTAATACAATTCTTAAAGACATTATTGGTGAGTTCTATAATGAGAATGTATTACCAGATGCAGAAGATTCATCTTCTGAAGCTGGAATTGCTTCTGATGCTATAACAGCTAATACTGCAAACGGTGAAATAGACGTATCAGTATTGTTTGATAGAAGAACATTAAGTGTTCAAGTCGCAAACACATTCATTCGTTGGGCACTTGGTTTAGTTGTAATTGATAAGGATTCTGGATTAACAATCGCAGACTTAGTATCACAACACTTAATTGCTGGTGTTGGACTTGATATGAGACTCGAAGATGGATTCAACCTTGATCTCAACGTTGCTCTTGGATTCAAGGGTGATAGATTCACAATTATCAGAGAAGACCAAGAAGAATTAGCTAAGAACAAGTTCTATGCATTCGACAGAAATGAACTTGGTGATTATGTATTAGAAGACGGTGTATTAAGAGTTATTAAGCCATCCGAAAAGGTTGACGCACTTTCTCGTTATACACTCAATGAAAACACAACATTAGTAGAAGGAAAGAAGAAGGTCTACTTCGATACATATGCTGAAGCAGAAGCAGCAGGAAATTATGTTGCATATCTCTCAGCAGCTAAGTCCGAAGCTAACATGGAAGAATATGATATGAACCTTGATTTATATGTTGGAATCAAGAACCTCAATATCGCATTCAACTCCGTACATGAATTCAAACTAACAGCAGAAGACATTGGCGAATACAGTGAAGTAGGTGAATTAGAACATATTTCATTACAAGAAGTTATCGATATTACAACATTGTTCAAGGCTGATTCAAATATTGACTTAGCAGAAATATTGACATACTTCTTCCCAGAAGTTGATGCAGATTCAATTATTGCTGAAATTACAGCAGAATCTGACTCACATGGAGACATCCATAGAATCATTGAAGCTGAAATCAATATGGATATTAAGATTGCTGCTCTTATGAACTACTTCAGACAAGTATTCACAATGGGTACAGCAAACTTCAATTCAGACTTCTCAATCTCTGACTTAATCTCAATCATTAAGGCAGTATTGAACAAAGATGATAACCTCAATGTATATCAAATTCTTGACGATGTACTTTCATATATCAATACATCTGTTGTTATCCGTACAAGATGTGGATATGATGAATTAACAGGTCAATACACAGATACACACAACTGGATTTCAATCTTCTTTGTTGGTGGTGAATTTGAATTGTTACAAGAAAACAACTTTGGTGTATATGGATACAGAGATGACAAGACTACATTCGTAGATAAAGAACATCGTTATAGCCATTACTTCAAGGCGGCAGATAACAATGGACCATATTACTACAATGCAGATACAAAGAAATATGATCTCATCACAGAAAACTTCGAAGAAGATGTAGACACATATTATTATGATTCAACATATTGTTATCTCAATGAAAATGGTGAATATTATCGTCACAATGGTGGCTTGTATGTTGATTTGAGTTACTTCAATATACCATCTCTCTACTTACAAAGCACATCAATCGAACACTTATTCGAATCATTATCATTAAATGATACAATTAACGGATTACTTGGTGGTTCAGAAGCATCTACACCAGAAGAAAAAGTTGTTGCATCAACAGAGAGTGATGCTACAGCTGCTGTTTCATTCCCACTCTTGAATGAAGAAGTTTCTGGTTATATCCGTGCATTCTTATATGGATTAAAGATAACATCACAATTAACATCAGTTATTGTTCAACCAGACTACATCAACCAAATCTTGAAGTTAGTCATGGGAGAAGATGGTGCAATTAAGTTCAGTTACCTTGATAACCAAGAATATAAGTATGATAAAGACGGAAACGTACAACATGCTTCGTCATTAACAATTTATGCAGACCGTTCAGCATATAACTTCATTACATCTTCTTATGCATTTGCAAGTGAGATTAATGATTCTAATGCAAGATTCCTTGCAACATATAATCAAGAAGAAGGTCAATACATAATTAACCCAATTGATTATATTATTACAATGGCTGAATTTACTGCAGAATTTGGCACAACATTTACCACAGATCCAGTAACAGCTGAAATTTCCAACCCAGAGGTTGATAGAAGATTTGAAAATGCTCCTATTAGATGTGACTCTATTGGAAATCCAGATGTAGATGGTGACCATGTCAAGTTTACACGTTATGAATATCAAGAGAAGAAGAATTTAAGCGAAGCCGAATTAGACTACTATGTAGCAGCTAATGGATTATTCTTCGATGTTGATATGACAGATACTTATGTATATGTTGGCAATGGATTCACATACTTCGGACAAGCAGAACCTGATGCAAGTACAACAGGAATATTCAATGACTATACTTCAAACTTTGCATACTTCTACGGAATCGTAGGAAATGAATATGTCAAGTTGACTCTTAAGGACAATAGATATCTCTATATTGGATCTTCAGATACCCCATACACAGGAGTTGATGTATATGTTTCATCTGGTAAGATGTCTAAGTTGAGCAAAGTTACAAAGACAGAACGTAGATATACATATACTGATGTTGAGACTTACTATACACCAGTTAAGTTTACAACAGGTGACTGGGTACTCCAAAGCGATGGTTCTTATAAACTTTATGCAGGAATGTCAATCGTAGAACAAAGTGAAGTTGATGCTAATGATAGATATAATATGATGCCAATGTATCTCACTGGAAGTGTTGTTGAAGTATCCACAGATACATGGCAAAAATATAGATACAGAACACTTGTTAATAGTGAGTATGATTCAATTGTTAACCATGGTCGAATCTATGTTGACGGTGTAAAGAGATATATGGATATGATCATATTCACTGAGAATATGGCATATGTAACATATCAGGCCAAAACGACTGTAGATGGTCCTGTACGTACTATGTATATTCCAGAGATGATGAACAATCTCTTGATTAGACCAACAACATATACTCCAGTTTCTGTAACTGCTGCTGAAATTATAGCAAAAGCAAAGATTGGAACAGATTATTGCTTCTATGGATATGACTTAAAGAAGTATGAATTTGTAGCCTTAGCATGGGATACAACAAATAATTATTGGTATCTCTCAACAGATACTGAACATACAAGATATACTGGTGCATTATATATGCTCAGTATCCATGATGAATACAACCCAATCATAACCATTCCAGCATCTAATGTTAAGAATGATTCATTGATGTCATTACAACTTTATCTCTGGGAACACACAATTACAATTGATATCAATGTTCCAAAGATTGATGCTGTAGACTTCACATATCTCACAAAGACAGATTATGAAGCAATTAATGGACCTGATTCAGCACCTAAGGCAGCTCTCTTCTCAAGAGAACCACAATATATTTACACGCCAATTGACCCAGTAAGCTTCACATATGATAATACAGAAGAATACTTCTTCATTAACCAAGGTGAATATTACGAGTTAAGCGATGCATCCATTTATACATATGGTGGTGGTACTTATACATTAGTTGGTACAAACGACTTCACACATGGTGATGCATGGGATATCAAGTACTACATTGGAATTCCAGAAGAAGATCCAACAATCTATAAGCTAGTTGAAAAGAAGAAAGTTTACACACGTGCTATTAGCAAGTATGTATATACAAAGGATGAAAGTGGTGAATATGTAAGAGTTAAGATTGATTCATCTGTAACATATAGCAGATTTGCATATTCCAAGATTTCAGAAGATGAATTCGTAAATGGATATATTGCAGCAGCTGCAAACTATGTATATGATGCAAACACATACTCATACGTAGTATCCACAGATCCAAGTGCAACATTAACATATAAAGATATCTTATTTGTATATGATGAAACAACATATCATTATGTATCCATAAGAGATTATGAAGCAGAACATAGTGGTTATGATTTCACATCAACAACAATTTACAAAGCAAGAGGAATCGAATATGTAAGTACAGATGATGTATATTACATCTCCTTGTCATTAGATGGCTCAATGTACATGAATTCAGCTAAGGTTTATAAGAACCTTGCAGACTTTGCTACAAGCAAGAAGTCAAGTATGTACAACTCTAAGACAATTTGGAAGAAAGATTCTGTTGCTATTGAAAATGCAAATGGTATCTATGTAAAGGTTATAGATAATTATTATGGTGCTGGTGATGGTTATTATATGCCTGTAAATTCATATAAGGCATTAACAGATAAACCAGTAACTGATGGTAAGTTCTATAACTTAAGAGCACAAGCAGGCAATTATGTTCGTGCAACAGATGGTAACTGGTATTGTGCAGACAATAACCCAGCAGCAAATGGACACAACATCATTGATATGCTTTATTCAGAAGACTTAATCGTAGATACAGATGATATCTACGTATTCCAACAAGGTGGATATGCAAAACTTGGTTCAGTCTTAGATAAGAAAGATTATGTAAAGACACACGAAAGCACACAATACTACTTAATGTATTCATCTGGTGCAACAAGCACATTGAATAAGGTATTAAGTGGAATAGTTGGTGATTTGGGTACAGAATTAGACTTTACATCTGAATTATCTGGAGAAATCGAATTCAAGATTACACTCTCCTATGGTGGAACATTACTTCTCGGTACAAACGAAGAAACTGGAGAATTCCAATTTGGTTTAGATGTATTCAACCTCGAACTTGCAATTGATACATGGAGAAGAACAAACCACGTTGATGATAATACATTAACACACGTATTTGGACTTTACTATGACAGAGATGATTCAGTAGGTAAGAGCGGATTATACTTAGACTTAAGCTACTTCTTGAACGAAGAAGCAAAGGTTTACATTGATCTCTCAGATTGCCCATTAGAAGACTTCATCAACTCTAAACTCTATTATGAGAAGGTTGAAACATACTACGAAGCAACAGCAGCAAGTGAAGATACAGATGCTACAACAGCTTCCAGCACAGTACTTTCTGGCGGAAATATGACAGCAGCATACTTCAATATCTACACATCTGCATTTGGTCTCTCAGTAACATCCGGATTCTTGAAGGTATTATTGAACAACCTTATCACAGGATTTGAACAATATGCAGGATATATTCCAAATATTGAAATCTTCATTAAGGGTGAACTTGATCCATACAGATTAGCTGTAGGCTTAACACTTGATGATGACGAAGGCAATGCATTAGTTGAAGCTGGTGTAAGACTCAATGGTATTACAGGTGACTATAATACAGGTACTGTATTAGACTTTGGTAGCTTGGCAAAATATGATAGCATTGATATGACATCAAGAGATTATATCTTCTACTATGGCAACTTCGTACGTGTAGATAAACTTGGAACAGTATCTTCATATGATTCATCAGTTCAATACTATGGTAAAGATGGAGAAAGAAAAGGCTATGTCACAATTGCATCAGACAACTATGGTGTAGCTGGTTCTTGGTATTACACAGAAGATGGTATCGAGGCAGTAAGTGGCGCAAGATATAATAATAAGGTATATACAAGATCTAATAAGATTAGAGTAAATGAAGATTATAAACAAGCATTGAAGTTAATTGAAACAAATACTTATGCAAGTTATAACTTCAAGGAAAGCAAAGATGAAAATGATGATGTCATTGACTTCTACGGATTAGTAAATGGCAACTTCATTAAAGTTGATTACGATGTATATAACCTTGTTACAGATAACACTGGATTATGGTATTACACCTTAGATAACGAGTCTGCATGTAAGCTTGCTGAATCCAGATTCAGAGGAGAAGTTTACTTTAGAACAACTGCATATGGTGAAGAGAACTACGAAACAATCAGCGTAAAATACAATAAGACAATCCAAGGATGGCAATATGTAAAATACGATGCATATGGCAACGAAATTACAGATGCATATGGCAACGTAATGTATTATTCATATCCAGGAGATGTCACATTCGTATATTCTGGAGCACTTTATAGAGTAACACCAGTATACGGAGTAGTTGATGGAGTAGAATCTCAATTAACTTATGATGCAGTAAATGGATGGCTCTATGCTGGTAATCCATATGATGGTGAAATTTACAAGAAAGATGAAGCAGGTCTTGCAACTATGGATTATGTCAAGATTATGGGACTCAACCTCGAAGATATGTTCGCAGAGGGATTCAGTCTTGATAACCTTGATTTAGGTGCATTACTTGGCGATCTCAAGTCATTTGAGCTTGGTCTCAACATTGATTTCCAATTAACATTTGCTGATATCATTAGCTTCACAGAGCAAATGAGCACATTCATTGGAAAAGACTTCAACTTCATCGCAACATCATTAACAAAGCAAGGATATAGCTTCGATACAGTATTTGATATTTCAATCGAGTTAAAGGCATATCTTGATCTTGCAAGATTAGTAAGTGGATTAACTTCTACATCAGGCGACAAAGATATTCTTTCAATGCTCGTTGGAACAACAATTTATGCAAAGATTGGATTGAAGTCCACATATCTTGCAACATATAACCCAGAACAATTAACAGACTGGGATGCAACAACAATTATCTTAATGGCTAACTTGACAGAAGATAATGATAGCAACGTATTGTTGAACCTCTATCTCGACCTCTCAGACTTGTCCAGACAATTCCCAGCATTAGGTGACGTATTTGACAAAGTCAAGTATGAAGGATTGAATCTCACAAAGATTATAGGTTCTACATCCGCTGAATCAGCAATTGCACGTGATTCTGTTGCAACATCTGCAGCATTAGAACTCAATACAGCTGATGCAGGTGATGTTGATATGGGATTACTTGGAACATTCGATGCAGGCGCAACAATCTACTCATTACTTGATGCTCTTGTTGGCAGAGTAATGATTACAAACGATATGCTTTCAATTGGATTCAAGGAAACATTACTTGGTTCAATCGTTGAAATGATTTCTTCAAGATTAACAGATGAAGAAAAATCCAAGTTACCAACATTAAGAGTAACAAACGGCAAAGATACTTCTGGTATCACATTAGACTTCAACGATGATGGACATATCGCATTGTATGCTGTTATAGGTATTGAATCTGGTATTCTTTCATACAGCAATGATTCTGCATATACACCATTAAGTGACGTCAAGTATGCATTTGATGATAAGACAGGTAAGTATTATGTTGCTCCAGCTGCAACTGGAAAGAATACAAACGTAATGCTCAGTGATGGTGAGTACTCATTAGTTGAATATGTAGACAAACTTGACAGATGGGCACTTCAATCATACGTTGCACTTACTGCAGAAGAAAAGGCAATTAGAGCAGCTGTTTATACAACAGATGATGGCATCAACTATACACAAAGAGAATATAATGGAAACAACGGCTTAACATATTACAAGTATGTTGGTGGAAATTATGTTGAACTCAGATATGCAGATAAGTTATTACTTGAAAAGAAGTTATATACATTATCCGCTTCAGTTTACACTGAATACACTGGTGTAGTTGATCCAGCTAATACATACTATGTAGAAACAGGCAACTTCACATACACAATGGTTCCACGTTATATAGCAATAACAAATGCAGAAAGAGCAATTCTTGAAGCAACATTGTATACAAAGTCTGGAAACAACTATGTAGTAGAGACAGGCGCATTCGATGCAACAAAGACATACTATATTGATTCAGGTATCAACAAAGTTGAATTAACAGCGGAACAAAGATTAATTCTCTTAAAGGCAACATTCACAACTACAAACGGTACAACATTTGTTGAAACAGCATTTGATAAGACAGATGAAACAACAACATATTACTTCTTAGATAGTTATGAAATGATAAGAGAAATTGATGGCAATGGTTCATATCTCTATCTTGGTTACTACAACATTGAATTAAAGGCTTCTAACATTTATGCAAGAATTAATAAAGATTTCAGTGTTGATGACAAAATAGACAAAGATGGAATCCACTATGAAGTATATAAGGATATCACAAAACTCACATTGAACCTCAATATTGAATTTGATATCTCATTATATGGCAATAGTGATCCAGGAATCACAGGAAACGACAACGTTGTTGACTTAAGTCAAATTCTCAACCTCGTAGCAAACCTCATTAACAATGAGGACATTGTTGAGGCATTTGAAGGTGCAGAGTTATACACAAGATTCAAGGGTGATATTGGTAGCGACAGCAACCCAACATATAACTTATCACTCAACGTCTTTATAGACATTGCAGACTTCAAGAACTTACAAGCAACAATTGAACTCAAGCAATACAAGAAACTTGGTCCTGGTGAAGCATTCACAGGCGAGTTCATGCCAAACCCAGTATTAAGTGCATACTTATTCAATGACAACATCTATGTTGATGCACACGGTTTACTTGGTGATGCAGGGTTGATTTCAATTGATAACCTTGGTCTTGCTAAGTTACTTGATACAATAGAGATTGCTGGAACAAAACTTGGAACATTCCTTGGACATGATATGTCAGCTTATGAAGATAAGAGCAGTGGAGAAGCTACAACAGCTGCTCATGTAATGGATAATGTTGAAGATGTATCAACAGTATTCGGCACAGCTGCTTACTTACTCATGACAACATTCCCAAGACAATTCTTCATCCAACTCAACTCTGCAGCAGTTAATGCAATCATTAACAGAATTAGAGAAGCACAAGGCAAAGCAAATTCCGATTACTTACCAGACATCGGTGCATTACTTATATCTTTTGATTCTGATAATACTGATGAAATACTATATACTAATATATATGCTAAAGTAACAGATAGCTTCTATCTTGCACTTGAAGCAAAGAAGGTAACATGGAGCAGAGAGAAACAACCATGTGAATTCAATATTGATTCTATATTACAAGTTTCATCATACACATCATCTAACACAATCTTCACATCTGGTAGCGACAAGCAATATTACAGATATGAAAAGGCAACATATATTGCATTAACAGATGAACAAGCAGCACAATTAAGTGCAAATGGAACAATCATCTATAAGAACTATACAGGTGATGCAAATAGACCAGCATTCATTGCTAAGTCAGATATCAACTTTGTAAAAGTTGGTAATAACTATGAATATAGCAGTACTGGTACTCCAATTTACATGACACCTGTTAAGTACGAAAGTGCAGCGAACTACACATACTTCAGATATCAACAAGACAACTATATCGAAATCCCAATGTATAAAGGAGATAGATATAAGCTTGTTGGTTCAACATATGAACTTGATCCAAAGGGTACATATTACTATGATAAAGAAGAAGAAATATATAAGACATTAGTTGGTGGTACTCTCGAACAAGTTAAAGCAGGTACAGCACATTATCAAAATAACTACACTGGTACAATTTATGAGAGCAGATTCCAAAGTGTATATGATATTGGAACAGGCGACATCAAGCTTGAAACATTGAGCTTAAGTGTAACAGGTGAGTTGAACCTTACATCCGACGGAATCGTAAAGGGACAAACAAATTACGATAAGACATTCTCTTACTGGATTGCTAAATTCCTTGCGGATTTACTTGGAGAATCAGATCTTGCTGGTGGTATTCTCAAGGGTATTACAGCAGATAAGATTTCACTCATCTTCCCACAAAAGACAATTAACGTTGTTATCAACATTATGGCTGATGTCAATATTCCAGCAATTGTTAAGTATGGTATCTCTGGTATTCTTTATAGTGATATCTACTTACAACTCATTGAAGGTGCTCCAATTAACAAGACCTTCATGGAAATATACTATCTTGGTTCTTCAAGATTAACACAAACTGGTAACATCTATACATTGTCACCAAATGGAACAATCTTCTCAGATTGTATCTACCTCAACCTTGAAGGTTTAGGATTAGGCTCTATCGCATTCCACGGCTTAACAGGAATACTTGGAGCAAAACAACCAGATTATGTAACAGCATCTACAACTGCAGAAACAGAGGCATCTGAGGCCGTCACAAGTGCAGCTTCAAGCTCATTGTATCTTGAACTTGGTATTGAACATGGTGGATTCTCACTCAAGCTTGAAAAGAGTGTTATCGACTTCGCATTAGGATTACTTGATCTTGATATAGATTTAAGTGAGATGCCATTACAATACATCGAATTAGAAAGCAGATATTCATTAGATGTTGGTGTATCTGATTTATCAATAACAGCAGTTCTTGACTCTGTTGGAACAATGCTTGGTATCAAGCTTGGTAACTTTGATATCAGCTTCTCAGAAAGAAAACTCGACCTTGAAGCAAAGATTGCAGCATGTCAATATGGCTCAGCTGGTATCACATATTCAAAGGTAGCAGGTATTGGTGCATTACTACAAAATGTAATTGACTCACTCAATGTTGGATTAACAATTCACATTGATAGAAAAGTTGATACTATTAACTTAACAACACTTTCATGGTTCACATGGAAAGGTAGAAGAGACAATAGATACACATCAGTTACATTGAATGGTATCAAGACGAAGAGTTCAATAGACGCAGAACCAGCATCATACAAGTTGAAGTTCAGTATTAGTGCATTACATCCATCTGCAGCTTCAAGCCCAATGACAGCAAACCTTTACTTCTACAATAATGACTTAGTATTAGGTGGATTCGATTTACAAACAACAATTGCTGATATCTTAGGAAACTTCTTAAAGAAGATTGACTTAGGTAGTGGTAAACCAATGTTTGAATTCGCTAACGTAATGGGTGCAGATACTGCTGAATATACATATCCAAGCAGCACAACAACAGATCCTGCAAAGGATACAACAACTTCAGCTGCAGACCAATACAAGAATGGTAACTATAAGTATGCAGCAAACCTTGAAGGATTAATTGCTGGATTAGAATTAGACTTCTGTACATCCAACAACTATCATCCATACTATTCAGGAATGGGAACAATCGATGGAAGCGCTGCAACAGATATGAAGTATGTTTCAGTACATATTGAATTTGGTAAGCAAGCATTTAACGAATTGTTAATATTCTTATATACAACAGTTCTTAGCTTATTACAAGGTAAGGAAGGCGAAGAGAGCAAGGGTATTGATACAAGCTCTAACTGGGCGGATAGCGATGATGCATACTTTGTAAAAATGTCTGCATTCAGTTGGACTTCAGATGGTGAAGGTAGTGAATCACAACTTGATAGTAACGTAGATAGCACTTACGGTGTATCTGGTGGCTTGGCAAAGATGTTCGAACATATTGATTCTCTTACAACAACAGCTGCAAGAGTAAACTTCTTAGAGCCAATCATTAAGTCAATACCAGTTGCATTGTTACGTACAATTCTTTATAACGTTGCAGGTGTAAGTGCTACATTGATTTCTCTTGCAGGTACAGTAGCAGGTGGCACACTTGGTAACTTCTGTAGATTAGTTGGTGCTATCTTACCATTACCATTTGCAAGCATGAGCAGTTCAGTTGCAAATCCATCTGCACATATCTACATTGATTTGGATCCAGATCCATCTGTATATAACCGTTCAGGATACACAATGCATCCAGGTGTACAAGCAATTGAGTTATACATCAATGCACAAAAGGTAGTACTTGGAAGCCCAGCAAACAGCTTAAACGGCACACAAATCTACACATGGGGTGGCTACAGCTCATACAGAGGAGCAACTGACACATCAACTCAAACAAAATACACAATTCCAAGTCTTGGCAATGGTGTAACAAATATGAGCAATACACAACAAATGTTGGTATTGAGAATAGACCCATACTCAACAGAAAGTAATTCTATCACAAGTCCATTACTTGGATTTGACGAAGCAGATGCTGCATCTCTCATCGGTACAGCACCATCTGAGATTTACATTACAGATCCAGCTAATAGAAGTGGTTATGTAAAGGTTGGTAGTTCAAGTCAAGACTTTGTATTAAATGCAACAGCATTCCAAGACACATCTATCTTCCCAGCAAAGGCTAACGTAACATTCACCAATGGTGAACCAAGTTCAGATACTGGTGGCACAGTAGTTGTTTGGGATGCAGGTGGTGTAGACTTCACACCATATGAAGGTGAAATTGGCGAGAAGTTCGCAGGTTATGTATATGGATATGCACTCAACATCTGTGTTGCAGCAGTTCCTGTATATGTAACAAATGACTATGGATTCAAGTCAATTAAGGCATATAAATATGATGGAAGCACATGGAAGACAGAAGCTATCACACGTGATATGCAAAGCAATGTAGACGACCTCCCAGATATGGTCAAGATTTCATTCCAAACAGGTGGTACTTATACATTCGCAACAATTGCAAAAGATATGAATGGTGCTGACTTACTTGCTAGATACGATACAGAAAATGATGGCAAGACTCATGTAACTGGTCCAGCATATAAGACACGTGTAAGATTTGATAGTGATGGAAACGTAATCTTAACAACAGGACTTAGCACAAATACAACAACATCCACATGGTATTATCAACATAAGGATGAAGATGGTGTATTGTACTATACAAAGGGTTCAGCAACAGGAGCAAGAATTGAAGTTGATTCAATTACAGATCCATTATATGCATTGTTCGATAGTTCAAAGAACACAGCATTTAATAAGTTGAAACTCAGCAGAAATTACCCAGCAGGATCCATCTCATGGAACTATGGAGACTACAAGTATAACTTCCATAATGCAAGTGTACAAGTTGGCTTCTCATATTCATGGGGCTTCACATCACAATCTCAAAAGATTACTATCCCAATGGTAAATTACGAGATTACAAAGGCTGGAGTAACTAAGTACTTACAAGATTCAGCTGGACAAAACTATGTAAAGACATTCACTAACTTGAATTCATTAACACTTGCTAATGTAATTACAGATACAAATAGCAATGGAAAGATTGATAAGGCTGAATTTGTAAGCTACATCAAGTCATTCAAGTATGTAAGTGGTAAGTATACAAGCAACAAGTCATTCTCAGGAATCTCTGCAGAATGGGATACATCATTACTTGAAGATGCTATTGACGATATCACAGAAGACGGCGTAATTAAGTTCTACGAAGGTCTCAATGTAACAATTCCATTGTACATTGGTGGTAAAGAATACAAGCTCAAGCAATTCAAGACAGCAACTGGTGATTCATACGGATTCAATGGTAATGCAGATGAAGATACAGTTTGCAAGACTCCATATGCACAAGCTGGATATGTATCACAAGTAATTTATGTAACTATTACTGTATCTTCAAGCAAAGTAGATTCTATTTCTTCAGAATTTACATTCAACCCATATAGCTCAGATGATATCGATGCAACAGCCGGTATCAACACAGGCAGTGGATTAGATATTACAACATCATTTGGTGATCAAGTAATGGTTGTAATGAAGGGTGCTAAGAAAGCAACATCCATCTCCTATGCAAGTGAGACAGCCAAGATTTCTGGACCATACTATGTAGCAAGAAGACTTGCAACACTCAATGTAAAGGAAACTGACTTAATCGTTCCTGGCACAAATGGTACAAAGACAATGGCTGAATTCATCGAAAGATATGTAAGCTATGATGGACTTGAAGAAAATGACTACAGAGTATATGTTAAGTTAATAATCGGTAACAGCAGTACTGGTGGTGAACAAGTATTCTACAAGCAAGTAACATTTGCTAAGTTAACACCAACAGTTGTAACTAGAGATGTAACAGATACATTCAACCCATATTGGTATAAGGGTGAAGATGCTAACCATGTAGGTTACAACACATTGAATGTATCATTCAAGGAAATCTCTGGAACAGTTGCTATGACTCCAGATTGGTCACAAGTCAAGTACTATTCAGACGCTGGACGTACAAAGGAAATTAGCAACATTGCTAAGGGCGGAATTGTTTATGCAACAGTACCTGCAAAAGTAACAATTGGAACAGGAACTGAAGCAAAGGCACTTGCTCTCAAGTACGTAAAAGACGATGATGGTAACGAATCATATGTTCCACAAACAATAGTTGTAAAACTCAAAGTTCAAACTAAGAGTGTAAAGGCTATCACATTCTATAAAGATGATGTCTATGGAACAAATACAATTATCAACAACAGTTCTACATTGTTGAATGTTAGCAACTACAGTTCTAGTGTTTATGCTCCACATGTTTCACAAGATGGAACAGTATACAGCATTGATACAAAGGCATACTCATTAAACCCAGAGTATTACTTCCGTGCTCCAGATCAAACAGCAGATGACTATAAGACAATTGTAGAAAGAGCCTGGAACTGTATCAGAGGTATTACAGGATATAATACATCACTCATTAGAAGACAAGTTCAAGAGAATTGTACAATCGTTTGTGTTGAAGAATACAATGGTACAAAGACATTGGCTATCATCAGTAGTTGGGATTACACAACATATACAAACAATGTAAGTGAAAAGAGTGTAAGCGCTAGAATCTCATTCACAATTGGTAACCAAGTATTCTATACAACACTCTTAACACCATCTTACAAGATTGACAATGTTGAGTTGTTGAACGAAGACGAGACTCCATTCACAGGCTTTGCAGCAGATGAAGATGAATTAGTCTATGATGCACGTACAGCATGGACAGCTCCATCTAAAGTAAAGGCTACAATTGATTGGAAGTATGCCTTCAATAATGTAACAACAATGAATGCACAAGATGTATTAAGTGCTTACTTCCCATATCTCACAAATGCAAGCCAAATCAAGTACTATAGAGAATTGAATGGCGCATATGTTGCAACAGAAGATTGGGTAAATGAAGTATATTACAAAGTTGCAAGTGCATACTATGTAACATATGACAAGTATGTTGAAGTAAAGGGCAATGTAGCAATTGACGATGCTAAGAAGTACAAGATTGGAACAATGACTGTAGCAACAGTTGCAGATGCAGAATCTACCTCATTGTATCTCAATACAGCAGGTCAATTCACTCCATTGAATGAAGCTGAACCAGCAACATATATTGAGAACAACCCAGGTGCAGTATTTGTATTCAGTACAGAAGGCGATACTTACTACAACATCGTAGAAGAAAGCACAACTGGATTATATGTAAAGATTGCTGCAGCAGGAGAATACATTGACTTCACAGATTACTGTGCATTCGAAGAAATAATTGCAAAGACATATACTGGCGAAAACGTTTATGTAAAGAATGGTGGTGTTTACACAGCAGCAAATACAGCTCTATTTGTAAAAGCTTATGATTATGACACAATCTCTGATGTAAGCGTAAGATTTGTTGGTATTAATGGAACTATCGAAGCTGGTGTAGTACCAAGCCTTGCAGACTTGTTCGAAAATGCAGAAGGTAAGTTCGTATGGATGTACGTAGATATCTTCTCAGAAGCTTCATTAATTAAGCAAACAAGAGCATACAAGGTCAAGTTCGAACATCTCGATGACAAGATTACAAAGATTGAGTTCAGCTATGATGACTTAAGCACAGATGATGATCTTGCTAAAGAATATGGTATTGTAGACTTTGGCACAATGCCAACTAAGGCAAGAGTAACAATCGGTGAAGGTGATGATACTATGACACTCGAAAGAGTTGTATCTTGGACATTGTTCGATACATACACCACAGAAGAGTTAACAAATAGAGTAGTAACCAGAGAAGGAAGATTAGGAACAGGATTGCCATTCGCAGATGGCGCTAAGTTGTTCATCGGTGGAGCAGAAGCAGATGCAACAAGTTACACATTGAGTGGAACAACAATCTCATTCAACACAACAATCATTCCAGCAGATAAGGTTGAAATAGTAAGTGGTCTTGATACAACAACATGGAACGATGCAGATGATAAGACATTCACATTGAAGTCTTCTGAATTCGCAAACGGATTGCCAACAACTGTAACATATTACACAACAATTGGTGGCGTACAAGAAACCAAGGTTGTAACAATTGAGTGGTTGAACGTTGTAGACTTAACACCAGTTACATATACAACAAGCGGTGTAACAAATAGAATCGTATATGCTAAGGCAATTTGCGATAATATTTCAATACTCAATATTGTTGACTTAACAATCGAACCAATCAATGTATTAGGCATTGAAAGCATTAATAATGAAGTAAGATTCGTATATGACCCATATGGAATCATCACAGATGCAGACCTTAATGCAGATGAAGAAAAGGTATTATTCAACGATGGTGACACAGTTGGTGTACAAATCAGCTATGTAAGTGGTGAAGATACAATCACATCAACAGTAGATGTTGTTGTAAACATCTTAGATGATACATTATTAAAGGCTTCTAGAGACGCTACAAAGTGCAATAGCGTATTTGGTAAGACAATTGACCTACCAATCAGATACAACTTCGCAGACGGCACTGTAGTTGATGCAACAATTGCTGTATACATTGAAGACAGAACAATTAAGAGAGTTGAAAATGCTGCATTACGTTCAATGGTTGTAGATCCTTATTACTATTCATCATTCGGTACACTCTTCGATGAGAACAACGAAATGATTGAAGGTGGATACGGATATCCAGAGAAAGTAAGCATGACAATGAAGAATAGACTCGCAGACAATAATGCTACATTAACACATTATGTAACATTACCAAATGATTCAATCATTGCAGATGCACTCAAGAAGGGTGGATACATCAATTCTTCATATCAACTCTTAGTTGGATACAAGGTTAACGATGATGTATATGCATATCAATACATCACAATGCCAATCTCTGTAATTAACCGTACAATCGCAAGTGAATTCTTTGTAATGCCAGATAACTACAAGTTATCTAAGGTAACAGAGTCTTCATCCAAGCTCACATTGACATACGTTGAAGAAACAAGTGGAAACTTAATGAGATTCGTATATTCAAAGGGATCCAATAGACCAGAAACAATATACTTCGATAATGCATTCGACTTCGATCTAGATATCATCCCATCTCAAATGAACATCTCATTCTCCAATGGTGAAGGTAGAAACTACTACATTAGAAAGACTGCATTAAGTGATATTGCTTCAGCAGAGGATGCAAAGAAAGTTCAAAGAGCAGATATGACTATTGAAGTATTGAATAAGAATCCACAAGACACAGACGATGTCGTAGTACTTGATACATTCAAGATTGAAATTGTACGTAGTGCAAATACAGTAACTAAGTTCAATTCTGATATCGTATATGATGATGAATTCGCATACAAGTATGTATTTGATCCATACACAAGCAATTATGCAGATAGCATCTACAACACAGAGAACTATAACACTGCAGGTGAAAAGAACTTCGCTGAAACTGGTATATTCTATGTAGATGGTACATATGTATTAAAGGCAACTTATGATGATAAGTATGCAAATGTAAGATACATTACTACACCAATTGCAAGTATGGCACAATACTCTTCATGGGTAGCAAACGGAAAGACTGCAGATGGCGAATATGTATACAAGGTATTGAAAGATGGTGGAAATAACACAATCTACTACAGATACAATAGTGATACTAAGTCATACTATCCAGTTGCAGAAGCACAAGACGCATACGTATTCATGTATACAATTGCTACAACAGTAAACCTCACATGGGATACAAGCAAGGTTAGATACACATATGCAGGTGGAATTCACAGTGCTACAGTAACAATTACTGGTTCTAATGGCATTGCTAAAGAAACAATGCAAGCCCCACTCTCATTCGTCGACAGAACAATCGACAACGATACAGATGGAAAGGGCGGAATTAAAGTTGGTTCAAGTTATGTAACATCATTGTCATTCGACCCATGGACAACTACAAACCATGAATATGTAGATTATCTCAATGCAAGAAATAATGATGGTTATGCTGGAGTTCGTTACTATCTCGCAAAAGATGGTTCATACGAAAAGGCAACATTATACTATGACTCTGTAAGAGATACATACTACAAGTTGAATGGTAATGCATATGCATCAACAACAGAGAAGACTGGTGCAATAGATATTAGCGATGCTAAGTATAAGGCAGTAAACTATGTACTCGGATACGATAGCAACCATACTGCAATCACAGAAGAAAGATTTGTTGAAATGACAGATTACGAAATCTATGGAACATACAAGTACTTAAGCAATACTGGTAAGGTTTACTTCAACGGTACATCAATTAATTACTCAAGTGTAACATGGAACGTATTAAGTGTCACAATAGACTATGCAGGTGGTGAATACAAGGCATATGCATACATCAATGGATTTGGTGAATACAACTTCAACGGAAATAAGGTTGGAACACAACGTGCAGTTATTACAATTACTGTATTAGACAGAACTATAACAGCTCTCTCAACAGCAAACGAAACAGCTATTAAGTCAGCTGCTCCAAGTTACTTGTCAAGAGGCACAACAGCTGCATCAAGCATTACATCAATCAATCCATATGATTATCAAGCACCAACAATGCCAACAAGCTTAACTGTAACAACAGCACAAGGCACAAAGACATTCTATTCATCTGACAATGCAAATTATGAAAGCAATAAAGAGTACAAGTTAGTATGGAGTTATTCTAAGTTCAGACCAAGTTATCTCGGTGGTGTAGTATACATCAACGCATTGTTAACAGGTCCAGATGGAAGCACACAAACATATAGATTACCATTTGCAGTAGAGAAGATGCTCGCAAATAATATCAATTCTGTTTATGCTTCATCTCCAAGAACAACTGGAAACTATCCATTCACAAGTACTGTAACAACAGCTGGTAAGGCAAATTCAAGTTATGAAGTAGACCCATATGCTCCACTTTCACAAACATTGCCACAGAACTATAACGTAACATTCACTAAGTCAAAGATTTCATCTATCACAATTGGTGCAGATGGATATCCAACCAATGATTACACATACACATCAGATGGTTCACAAACAATGTTATTCGGTTACGCTAAAGTAAGTATGCCAGCAACATTCGCATTGAAGTTGAATACAGACGGAACAATTACAGATGGATTAACAAGCAATGATGATAGAATTGCAACAATCTATCTTGGATCACAACAACGTATCACAGCAAACTTCACATTGAAGTCTAGCAAGACAACAAGCACAACAATTCCAAGCTATACATCCGGAAATATTGCAAACTTCAGATTACCATTTAAACAATCTGGACAAACAGTAAACGGAACAATCGTATGGATTGGAACTGCAGTACCAAAGGACTATGAAGGCAACAACAAGTTAACAAAGGCTCAAATTGTAACATTCTCAGCTGGTACTCCATTGTTAAATGGTTCTGTAAACAGCATCGCACTTCCAGATAAGGGCAGAAAGGTTGTTTACACATTAACAGCAGTTGTTGGTGCATTGGTAGACAAGAATGGTACATTGCTTGATACAGAAACATTAACAACATCAAGAACCATTAATGGAATTACATTCCCAGCAGGAACAATTCTTCCAAAATATACTGGAGTTGGATCTAAGTACACAATTACAGTAAATCAAAATGGTACAGTTAACGTAGGCTAATATTATTAGTCTTAACTAAAAAACAAAATCCTCCCCGTGTAAAAGCGGGGAGGTGTACATTAAAATGGATATAGGTTTTTCTACAACTGCAATAAGTGTTTTATTATTAGTTGCTATGGCAATACCTGGCTTTATAGTTGTTAAAGCCAAGATAGTTAAACCAGCAGCTATTTCTGCTTTTGCAGCTGTGCTCCTATATATCTCACAACCATTCTTATCCTTTAGATCATTTTTACAAGTTGAATACACAAAAGAGATAGCAATTAATCTTGCAATAGTGTTTGCTGCATCCTTAGTTTTTCAAGGTGTTTTGTTCTTAATTTTATGGTTAATTTTTAGAACAAAATTTGACGATATTATTGAAACAGAAAGATTTAAAGCAGACGGATATTTTGATGGTGCATCTGATACATTTATAAATTACAAAGATATGCCAGATGATGTCAAAAAGAGTGCAAGAGGAAGAGCATATCGTATTATGGTTTTAACAAGTACTTTTGGCAATGTTGGATTCTTCGGCGTACCTGTTCTTCAAGTTATCTTTACAGACTCTACAATAGCCGCTACAGCCATTGCATATTCCGCAGTGTATATTGTTTCAATGAACCTTATGTTCTGGACTGTGGGCGCTTATACACTTACAGGGGACAAGAAGTATATGTCTGTGAAAAAAGCTATTCTAAACCCACAAATGATAACTGTAATCATAGCGTTGCCACTATTTTTCGGTGGTATAACTATGAGTGATATAACATCATGTCCTGTGCCACAAATAGCAAATGTTATTAACTATCTCGCAGACATGACAGCACCTCTTTGTATGATTATTTTGGGTATGAGATTTGCACTTGCTCCAATTAAGGATTTATTCACAAATTGGAAGACTTATATATCTACAATTATTAAGTTAATCATATTTCCAATAGTAGTTTGGGCAATACTTCTTCCTATACCAATTGACCATCTTATGAAGGTGGTTTTAATAATACTTTCTGGTATGCCTTCTGCATCATTTAATTTGAACCTTGCAGAGATATTTAATGCGGACCAAAAGAACGCTGCAAATGCCATTTTATTATCTACAATTTTCAGTATTTTAACGATTCCAGCAATAGTTGCTTTGACCAATGTTACTCTATAATAAATAAACAATTGTGAAATTGTTTAGCAAGTGGTATAATATATGCTGACAAATCATATATTATTAAGGAGAAACATATTATGGGTTTTTTAAAAAAACAACTATTAAAAGTTATTTCATGGGAAGACCAATCAACAAACACATTAGTTTACAAATTCCAATGTGATGACCGTTATGCAATTATGAAGGGCTCGCAACTTATAGTTAGACCTTCACAAGCAGCTATCTTCGTATATCAAGGTAGCATCTGTGATGTTTTCACAGAAGGTATCTACAAGTTAGATGAAGGTTCAACACCTATTCTTACAAAAATTGCAAACTGGAAATACGCATTTGAGAATCCAAAGCAAACAGATGTATATTATGTAAACCTCAAGAGATTCACACAAATGAAGTGGGGTACACCAAATCCAATTATGATGAGAGATAAAGACTTTGGTGTTATTCGTATTAGTGGACATGGTGAGTATTCATTCCACGTATCCAACCCAGCACTCTTCATGAGAGAATTATTTGGAACAATTAAGTCATTCAAGACTGAAGATATCCAAGAACACTTAAAGAGCATCGTATTAGCAGAATTAACAGACCTCATGGGCGAATGTCAAATTCCAGCTCTTGATTTAGCTGCTAACTATACAGAACTCGGTGATACAGCAAAGGCAAATGCTTCTAAGAGATTCATGGAAATCGGTTTAGATATCGATTCAATCTTAATTAGAAACCTCAAATTACCACAATCTGTTGAAGAAGCAATGGATAAGAGAACATCTCTTGGTGTAATGACTCCAGTTGTAGACACATATGCAAAGATGGAAGCAGTAGCAGCAATGAGAGATGCAGCAAAGAATCCAGGAATGAGTGGTGGCTTTGCAAATATGGGAATTGGACTTGGCGTAGGACAAGCTGTTGGACAAACATACAAAGAAGCAATGGCACCAACACCAACAAAGGTTAAATGTCCAAAGTGCGGAGCATTAATGGATGAAAAGGCAAAGTTCTGTCCAGAATGTGGTGAGCCAGCACCTGTTGCAGGTGGAGAAGCACAAGAAAAATGTCCAAACTGTGGTCATATGGTAAAAGCTGGAGCAAAGTTCTGTCCAGAATGTGGACAACCAATGCAAGCAGTATGCCCTAAGTGTGGAAAGGTATTAAAAGCAGGAACAAAATTCTGCCCAGAATGTGGCGCAAAAATTAAATAATTAATATGGAAGAAGATTTTGTAGCAGAACAAGGGAAGACTTCGATAAGTAAATGTACCAACTGTGGTGCAGATATGGTATTTAGCCCAAAGAGAGGTTCATTAGTTTGTCCTTTCTGTGATTCAGAAAAAGCAATTAAAGTTGCTACACCTAGTTTCAGAGATTTCTTCTCATCTGCATCTGGCGGATTTGTTGAAACAGGTAAGGCAGGATATCGTTGTCCAAACTGTGATGGACTTGTAAAGGTTGAAGGTTTTTCAACATCTATGACATGTCCTTACTGTGGCGCAACCAATGTTATTAATTTGAGTGAATTCAAAGGACTCAAGCCAGATGGACTTTTACCATTTACAGTTTCTCAAGAAGAAGCCATAGAGTGTGGAAGAAAGTGGATTAAGAAAAAGATCTTTGCTCCAAGCAAAGCTAAAAAAATGTTTTCTCCTAACGAAATGAATGGATTATATGTTCCTTCATTTATATTCAATTCTGACACCACTTCCAAATACGAAGGCCGTTTCGGAGAAGAGTATCAAGTAGAAGTTAAGAAGGGTGATCAAATCGTAACTGAAACTAGAGTACGTTGGTATCATGTATCTGGCACATGGAATAGAGACTTTAGAGACATTGTTGTTGAGGCTTGTTCAAAGACAACTCAAAGACAAATGAATGGTATTTTACCATACGATTTACAAAACGCTGTAAATTATGATAAAGCATTCCTTGCTGGATTCAGTTCAGAAAGATATGATACATCCATAACTGATTCTTGTAATACTGCAAAAGATTCAATGCAACAAACAATTAGAAATGAAATTATAAGACACCATAATCCAGATAGAGTGGACTATCTTAATGTTACAACAACATACAAGAAAATAGAGTATGAGTATTTACTTTTACCAGTTTGGCAATCTGAATATCCATACAAGAAGAAGATTTACAACTTCATGGTTAATGGAAGAACAGGAAAGTCTACAGGAAAGGCCCCAGTATCTCCATTAAGAGTATTGTTCTTAGTATTAGGAATAGTTGCTGTAGTTGGAGCAATTGTTGGTGCAATAATTTATTCATATATTACTAGTGGAGGTGTTTAAAATGGTCACAAAGGATACTTTGATAATAGACGTATTACATATGGGAGATGTACAAACTCTCGCAGGAATATTTATGTCTAATGGCATGGGATGTTTAGGATGTGCAATGGCACATGGTGAAACAGTCGGGGAAGCATGTCAAGTACACGGTATTGATGCAGACGCATTAATTGAAGAATTAAATAAGGCAATAGCAAATGGGTAATAACGATACATCAATTAAAGCAATATCTGAAAGATTAGTTGAATTAAGAACTTTTTCAGATTATACAACCAAACAAATGGCAGACTTGCTCAAAATAGAGGAGTCTGTTTACATTAGATATGAGCAAGGAACAGATGAAGTTCCTATTAATATCATTTACAAAATTGCTTCTTTATTAGAAACAGAGCCAAGTTACATACTTAATGGATTAATGCCTGATAATGATGAAGCTGTTCAAGTTTATGATGGCAAGGGTTTATCTATCAAGAGATATGAAGGATATGCTTTCTCATCACTTGCAGCAAACTTCAAGAACAAGGTTATGAATCCAATGCTTGTTACTATGTCTCCAACAGATTCTCCAGAATTAGTTGTACATGGTGGACAAGAGTTCAACTATGTATTAGAAGGCGAATTAAGAGTTATAGTAGGTGGAAAAGATTACTATTTAAGAGCAGGAGACAGTTTATACTTCAATCCTTCTTTGCCACATGCTCAACTCCCAATGAACAATAAACCAGCAAAATTTTTAACAGTTATTACAGAGTTATAAGAGGAAAGACAAAAAATGTCAAAAAAGTATTACATTACTACACCTATATATTACGCAAGTGGTGATTTGCATATAGGTCATTGTTATACAACAGTTATTTGTGATGCCATTTCTCGTTTCAAGAGAATGAATGGTTATGATGTTTTCTATTTAACAGGAACAGATGAGCATGGCCAAAAGGTAGAACAAAAAGCTATACAAGCAGGAAAGACTCCAAAGCAATATGTCGATGATGTTGTCTCAAAGATTAAAGACCTTTGGAAGCTTTTAGATATTCAATACGACAAGTTTATTAGAACCACAGACGATTACCATGAAAAGACAGTCCAAAAGATTATGGAAAAGCTTTTGGCAAACGGAGATCTTTATAAGGATGCTTATGAAGGTTGGTATTGCACTCCATGTGAAAGTTTCTGGACAGAATCCCAATTAAAAGATGGAAAGTGCCCAGATTGTGGCAGAGAAGTTAAGTTAATGAAAGAGGAAAGTTATTTCTTCCGTCTTTCTAAATATCAAGATAGACTTGTTAAATACTATGAAGAAAATCCAGAGTTTATTTCTCCTAAGAGCAGAATGAATGAAATGATAAACAACTTCATCAAACCAGGTCTTAAAGACTTATGTGTATCCCGTACATCATTTAAGTGGGGAATTCCTCTTACTTTTGATGACAAGCATGTTGTTTATGTTTGGGTAGATGCATTATCCAACTACATAACCGCATTAGGATATTTACAAGACAATGATGAGAACTTCAAGAAATATTGGCCAGCAGACTTACACATGGTTGGAAAGGAAATCGTAAGATTCCATACAATTATTTGGCCAGCGTTATTAATGGCATTAGATTTACCACTTCCAAAGCAAGTTTACGGACATGGATGGTTACTTCTTGGTGGAGATAAAATGTCTAAATCTAAGACAAACGTTGTAGATCCACATTTCTTAGTAGATAGATATGGCATTGATGCAATGAGATACTATTTATTAAGAGAAATACCATTTGGTTCAGATGGCACATATACAAACGAAATGCTCATTAAGAGAATCAATATGGACCTTGCAAACATTTATGGCAACTTGGTTCATAGAACTCTTGCAATGCTTGAAAAGTATTATGGTGGAGTTATTCCAGCGCCAGGTGCTTCAACAGAATTAGATGAAGAATGCAAAGCAATGTGTGAAAAGCTCTTAGATAAGTGTATAGAAGATATGGATAAATTAGATGCACCAAGAGCATTAAGCAATATTATGGATGTTTTAGCAAGAGCTAATAAGTATATTGAAGAAACATCTCCTTGGACATTAGACAAGAATGGAGATAGAGAAAGACTTGGAACAGTAATGTACAATCTTTGTGAAATGATAAGAGTTGCAAACGTAATGTTACAACCATACATCACAGAGTCTCCAAAGAAAGTCTTTGAAGCATTTGGAACACCAGCAGACAAGCAAACATTTGAATCTGTTGTTAAGTTTGGTGGCACAATTCCTAATACACAAACAACAAAGATGGCTCCATTATTTGGAAGAATAGATGAAGCAAAAGAAATAGAATTCCTTAACAAGTATTCAGAAGATCTTGCAAAGAAAGCAGAGAAGAAGGAAGAAAAGAAGATGGAACAACCAGAAAATACAGTAAACATTAATGAAATCACAATAGATCAATTCATGACAATCAAGCTTAAGGTTGGAGAAATCTTAACAGCAGAGAAGGTTGAGAATGCAGATAAGTTATTAAAGTTCTCTGTTAAAGTTGGTGAAGAAACAAGAACAATAGTTAGTGGAATTGCAAAGTATTACACACCAGAGGAATTAATTGGCCAACAAGTTGTAGTAGTTGCAAACCTTAAACCAGCCAAATTAAGAGGAATTGAAAGCCAAGGAATGCTTCTTTGTGCATGTAATGATGAAGATATTGTTCTTGTCGCTCCTATTAAGAGAGTAAAAGACGGATCTGAGGTTAGATAATGATAATAGATACACACTGTCATCTAAATGATGAAACTCTTATTCCAGAGGCAGAAAGAATAGTATCTGAAATGAGAGAAAACGGAATCGAGGCCCTAATTAATGTGGCCTTTGATTTTAAGTCATCAGTGTCATCGGTAGAATTCGCAAGCAAACATGAAGGTGTTTACGCAACAGTAGGGATTCATCCAGATGCATCTTTTACAGATTGTGTTATGGAAAACTATGAAAAGATGGCAGAGTTATCTAGAAATAAAAAGGTTGTTGCTTGGGGAGAGATAGGATTGGATTATTACAGACTAGATGATCCTAAAACTCCTGTAAAAGCAATACAAAAAGGTGCATTCATAGAACAAATAGAGCTTGCATCTATGTGTGGATTGCCAATAGCTATTCATATGAGAGATTCTATAGAGGATACAATGACTATTCTCAAAGAGAATGCAATGATGCTTAATAATGGTTTTGTTCTTCATTGTTATTCTGGGCCAAAGGAACTTGTAAAAGAGTTTGCAGATATGGGAGCATATTTTTCATTTGGTGGCGCAATAACATTTAAGAATGCAAGAAGAAATATAGAGTCTTTATTAGAAGTTCCATCAGATAGACTTTTATTAGAGACAGATTGCCCATATATGGCTCCAGTTCCACATAGAGGAGAAATAAATGAGCCAAAGTATATCTCATTAGTTGCCCAAAAAGCAGCAGAGATAAAGGGTGTTTCAGTTCAAGAAATAATAGATATAACAACAAATAATGCAAAAGCGTTATTTACGAGGATTAAGTAATATGAAAAATTTTGTATATGAATTTGAGGGAAGTTTATATATAAACCTTACAAACAAGTGCTCCAACAATTGTGAGTTCTGTATTAGAAACTTCATGGACGGAGTAGGGGAAGACAACTTGTGGTTGGATTTAGAACCAACATATGAGCAAGTAATAGAGGACTTGTCTTTATTCCCATTAAAGAAATATAAAGAAATCGTTTTCTGTGGCTTTGGTGAGCCTACATTTAGATTATCTATATTAGTCCAAGTTGCATCTTATCTTAAGAGAAAAGGATTTAAGACAAGATTAAACACAAACGGACAATGTGATTTAATTAATAAGAGAAATGATTCTGCAAAGATATTGGCAAAGTGTATAGATCATATTTCAATTTCATTGAATGCTTCAAACAAAGAATTTTATGATGAAATTTGCAGACCACTTCCACAATACAAAGACAATGCATATGCAGCAGTTTTACAATTTATTAAAGACTGTGTGGCAGAAGGAATGTATGTCACTTGTTCTGTTGTAGACTTTATCGGAGAAGAAGAGGTAGAGGCTTGCAGACAGCTTACAGAGAGTTTAGGAGCTCATTTTAGAGCAAGAGAAACAATAAACGCAGAATAATATGAAAAACTATAATCTTGGTGATGTATTACATCAAACATCTTTCTACACAAATAAAGCTTTAGGACAAAACTTTATTAGTGATACCAATTTGTTAACTGCAATAGTAACAGATGCTGGAATTGAGAACGAAGATACTGTTGTAGAGATTGGAACAGGTGCTGGTACATTAACAGGAATTATTGCAGATAAAGCTAAAAAGGTTTATTCATTTGAAGTAGATAGAAATCTTGAGAAAGTTCTTAATATAACATTAAGTGGCTATGAAAATATAGAAGTTATATTCAAAGATGTATTAAGAATGAAAGATGAAGCCGTTACAGAGATTATTGGAGACGGCCACTTTAAGTTGCTTGGTAATTTACCATATTATATTACTACTCCATTATTATTAAGATTTATAGATTCAAATTTTAATGTAGATTCCATAACAATAATGGTACAAGAAGAAGTCGCAAGAAGAATAGTTGCAAAAGAGGGAACAGAGGACTATTCATCCATCACATTGGCAGTTGCTATGTGGGGAGATGCAACAATTACTAGAAAAGTATCTAGAAACATGTTCTTCCCATCTCCAAATGTAGATAGTGCAGTAGTAACAATAAAGAGAAATGATTCCAAGATTAAAGGATATGAAAGAAAGAAAATCAATAGATTAGTTAGAGCTTCTTTTGCTATGAGAAGAAAGACACTTGCAAACAATCTTTCAGCCGCATATCAAATATCAAAAGAGGAAGCAATTGCAAGAATTGAGAAAGCAGGTTTTGATAAAAATATTAGAGGAGAGAAGTTATCTTTGGATGATTATCTCAGATTAAGTGAAGAATTTTAATCCTATACCTTAATATAATATACGTGCGATACACGTATGACACACGCGAGTACGTGTGCACTATATATTGTGTTTTGAGATTATTTAATAACTATTAATAAAATTATTTATTTTTATATATAAATTCGTTTGACTTTAATAATATTAAACAGTAGAATTGAGCCACTGTGCTGTAAAAAGGCACAATTTCCGCTGCTTTGACAGCGGGAAAAAAATAGAAAGACACACACGGATAAGTGTTAAAACATAGGAGGCTATATATGGCTGGACAAAAAATCAGAATCAAGCTCAAGGCTTATGATCACGAACTCATTGACTCTTCTGCAGAGAAGATAGTTGAAACAGTTAAGGCAACAGGAACAAAAGTTACTGGACCTATCCCTCTTCCAACTGAGAAAGAGATCATTACCATTTTAAGAGCAACACACAAGTACAAAGACTCTCGTGAACAATTCGAATTAAGAACACACAAGCGTCTTATTGACATCTTCAATCCTTCACAAAAAACAATCGAAGCATTAACAAAACTCGATTTGCCAGCAGGTGTAGATGTCTCTATCAAATTTTAATTAGCAAATATTATTTATTAGGAGGGTGAACTTTACATGGATAAAGCAATCATCGGAAAGAAACTCGGAATGAGCCAAATCTTTGGAGATAACGGAATCGTAATACCTGTAACAGTTATTGAAGCAGGTCCATGCGTTGTTACACAAGTTAAAACCAAAGAGAATGATGGATACGAGGCAATCCAAGTTGGATTCGAAACCATCAAAGAAGCAAAGATCAACAAACCTCAAGCCGGTATTTTCAAGAAAGCTGGTGTTGAGCCAAAGAAGTATCTTCGTGAATTTAGATTCGCTAACTGTGCTGACTATAAGCCAGGACAGGAACTGACTTGCGACATATTTGCAGAAGGTAACAAAGTCGACGTAGTAGGAACAGCAAAAGGACATGGATTCAGTGGAACAATCCAAAGATGGAACATGCATCGTGGACCAATGGCACACGGTTCTGGATATCATCGTGGTGTAGGTTCAATGGGTTCAATTTCAGATCCAAGCAGAGTTTTCAAACTTAAACGTATGCCAGGTCAATGGGGTGGCGAAAGAGTCACAATCCAAAACCTTA
>CAMZEU010000003.1 GCA_947305865.1 uncultured Clostridia bacterium
GGTGCAACATTTAAATATGATAGTCAAATTGGTGGAAATCATAAATTCTTGGACCCACAAAAGGATCCAAAGACAATAGTTATTAATCTTTTGAAATTTGTATTTGGTGCTGCCTTTATTATTGGTGGCGCTTTACATCTTAATAAATATGGACAACAACTTGCAGAGATGTTAGGAGTTCCTTCTGATATCATTGGTGTAACCATTGTTGCCGTTGGCACTTCCCTTCCAGAACTTGCCACAGCTGTTACATCCATTATTAAGAAGAAGAGCGATATGTCTGCTGGTAATATCATTGGTGCAAACATTATAGATATAACACTTATCTTACCACTTTGTGCATTCATTGGTGGTGGTTCGCTTCCTGTAGATGCACAAACAATAGTATTAGACCTTCCATTCTGTCTTGCTGTGTCTTGTATAGCACTTATTCCAACACTTATATTTGGTAAGTTCAAACGTTGGCAAGGAATAATAATGATGGCTGGATATATTGTTTACATTCTATTACTAGTATTGAACGTACCATCTGTTGGTGCAATCCATATATTCTAAGAGGAATCCTATGAAAAAAATTGCTTGGTTATTTATTTTGTTCTGTCTTTCGTTATTAATCCTTGTAGGATGTAATAAAAAGGAAGAATTTGCTAAAATTAGATACTTCACTTCTAATGGTGAGGATACATATGAATATGTAATTGAAAGCCCAACTACATATACATATACACATACATGGATAAATGGATATGCAAAAGTTGTAACAACCTCCAAAGGTACCTATACAAATAACGGTGAAGTATATATTAGAACTTGCAACTCTGAACATATAGATGAATACTATTTGGACTTCTCTAAACCAATTAATTCTTATGATGTTGACGTTTCCTACGAAGAAAAACACTACGAAAAAATTCTTACAGATAGAATTATTTGTATGGACGATGGAGAAAGAGGTGTTGCGCTTGATGGAGATTCTGGTGTTGCTGCACATTCTATCGTGTGCATATACAATAAACATAAATTAAATAACGTTGATGCAAAAGTTGCTCTCAATGCAACGAAAGAAGATGTTGCAAAAGCACTTTCTCTTAGCATTATGTATGGTGACCTATATTCAATTGATATTAAATTAAGTGCAATGAATATTGGAAATATAGATACATCCTCTACTGGTAAAAAGAATGTTTCTATAACATACTTCGGCAAACCATACAATGCAGTTATAGATGTTGTTGAAGTTGGTCTTGAAAAGACCATAGATGCAAAAAACATTAAGAGTGTTGTTGCAAGAGGCACTACAGCAAGAGAATATATTAGAGACCAAAAGATAATCTATGATGGACAAGAAATCTCTATGACATCTGATATGATTAGCAACTACAATACAAATGACCTTGGTGTTACCACTTTCACAATTACATATAGAAATGTATCTACAACAAAGACAATTAAGGTTTATGATCCTAATGATGATATCCCATACATTAGAATAGTTGGTGTAGAACTTGCAGATGATGTAACAATGTATTGTCCAGTTAATACAAGAAATACTCCTGTTAACGTCACGGACTATATAAAGAAGGTATTCGTTCTAAAGAATGATGGCACGACTCAATCCTTTGATTACAACCCAAGATCTGGTTTCTCAACAACAGATATTAATAATAAAGAAGTTGGTCCATGTTATGTAACTATTACATTTACATACAGCAACAAAGAGTTCAAATACACAATCCCATTCTACTTCTATGATCCAACAGTAACCAACGAGATTATTACCACAACAAGTCTTAATTACCTCCCTGGTGAAACATGTGCATATGTTAAGAATGGAACTCTCCAATTAAAGAATGGTTCAGATAGTGTTGTATACCAAACAACGACAGCTGGACAAAGACCAAAGAGTGTTGTTGTAAAAGAAACAATGATTACAAACTTTGGTACAGATAGAATTACATCAGATGGTCAATACTTTGTAATACCAATTGAAACAACTAATAGATATGGCAACTACACATTCTATGAGCACATACATGTAAAACTCTACACTGAAGCATAAAATTAAATATTACAAATATTTAAAAATAGGGATTTAACTCCCTATTTTTTATGTCTAATAAGTATATTATTTCTTATTCGCCAAATTCTTCTGCATCAAAGATTTCACAAGCCGCAAGAGAAATATCTAAGCAAAGTCTCATACATTCTGGACGCATATTGTCTGCTGTATCTCTTGTATTGTGGTAATATGTTGCATGGAGTGGATCTTGTCCTACTACACAGATTGCTTTTAATCCACCCTTTGAAAGAGCTGCTGCATCTGATGCACCAAATGGAACACCACCATGTAATAATTTGTGTCCAATCTTATCACAAGCCTTATCTATTAACTTAGAACAATCTTTGTCGTTCTTTACTAAAGATGTCATATCCTTGTCATAAATTGTTAAGAATTCCAGATCTCTTAATGTATCAAAACAGATAATAGCTGTAGGAATTTCAGTACACTCCTCTTTATATTTCCTTGCAAATGCCTTTGCACCTCTTAAACCAGCTTCTTCAGAACCTGTTAATAATGCACAAACTTCTGTGTTTTCAAAACGAATACCACTTTCTTTTAAGCATTTCAATACTGCAACAGCATTCATTGTTCCTGTGAGATTATCATTTGCACCTGGAACTACAACTTTGAAGTTACATACAAAGAACAAGCCAATAAATGGTACTGTAAAGCAAATTACTACAATGTGTGCCCACATCCACTCTGGTCTAATTAAAGAAATGATTGTGAAGGCTATCATAGCAAGTAAACATACTATATCTACTACTAATACTCCAACCATTACATTTTGTTTAATCTTCATCAATGTCCATTCATATGCACTATCTACGTGTCCGTTAAAGATAATTCTTCTCTTCACTTCTCCAGTAGGTTCATATTTGGCATAAACGTTGTGAGATTGTGTTCTGTTCATAAATGGATCTAAGAACTCATGATATACTAAGAACTCTTGAACTGTAGTTAAGAATGAGAATGCTGCAAATACCAAACCTATTGCAGCTGCTGCTATAGCTGCTGGTCTTCCTGCTAAGAACAATAATTGTAATAATGAACCAAGTATTAAGATTACACCTATAACCTTTGTAAAGCCCACTAAGGCGTGTCTAGCAATGGTAAATTCATCTATAGTAGATGAATCGGCCCAACCATTATCATCTAATTCTTTCTTTAGCCATTCTTGTGCTTCTAATTCTTTAGGCATACCAGATTCTCTTGGCCCAATCTGTTCTGTAATGTAATGAATAGATTCTACCTCATAATCTACGGCTTTTTGTCTTGTTTCTTCAGATATAACCATATCTATTCTCCCTTGTCTTTTATTAAATTTCAGTTTAGCACAGAGATATATTTTTCTTCAATATATTATCTCTTTTTATTTTCAATAACCTTACGTATTATTAATGCTATAAAAGTGAGTCCCCAAATAATAAATGTGCACCATTTTAGAGTTGTGAAAATGGATAAAGCATCTAGCAATCCTGCTCTAAATTCAGGGAAATAATTTATTGCTCTAAGAGTTAAAATATTCTCTACAAAATTGAATGCACTTGGAAGCAATGAAATTATTATTGCAAATGGCATTACTCTCTTCTCTGTTAGTGTACTCATTGCGGCATACATTCCTACTCCAGCAATGCCCAAGATTACAAAGTCTAGAATTATGAACATCTTATATCTTTGCATTGCACTTTGGCTTATGCTAGAAAATAAAATATGTGCATCTTCTTTCTCGTAATAGAAGCTCTCATCTAAAACTCTTAAACTCACTTCGTCTGTTATAACAAACTTGTCTAAAGGCATAAATAAAATCACAGCACCTATTATTAAGAATAATAGAAGTGCAACACCAACAATAATTAATTCAGTTTTATTCTTTCCTAAAAACTCTTTCATTTATACCCTTACATTAAAAGAAGGACTTGTTTGCAAATTCTTCTTTAACCTTTTTTATAATGTCAGTAATTATTCTGCTTTCTTTATTTCACCAGCAAAGAATCTATTTAAGAAACTAAGGATTTGTGCATTACATTCTTTAGCTGCCTTAGATGTCCATGTGAGTGAGAATGTGTGGTTATCTCCAAACTTCTTTGAACCATAGTGTTCTTGGTATACACCAAGTTCATCTAATTTTTCTACCAAACCTTCACCTTGTCCGCCACAGAAGAAGTCTTGTTCTGCATATACAACAAATGATGTTGGCCAATCTTTTGTTACATAGTTCTTGCTATCTACTACGTCTAACCATTCCCATTCTGGAAGTTCTTTTACTGAAATTCCTGTGAAGTCTTTACATACACTTTCTGTTAAGTTAAACAATACTTTTTGACTTACTGCTTTTTGAAGGTCATAAATACCACAGTTAAGAACTGCACCTGTTACTTTGTAATTTACTTTAACACCAAGTTTTTCTTGCATGTATTCACTATCTTGCATTGCACAGATTTGAGCTGATGCCCAACCACCTGCACTATCTCCAGTTACTACAGACTTGCTCATATCAATACCCCATTCATCTGCATGATCTCCGATGAAGTTAATTGCTGCTGCAAGTTCTTGTTGTGCTACTGGATAGATATACTTTGGTCCTAAAGAATAGTTTAAAGAAACAACTGTTGCACCTGTATTAACACAATACCAGTTACAAAGTGCTGTACGATATTTCTTGTCTCCTGCAACAAAACCGCCACCATGAATTTCAATGATAACTGGTGTCTTGCCTGTTGCATCTTTCTTTCTGTACAAATCTAACTTTTGGTATTCACCTTCGCCATATGCAATGTCTCTTGTTAAATCAACTTCTGTTTTGTTGAGTTTCTTGAGTTTGCCTGGGTTTTGTGGTCCTGCAAACATATGGTCTATTGCTTTGAAAATAACTACTGCTTTACTCATTTTTTGTCCCCTTAATGTGAATAAAATTTAATTTTAATAAATTAAAAATAACACTTTTTGGAAGTTTTGTCTATATTAATGGAACAATTATATAAAAATTATACATTTGTTAATTTTTGTATATTCACTTTTTGCCGTTTGCTATGCTAATATTATAAATGGAAAAATTTTTTGAAGGGGCGAATTATGAGAAACAAATTTTTATTTATTCTAGTTTGTGTACTATTAATTGTTTGCTTATGTGTAGGCTTAACTTCTTGTAATAAGAAAAAGAATGCAAAAGATGAAAAGATTACATCTATAGTATTCTTAGGAGACTCAATTGCTGAAGGTGTTGCAGGTCCTGCTCCACTACAAGAAAGAGTTAACTATAGTTATTATGGTATTTTAGGCCAAATCAATGGAATTGAAGCACATAACAGATCTGTTTCTGGATACCAAACATTACACTTACTTGATTACATCAACAGAGACAATGAAGACTATGATGCATTCTTGGATAACCAAGAAATGGTAAACGAGGAAACTGCTTCTCTAACACAAACATATATTAGAACAGCAGATGTTATCCATATTTCTATTTTGGGAAATGACTTATTACAATTCGACTTCCCTATTATGATTATGGAATTACTCGCAAAGAAAACTTTTGGTGATAGTTATACAACTCAACCAGCTGTTATTGCTGAATACCAAGATGCAAGATTCCAAGCTGAAGGATATACAATTATTCCTCCACTTCAAGATCAATTTGATAAACCAGCACCTGGATATGGTTTAGCATTATATGAATATGCTAAATCCAATGCAACAGTAGTTGTTGGAAAGATTATTGACAGATTGAAAGTTCTCAATCCAAAAGCAACTATAATCTTCCAAAATGTTTACAATCCAATTGATGCACATGCTGAATTAATTTCTGCTCATACAGCTGCACTCTTAAAGTCTGTAGATAGCAGTTATGACTTCTCAACAGAAGCTGGTGTTGCAAAGATTAGAGCTCTTACAGGCGAAATGATTTATGGATTAGACTCTATCCTTAATAACTTCACAGACAAGATTACTATTGCAGATGCATATCACACATTTGATGCAGTTTATAATGCAGATAAAGAATGGGGTGAAGAATTAATCTATGTAGATGGTGTTCACCCATCTGATTTCGGTCATGCTGTTCTTGCTCAAATGAACGAAGAATTGTTAGTAAGCATGGGCAAATTAAAAATGGATGAAGCTGTTACAAACTACAAAGCATTAAGAATGGAACAACTCGAAAGAATGTATACCAACTCCAAAAAGGCAGACAACACTACATTCAATATAGATGCTGCTTTGGCTGGTGTAAATGCTTCTACTTCAATGCAAGAAATAACTTATACTTACTTCAATGCAATTAAGGGTTATACTCCAAAACTATTTAGTTCTGTATTAACAGGAAAGACAAATGGTGTTGCATATGCTCAAGAAACAACTTATGACCTTTCTACAATGTATATGTATACCCCACTTGCTCGTGGATTTGGAGACTCCACATTTGAAATTGCTCTTGAATTCAACCTTGCAGATATCCTTTCTCAATTAGGTTGTGGTGCAACAATGAAGTTCAAGACAAACAATACATTTGAAATTCAAATTGTCTTAGATGTCCAATCTGTAATTGCAAATATTAATAGTCTCTTAACTGTTCTAAGCACAGATATAGATACTATCTTAGAAGGAACAAATGGAATGGATCTTAGAGGCTCTATAATGAGTGAAGATATGGATATCGTTGACTTCGTTTTGTTCTATGCAAGCAATATGTTCTCTGGATTTGATGAACAAGACTTTGCTGGTTCTCTCTCATTATTAAAGAACTCTCTTGGTGTTTCTATAAATGGCGTGGATTCAACAAAGTTGAATAACCTTATTGCTTATATCATTGAAAATCATAAATTGCCAGATGATATGTCCGAAAGAATTAAGGGATTGCAAACTATTACAATAAATGTAGAAGGTGTTTATTCAATGGTACAATGCAAGTCCTATACAGGAAAGACATATAATGGTATTTATATTGGACAATATTACGAGAACGTTTCACCATTCCTTATTGCTACACAATATGTAGATGAAAACAATAAAGAACACGTAAGATTCCAAATTGAGATTCTTGGTGTATTAATGGACTTCTCTAAATAATAATTAAGGTCTAAAAACTAAGCCTTCTCGGTTCACACTGGGGAGGCTTTTTTATTACTCAAAATTGAAACACATTGAAATAACGTATCCTGCAATAATAGATACTATTATTAATGTTCCAACAATTGCTAAATTTCTCTTCCAATTCTTTGTATCTTTAAGTAGGAATAAAAGCGCTATGCCAGAGTTTACGCACAATCCTCCAAAACATGCACCAAATCCTAAGCCACCCAATAAATAGAGCTCAGAAAGAACTACAGAGCTTGCACAGTTAGGAATCAATCCTATAGCAACTGCAGCAAGTGGTGCAATGTATTTATTTGTTTGTAAGAATGTTGTTAATGATTCTTCTCCAACAAAGAACAAGATAATAGTAAATATTATTTCAACTATTAAAACATATCCAAACAATTTTAATGAATGTAAAAGTGGGTGGACTAAATGAGCATGAATTTTGCTCTCTTTCTCCCCTTCTATTTCGTGTCCACAGCAACCATGATGTATCTCTGGTTCGTGATGACAATGATTCATATGTTCTTGAACTTTTCTTGCTTGTGCAGATAATGCCATATCTATTCCATAGCCTATCATTAACCCTAGAACAAACTTAATAAGAAGGAGTGGTAAAATCATTATGATTTTATCTGGATGTTCTACATTGGCAATAAAGATAGGAAGAGCCTCGTCTGATGTGGCAATATAAATACCAATTAAAGCGCCAACTGTTATATGCTTCTTTTGATACAAATCTGTTGCAACAACACTAAAACCACATTGAGGAACCAATCCAAATGAAACACCAATTAAAGGAGTCCATTTATCGAACTTATGCATTGAATGTGTTATCTTTGGTTCTACAAATGGAATTATTAAGTTAACAGCAAGTGCTACTGCAAAAATAATTGCACTATCCTTTAAGGCATCTAATATTTCTTCCCAGAATTCACTGTCTGCTGGGAATAAGAAATAAGCATTGTTTGTTAAAACAAAATATGTTGCAAACCAGCATAAAACCGTTCCAACAACCATTAGGACGTGGAAAACAGTATGCATATACATTCTCTTTCTTCCGTAGAGAATGAACCCTAGAAGGCATGTAAAGCCGCCTGTTGCATATAATGCTTTAACGGCAACTGTCATCATACTTCTGTTAACAAAATATGCTGCAACAAATAATGCTGAGATAACAAGTTCAACTATGTTTTCAATCTTGAAATATTTCTCTCCAATTACGATACAACAAATATAATTTGTTATTACTAAAAATCCAGTAATTCCAAGTGCAACATAGTTATATACGGAATCCTTCAAATTAAGCAACATAGCGATTGCGCAAGAAAGAACAACCATAGACACATTTGCATGGTCTACTCTTCTCCATTTTGCTTTAACTTCTATTTTCTTAATTGAATGATAAATGCCAGATGTAAAATATACTAAGAAGGCGCCAAAGAAGGATATAACAGCTGTTGCTATTCCTCTTGCAGTATTTGTTGAGAACAACAAAATAATCAAACCAACGACAGCTAAAAAAGCCCCAAAGAAATGAGTCTTTGAATTTAGATTCTCTTCCTTTGGAGTGTAATATTTTAGACCGTATTGAGAGTATTCTTGAATTAATTCCTCTCTAGTCTTTTGTGTGGTTGATTCATGCTCGTGTTCCACTATTATTCCTCGATTTTTTCAACCTCTTCGTTTGCTTGTTCAACAACTTCTGATTTAGCAGCTTTTAAATTGTTGATATGAATTCTTGCATAATGATAGTAAATTATGAAGATTACTATGAACATAACACAGAATGCATAAATTTGAGTTGCTGCCGATACACCACAATAAGATGTTGGATCTTTAACTTCTACAAAGCAGTAAACACCAGAACCTATTAGGAAAGCAACCAATAATGACATAAGTGTTGCGTGTTCCCATTTTTTATAGATAAATGCGACAATACAATATGCCATTTCTACGCCTAAAAGACCAAACATACCAATTCGACTCATATGATCATGAGCAAGAGCCATTGGTCCTCTTGGTAATGGGTTAGAAAGGTCTGGACCCGGATCATGTGCTGGAATTAATGCTCCAACAAATATAGTTACTAAAAATGAAATGGTAAACCACTTAAATAATTGTTTAAGTACAGGATGGAAATCTGCATATTTCATAGCATACCACATAGTGTATCCCATAGGGACAAATATAATAGCACCCCAAATATACATAAATGCCTTATGTCCTGTAATCCAGCCCAATCTTGAAATCGAAGTAAATATAGGGCTTTCTTCATCACTACTTGCAAAAATAGCAGAAATAAGTGGGACGATTACAAAAGTCAAAGCAGCAAGTATCCAAAGTCTAATCCATTCTATTTTTATATCTTCTAATTTTGTCAGTTTTTTCATTTGTTTACCTTTACAATTTAGTATAGTGATTATACTTATTATATTTAAACCGGTCAAATAAAAAAGGCCCAGTTTTACACCGAGCCTCTTTTTTAAATAATTTTATAAATTATTTTACTTCGTCCATTTGGTCGAACTTTTCAAGAACTTTTACAGAAACTGCGTAACAGTCTGCTAAGCATTCTTTACCAAGGTTGTCATATGTATCACGAAGTGTATGATAGTAATCTTCTAATTCATGGTTAAGAGCTGTAATACCAGTTGAACGGAATCCTGCTTGTGAGAATGCAGCATTATCTGTTGCACCACCGAATGGAGGAACCATACCACTAGCACAATAGATGCTAAGATCATCTGCTGCTTCTTTGAATAAATCACTAACTGCTTTATCTGACTTAACTGTTCCGTTTAAATCTCTGTAGTTAACCATTAAGAATTTGCCATCATGAATTGTATCATAAGAATAGATATATGTTGGTACATCTTGGAACTCACCTGCATGTGCTTCACACCATGCTTTTGCTCCTCTTAAACCTGCTTCTTCAGAACCTGTTAAAACAACACCAATTTCTGTATGTTCAAGTTCAATACCTTGTTCTTTCATTGCTTTAAGGATTGCAATACCCATATAGCAACCTGTAAGGTTATCGTTAGCACCATCAACAACTGTTCTTTCATCCCACATGAAGTACATACCAATTAAACCTGGAACAAAGATTAATCCTGCGATACCTGCCCAGAAGAATCCACCAACATATGGAACACCAACTTGGTATTGTCCTCTTAATGCTGCAAATACAATTGCAATGACTAAATAATAAAGTGCGCCAACAACGGATGTTAAAATGTGTGCAATATAAACTTTACCACCGAATTTATGGTTTACTGGCCAGTTCCATGCTGCATCTGGATGTCCATTGAAGATAATTCTTCTTGTAACTTCACCTGTTGGTTTCTTAAATGCTGTAACATTATGTCCTTCTTTTTCTGGGAACATAAAGTCTATTGCTTTCTTATAAATTCCAAATTGAAGAACCATAATTGTTAAACCAATTGCTATCATAACGATAGATAGAACTGGAATAAAGAACCAACAAAGGATAGATGCAAGAGCAAGAGATACTGTAATATAAATCCATCCATAGAATGAACCTGGGTTCTCCTTGAATGATTCAACCTCTGCTGTTTCACATCCACAATCTTTTAAAACACCTGCCATGTATTCACAGGACATTTTTTCACCTTCTGTACCAGGTGCACGTTTTGGCATATCCTTACAAATATGAGTGATTTCATCAATCATATATTGTGCACTTTCTGCCTTGTTTTCAATAAGTTTTGAAAAATCTGCCATAATATTTCCTCCCAAAATTTTATAACAATAAAATTATAGCATTATATTTCTTTTAAGTTCAATATCTTAGAGATAAAATTTTAATTTTAAGTGATAAAACCTTTATTTATTCATTTGGAATGCCATATTCTCTTTTCATTGCGTCCATAGAAATCACCCATTGCTTGCCATATTTGCATACATCCACACCATTAACGAGTTTGCCATATGCAATTGCCTTACGAAGTGTTGATTCGTTTAATCCCCAAATAGTTGTTGCATCTGCCATAGATATTAATCCGTCAAATGGTGTTTTAACCTCTACTCCGTTCTCCCATAGTTCTTCACAAGAAAGGTCTAAATTATCATTCCAAACAATTCCACAACCTCCAACATCTACAAAAACATAGTTAAACAAATTGTCTTTTTTAAGATTATTAAATACTTCTCTCCAACTAAATAATGGTTTGACATCATAAATCTTTGTAACCCCAATAGCAAACTGTATAGATAATTTGTAATCATCTAATGGAAAAACATTTTTTACTTTATGGAACATATTTTTTCTCCTATTGTTTTTAATTATTATATCACGGTATAGTGATTAGCACAATTATATTTTAAGTTGTGAAAAACTTTTCTTGCCTATATAATTTAATTATTGAATAACGAGGTAACTATGGGATACGAAGTCATACTTAAAAAGGGAGAAGAAAAAAGAATTCTTGCTGGACATCCTTGGGTATATGCCAATGAAGTTCAAAGAATAGATGGGAAAGATAAAAATGGTGCTCTTGTTGTAGTTAAGGCACAAGACGGAAGATTTATAGGGAAAGGATATATTAACCACTTCTCTAAAATCTTGGTCCGCATTTTTATTAGAGATGATAACGAAGACACAGAAGAATATTATCTTAATGCTTTAACTGAAGCAAAGAATCTAAGAGAAAGTCTTGGGTATAAAGATAATTACAGACTAGTTTTCTCCGAAGCAGACAACCTCCCTGGATTAGTTATAGACAAGTATGCAGACTATCTCGTAATGCAATGTATGTCACTTGGTATAGACCAAAGAAAACAAATGATAGTAGATTGCCTCATAAAACTCTTTAACCCAAAAGGGATTTATGAGAGAAGCGACGCCCAAGTAAGAGTTAAAGAAGGATTACAACCATACTCTGGATTATTATATGGCGAAGTACCAGATGAAATTATAATAGACGAGAATGGCATTAAGATGTCCGTTGATGCAAAGAACGGACAAAAGACCGGATACTTTTTAGATCAAAAAGAAAATAGATTTGCAATTCGCAGATATTCCAAAGACAAAACCGTTTTAGATTGTTTCTGTAATAGTGGTGGCTTCTCTATGAATGCTGCTCTCAATGCAAAATCTGTTACAGCTGTAGACATTTCCGAATTAGCATTAAATACTGTAAAGAGAAATGCTGAACTTAACAACTTCAAAAATGTAAAAACTTTGGAAGGAGATGTCTTCAAAATTTTAAGAGACGAGAAAACTGCTGGAAACAAATATGGTATGGTTATTTTAGACCCACCAGCATTTTGCAAGAGTGTTAATGAAGTCAAGGATTCTTTAAGAGGTTATAAAGATATTAACATTTTAGGAATGAAACTCGTTGAAAAAGGTGGCTTCTTAGTATCTTCTTCTTGTTCTCATTTTGTTACCATGCAAATGTTTATGCAAATGCTAACAGATGCAAGTAGAGAAAGTGGCAGAAGAATTAGAGTACTAGAAATAAAAACTCAAGCACCAGATCATCCTGCACTTTTAGCAGACGATGAAACTAGTTACTTGAAGTTTGTTGTTATGCAAGTTTTGTAATTAGAATAAATAGATTCCTACTAGCACAGCACCAGCGATATCTATCAATGCAAATATTGGGAAGAATACTGCGAAATACCAGTGTTTTGTTTTATGTCTAAAAATATACATTCCAAGACATGTTCCGATTCCACCAAGCAACATAGCAACCGCAAAAAGACCAGCTTCAGGAACTCTCCATTTGCCCTTCTCTGCTTTTGTCTTATCTACACGCATAATTATTATCCCAACCAATGTCATAAAGGCCATAACTGCCCAGATAGCAATTGCAATAATTCTATTTACTGTAAAATCCATTTTTTATCTCCTTGTTTTATATCCTCTTTTTCTAACTTTTCACTTATGGTTTGAAGTATGGCATTTTTATCTTGTTCCCACTTTGGCGCAACAAGCAAATTCTCCATGCATTCTCCAACTAATCTATGTATAACAATATTCTCTCGCAGATTAGAAATTGCATAACAAACTAAATCTATGTATTTTGCAAAATCAATAGTTGTATATTTCTTTTCGTTATAATAAACCTCTAGTTTTGTGTTTTTCATAACATATAACGAATGTATCTTTATTCCATCTATTGGCAAGCTATTTACATATGAAATTGTGTTCTTAATATCCTCTTCCGTTTCACCCGGAAGACCAAATATTATATGTATTACAACATCAATTCCATTATCTTTTAATAGCTTTACAGCCCTTGTACAAACCTCTGTTTTATATCCTCTATTAATCCTTAATGCAGTCTCATCCGAGGATGTTTGAAGGCCTAATTCAATCCATACTTTTCTATCTTTATTGTACTCTTTTAATAATGTCACTATATTTTCATCTATACAGTCTGGTCTTGTGGCGATAGCTAATGCTTCTATCTTTTCAGATATCAATGCTTTGTCATATACCTCTTTTAGTTCTTGCGGTTTTGCATATGTATTTGAAAAGTTTTGGAAGTATGCAACAAAGCCTCCTTTTTCTTTTCTTCTTATATAGTGATCTAATTGTGCTTGGGCTTGTTCTGTTACAGTTTGTCTTGCATTAACATGTTCTCCAGCACCTCTTTCACCACAGAAAATACATCCACCAACACCAACTGTTCCATCTCTATTAGGACAAGTAAAGCCACCATCCAAACATATCTTGTGAATTGGATGTCCAAAGGTACTATTACACCAATTTGAAAATGTATTATATCTTCTTATCTGGTTCATTTCTCTTCAACAATTTTACCTGTCATGTGTTCAATATCTAGTTCAAGTAAGGTAACTCTATGTAAATCTCTATTTAATTCAAACTCAACTTCTTCTTTTGTTGGATAATACTTTGTTGCCATCTTTCTTAGTTGATTTACCTTGAAATCGCCATCCTCAACTATTCTTATTCTTCCAAAGACAACAACACTTAATACCATATAGTACCACTTGCCTTCAACTTGTTCCCCTTTATTCCAAGTACAAAATGATACTTTGTTATCCTTATTAATTGAATCTATCTTATGTCCGGCACCTGCACCATGAAAATAAATCTTGTTTAGTTCTTCGTCGTAGTAATAATTGATAGGAATACCATATGGATAACCATCATCTCCTTGAACAGATAGAACTCCTCTTTTTTCATTCTTTAATATCTTAATACAAACTTCTTTGGATTGCTCTTGTTTAAACCTTCTCATGCCTCGAAACATACTATACCTCTCCGTTTTCTAGAAATTTCTTAACATTATCTAAGCATCTTTCAGCTTCTGCTCTTCCAATTTGATAAACTCTTTCAAGTTCATCCGGATTATCTTCTGTTCTTTTTATGCCAAGAGATTGAGGTGGTCTTATTACATAAGCCAATCCTTTTCCCTCTCTTTCTTTAATCTCTTTCATTTCCTCGTTGTACATCTCATGTCTTACTTTCATTGCTTCAACAACTTTTGGATACTTTTTAAGACATAAACTTATTAATGGCAACAATGAACTCTTCTCTTTAACAAAGCCTTCTGGCTGTGTAAGAATAATAACATTCCTGTTATATCCGATATCTTCCATATATTGATATGGGACTGAAACTACCATACCACCATCCAAATAATAATTCCCATCTATTTCTACAACACGAGAAACTAGTGGCATAGAGGCCGATGCTCTGAACCATTGTGTATCCAACTCACCACCATCTATGCATTTATGGTATTCTTCTTCTCCTGTATTTACATTTGTTGCTCCAACATAGAACTCCATAGGATTATTCTTAAATGTTTCTTTATCAAAGATATCCACTTTATTTGGGAGCTCATTGTAACAGAATTCAACATTATAAAAATCACCAGTTTTTAATAAAGATCTAAATCCACAGAATCTTTTATCATTACAATACTTCTTGTTGTATCTTATTCCTCTTCCAATTTGTTTGGATTTAATGTTGCATCCAAACACTGCTCCTGCAGATATACCTGCTGCACCATCAAAGTTTATACCATTCTCCATGAAGACATCTAATACACCACATGTAAACATGCCTCTCATGGCTCCACCTTCCATTATTAAGCCTTTTTTGATATTACTTTCCATAAATTAGATCTCCTGCCCTCTCATAAATCTAGCCCTAATATTGCTCTTGTTTCCTAATCCACAGAATCTTTCAATTTTCTGAATTGGTGATAATTCCTCAAACTCATCTGATACGCCACTAATTACTAAAGCATCAAATGAATAACCTTGTTCAAAACTGCCAACATTACCAAATAACTTTCCACTGCCTTTTGTTCCCATATAGAATGCTTCTGCAAATGATATTTTTCTATTTTCTGGTTCATAGAATGATTTTATCTTAGATAATTGTACTGCTTGAGCAATTTGTGTATGGATACACAAGTCATAACCTGCAGAAATATCACTTCCAAGTCCAAGATTAACATCCTTGTCCATAAGAACACCAGTTTGCATAATACCTGCTATAACATTTACTGTTGCATCTGGACACTGAACAGCATATCCGTTATATCTCTTAAGGATATCTATATCCTTTTCTTTTGGAAATATAAAATGAGCAGCAATTACTGGGCCATTATCTAACAATCCAGCTTTTTCATAAATTTCCATATCGCAATTAGAATTCGAATGTTGTTTTAATGCTTCATTACTTTCCCAAATAGATTCTTCTATATGTGTTTGAATGCCAACTTTATATTTTTTTGCTATTTTGCCTAATCCTTCCAAAAGTGTATCGCTACATGTTGGAGCAAAGCGTGGCGTCAATATAGGCTTTGAATATTTATTATTGATATATTTATCAATAAACTTTTCCGTATCTCTTATAGAGGACTCAGTGCTTTCACAAAGATAATCTGGACTATTCATATCCATGTTTACTTTGCCCACATAAGAAGAAATCCCTTTCTTTTCTAATTGATCTATAAGATATCCTGTTGCCTCATTATGTATTGTTCCAAATACAACTGCATGCATTGTACCTTGAGCAATTATTTCGTTTATAAAACTATCATAAACAGCTTTTGCAAACTCAACATCTTTATATTTAGCCTCTAGAGGAAAAGTATACTTGTCTAACCAATCTACTAACACCTCATCCATTGCCAAACTGCGTTGTGGATACTGTGGTGCATGGACATGTAAATCTGTGAATGCTGGAATAATTACATCTTCTCCAAAGTCTTTACAAGGCAACCTTTTATATTTCTCTGGAAGGGTTTCATAAATACCTTCTACAACACCATTTTCAACAGCAATATATGCATTGGAATATTCAACCAACTCGTTTTTACTCTTAGAATAAACTATGTTGCCACAATATAATTCCATATTTATTTCTCCAATACTACCAATGTCTCAACATGCATCGTTTGAGGGAACATATCATATGGTTGGATATATGCAACTTTGTATATATCTTGCAACAATTTTATGTCTCTTCCTAATGTTGCTGGGTTGCAAGACACGTAGATTATCTTATCAAAACGTGCTAATAAAGTCTTTTCTATGACATTTGAGTCAATTCCTTTTCTAGGTGGATCTACTATCAAAGCCTTCTTCTTTTGGCTAATAGAAAGATCTTCCATATACTTGCCAGCATCCTCACAAATAAACTCAATTCTGTCGCCAAGTCCAGCCTTCTTTGCAATTACTTTTGCATCTTCAACAGCCTCCGGGACTATCTCCACAGCTTTGAATGTAGACTTAGGCATACGCTTTGCCAAAGATGATGTTAGAATACCAACCCCAGAGAATAATTCTATGATGTCTCCATCATATCCATCTAGTTGCTTGGCAACATCATTATATAATTCATTCATTACATCTAGATTTACTTGAAGGAAAGATAATGGAGATAAAGATACTTTTAATCCTAATATATCTTGTGGGCTTGTATCTCCTGAAATATATCCAACAGTATTTCCTAAAATAACATTTCCTCTTTCAGTGTTAGGAGAGAAATATAATGTATAATTACCTAATTCTTTCTTTAACTTAAGAACAAGTTCAGTACTATATTCAAGCTTATCACCATTGCCAACAATGACTATTTCAGCTCTATCTAGTTTCCTTACCACCAAATGCCTTAAAAAGCCATCTAGAGCAATTTCATCATAAACACTGATGTTATTCTCGTTTGCCCATTCTGAAACGATTCTAATTATATTAGAAGCCCACTCATCATGCAATGGACAGAACTTCATTGGGACAACTTTATGTGTTTGCTTTTCATAGAATCCAAGAACAACTCTATCTCCTCTCTTCCCAAAAGGAAGAGCGAGTTTATTTCTATATTTCCATTGGTTCTTTGAAATTGGTGTTGGAACAGAGATTTCTAGTCCAGCATTCTTTTTTAAAGTTCTTTCTATATGTAATCTTTTAATCTCTAGTTGTTTTTCATATGCAATATGTTGCATGTCACAGCCACCACATTTTGCATAATATGGACAAATTGGTTTAACTCTATCTGGAGATGGTTCTATAATCTCTAAAAGCTCTCCGAAGGCATAATCTTTCTTTGTGTATGTTAATCTAACTTTAACTTTTTCACCTTTTATGGCATTGTTAACAAATACAGGATAATTATCTAGTTTTATTATCCCTTCTCCGTTCATTCCGAAGTCTATGACTTCGGCAATGTGTTCTTCACCACCACGATGCCTTTCTAGCACTCAATCTCTCCCTTTAATGCTGCTTTATAATTGTCTAAGAATTTTTCTATACGTGCATAGTTTGCACTCATATCTAATCCATTCTCAGCCATTCTGTCTCTATACCAAGACAAATACTTCTTTGTATCTTCTCTTGCTGGCTTAAATGGTGTACGAAGCACATAACAGTGTCCGCTATTCCACCATACTTTGCCAACATAATAATCATTCTTTACTCCTATCTCAGAAAGCTTGCCTGAAAGTCTCTTGGCTTCGCCTAAGCATAGGAAGTCTCCTGCTCCACCATTATTGTATGTTGCTGGGAAATCTTTATTAAGATAATTATATGGATTCAATTCTTTATAGAATTCCCATTCTCTACTCTTCTTTCTTGTGCTCTTTCTGTTAATATATCTTACCATTAAAAGATTTGTGAAAGGAATACGATACATAATTTCTGTACTAAATGCTCCAGAAATAAATATATTATATTTAGGTTTTGCTTTAAGCTCTGGCAAATTGAGTTTTAGCCTGTATATTTCATCTGTTGCTGCACAGCTCAAACAAGATGCCATATGGCCACCACTTGAGTCTCCTGTTACTGTAATCAAATCTGGATTTACATTATATTTTTCTGCATTATCTACAATAAAGTTAAATGCATCTATACAGTCTTCTAAGTTTGCTGGGAATACAATCTTAGGGCAAAGTCTATGGTCTATTACAAACACTACAGCACCCATTACAGCATACAATCTAGCATACCCATCTCTTCTATTTCTATTGTGTATCATCCAACCACCACCAGGTATATCTAATATTGCAGGGCTTTTATCTGCAACTGGTCTTGAAGGAAGATAAATATCTAGAACCAATGTCTCACCATCTATTGTTTTATATGGGACATCTTTTATAACCTTAATTTCATCCACAAAAGGAGATCTGCCATTTGGCCTTGCACGACTTTCTTCCACTACATCAAAGATATGTGCCATTAAAGGATCTCTTTTTGCAATACGTTGCTCAGATCTTTCTTCTTTAACGAGCCATTTACATCTGTCTTCGTCTATTTTTTGATGGCGCTTATTATACTTTTCTTGGTGTTTTTCATCTGGATGTCTTTCACGCTCTTTGTTTAACTTTTCTTCTTGTTTGTCAAACTTTGAATATGCCATAATTCCCTTCCTAAACATAAAATTAATGCAGGTCTATTAAACCTGCATTAAGTATAACATATTTATATTTATTTGTTAATATTCTATTATTTGGAGATAATGTTTGCGATTGAATAAAGTTGATGATTGAATTCTTTATCTTCGCCATAGAGTGAATCTGCGATAGGTACATCGATAATCTTTCTACCATCGATACCAACTGCTCTTCCGCCTTTGCCCTCATCAATAAGGTCTACAGCATGAATTGCAAAACGAGCAGCAAGAACTCTATCTAACATTGTTGGGCTACCACCACGTTGTACATAACTTAAGTTAACAAAGTTAACTGTTCTTCCTGTAACTTCTCTTAATCTCTTCATTAAAGGTTCTTCGATTTCCTTGCATCCTTCTGCAACAACTACTAATGCTGATTGTCTGTGTCTTGATACGATAATGTTATTAACTTCATCTGCAAGTACGTTTACATCTGATGTTTCTTCTGGGCAAACGATTGTTTGTGCACCACCTGCAAGTCCTGACCAAAGAGCGATATCTCCACAGTTACGTCCCATAACTTCTAAGACCATAATACGATCATGAGAAGCGATTGTATCTCTTAATGAAAGTATTGCGCTTAAAACTGTATTACAAGCTGTATCAAAACCGATTGTATAATCTGTATAACCCATATCGTTGTCAATAGTTCCTGGAATACCAACTGCGTTGAATCCAAATACATCATACATTCTTTGTACACCATGGAAAGAACCGTCTCCACCGATAACGATTAAGTTATTGATACCACGTTTCTTGAGGTTTTCAAGAGCTTTACCTGTTCCTTCTACGCAAGCGAATTCCTTGCTTCTTCCTGTACGAATAATTGTACCACCGAGTTGAACGATATTTGTTACACTGCTGTGATCCATTGGGAAGATGTCATCTTCTAAAAGACCAACGTAACCACGACCTACGCCATATACTTCATAACCTTTTGTTAATGCATATCTTACGCAAGCGCGAATACATGCATTCATTCCTGGTGCATCTCCACCGGATGTTAAGATAGCTAATTTCTTATCTGCCATTTTGTTGTCCTCCAAATATGTCTAATCTTACTTCGCGTATATATAATACGCTTAATCGCACGCATTATAACATTTAGTTATAAATAAGGTCAAGAATTATTAAAGACCTGATAAAAAAATATGCACACCCGAAGATGTGCATACTTTGTATAAATTATTGTTTGTTATTATTAGAAAGTTGCATTTGGAATTTCAGGAGTATCAACTTCGCTGAGTTCGAGTAAAGTGATTTCATATGTCAAATCATTATCTAAGCAATAAACGCATAATCCTGTTGTTTTTTCTAGTTCAACAACTTTGCCGTTAACATATGTATAACGATAGACATCATATTTAATGCCGCCTATATCTCTTGTATCTTCCTCAAATTCTGCTTCATCATATTCTAAATCGTGATAGGCAGCAAATGAACTAAGATTCATTGCATCTGAAAGAGTATACCATTCAACATCTTCAATTAAATCCCACTGTCTTTCGTCATCATCATAATAATATGCATCTATTTGTGAATCATCTCTTGCATCAAATACTGCTTCTAAAAAGCTTCCCGATGTTTTATAGATATTACCCTTTGCCCAATAGGAAACATATGTTGGTTCGTTGCTGCCATAAGTTGTTTTTAATGTCATACGAATGCCAGTTCCCCCAGAAAGGGTGACAATTTTATCCTCAAGATCATATGTACTACCAAAATCTTCATAAATTTTATGTTTTTGAGTTACAACTGTTGTTGGTTTTGTAGTATGGGATGGGGTATCATCTGAAACTTCAAAATAAATGAAGTAATCTCCCATACTTACTCGTAGTAAATCGAGATTGGTGTAGTATCTTACATTGCGAGAAGATTCATCCTCATATAACGTTCCGTCACTAGCATACTCAGTAAATGTTGCACTTCCTGCGAAATATGTGCCACGAGTATCTGAATTAAGTGTATCCCCAAGTGTGAATGTACCAAAATATACATAGGCATTATTTAAAACTTCGTCATAGTTGAATTCCTTATCTAGATAGAACTCTACTTCATTATCTTCAAATACTGTGAACTTTGCTCCTACAGATGCTTGACGTGCAAGTGTCATTTCGTCATCAGACAATGAACCTGATATCATATTGTAGACCAATACTTTGTTTTCAAGGAGTTCATATACTTCTGAATTGCTTGTTGCACCACCTGCTCCTACTTCTGGAAGTGTTACTGTTGTTGCATTGTGTGCAGAATAAACAAATGTGTAAGTTTTATATTGGATTTTGTATTGAATTTGCTTTAACTTGCCATTTTCAAAATATGCTCTAAAGTTTTGGATTTCACGGTCTTGTGATTCGCCATACACTCTATATGTAAAACTGGAAACATAGTAATAATGACCTGTTCCATTATAAGATAATCTTGCAAAAGGAACTGGAACTATACCTGTCCATTGGTTAAAGTGTGCTAATTCATAAGAACCAGAAGCCATTCTCCAATTATCATTATCTTGATTGTATACATTGAATGCATAACAACCTAAGTTATCAGGTGTAGTACCTGTTCTTTCATAATATTGAGACATCAAAGTCCAATCATCATGCATCTTTAACCCATCTATCTTAAATGTTCCTGGAACATCATATGAATCATCTGAACTATATGCTATTGTGCAATGTGTTCCACCAAGAAGTAACCCATTATCTTTGAAGAAATAATCCCATGAAGATTGCTCTACTTGATATTGGGTGCTAAATGTATCACCATTTGGATCATTTGGAAGTTCCTCACGCATTGGTGATGTGCCACTATCTCTCATATGAATTGTTACATCTACTATTGCGCTATTTTCAATAGGAACTCTCATGTCTAGTCTAAATCCGTTTTCTTCACGAACAATAGAAAGAGATTGTAATGTTTGTGGGATTGTGTGATAGTACTCAGCATCTTCAAAATCAAATCCCTTGGATGTAGTCATAGCTACATATCTGTCATTGTCTTGAACTGTGTATGTTCCAAAAAGAACACCAAGACCACTTACGAGTTCAAAATCACCACTCATAAATAAGCTTGCATGTGCATTTGTGAAATAGGAAGCAACTGTGTTGTTTGAGCAATCAACGGATGTTGCAACGAGTTTCTTGTTAGCAAATACACTATCTACAGGAACTTCGCCAGAACCTTGTTGTCCGCCTTCGCCAGATCCTCCTTGTTGGCCACCCTCACCAGAGCCGCCTTGTTGTCCGCCTTCTCCGGATCCACCTTGTTGACCACCTTCGCCAGAGCCACCTTGTTGTCCGCCACCACTTGGTGTGACTGCTTGACCATCTTGTGGTAATGTTGCTGTGTAACTGGTATCGAATTGTGTACATTCGAATGTTACAGCACCAGAATCGCCTTGATATGAACCAGCTGCAGCCCACTTCAAGCAAATACCTGTTGCTTTATCAATACATACCTCTGAAGATGCTGTTGCACCATATGCAGTTTGTGTGAATGTATACTTATCACAAGAACGTCCTGCAACAGTTGCAGTAGTCTTTACGCCTTCATAACTTGTTAAGTATTGATACATTCCAAAGTAACCATATACCATAGCACTATATGATGTAACTAAACTCTCTTTTGTAACTTGTTCAGAATAGTTTGTTCTAACCTTTCTCCAAGTTCCATTATATGGAGTATATACATCATAATATTGGTCACTTGTTAAATCTAAATAAACTTCATCGCCATAACTAAGAACGTAATAAACTTGTCCATGTACACCTAATGCAATGTCATATGTATCTGTTTGACCATTGTTTGTTGATGAAATGTGTAACTTAACAAATAAACCATTTGCATTTGCAAGTTCAGTTACCTTGCTTGCAATTTGTTGATAATTGTAATCTGCGGTTATGTTTGAACCACCACTTGTGTCGGCATCGTCATCTTTCTTACCACATGCTACAAATATCATTGTTAACACAAGAATAAGAGCAACTACGATAGCCAAAAGACTTAACTTTCTCTTCATAATCGGTTTTCTCCTTTTAATCCTTTTCGTCAGTTTCTTCTATATCTTCAGCTTCTACTTCTTCAGCTGGTTCGATATCTTCTTTTGTTTCTTCCTCTTCTACTGGAACTTCTTCTTCAGATTCTGCAGGTGCTTCCTCTACTTTTGCTTCTGCTGGTTGATCCTTTGTGAATAAAAGAATATACCCAAACAAAATAGCAGGCAACAATAAGATTTGACCAAGTGTTTCAACTATCCAGTACCAAGGTACTGTATAATATTGATAATGACTGTTATAGTATCCGTAAACTCCAAATTCTAGGAATCTTGCAAGAAGTGTAAAGAATATAAATCCAGCAACTCCAGCAATACTTACTATATCTAAAATCTTGTTGTCCTCAAGTTTTTCGATGAATGCTCTAAGAATAACTATTGCGAATACTGCTAAACCACTAATTGTTGCAAGAAAATCAAATGCGAACATGGATTCAGCAATCGCACCACCATCATATGAGACACCGCTCAAAAGACTATAAACGAGTCTAATTGCCAAGTATGCAAACAAAATACAGCCAAGCAATCTAGATACTTTTGCATTGCCTTTTATCATTGCAAAGATTAAAGCTGCTGCTAAAGCACCAAAGCAAATTATAAAGAATAATCCGCCAAAAACTGTATCTGTTGCACCTGCAGCCATTCTTCCAATTGCATACAATAAGTACATTAAAACATATGCACCAATCGAACCTATTACCACCCATTTGGCAGGTTTACGTAATACTGAAATAATTTTGTTCATAATCCTTTCCTTAAAAAAATAGTATAATTGACAACTATGTTGCCACATCTAAATCTTAATATAAAATAATTATATTATTCAATAGATATAGAGGGTGATTATAGGGTGATTTTTTATATTTTCTACTAAAATTTAAAAAAATTCTTAAATTGTGTTCTTTAATTTTGCAACCAATTCCTCACGTGAAGAAACTTGCATCTTTTTGTAAATTGCAGAACGATGTGTCTTTGCCGTGTTCTCACTAATACATAATTTATTCGCTATTTCAATGAGTTTACAGCCTTCTAACAACAATTCACAAATCTCAATTTCTTTCTCTGTTAAGCCGACACTTGCATAAGCTTGTTCTTTTGTAATGGATGTATCAAAATGCATATACTCTTCTTGTGTTGTTGTAGTAGAAATAGCCTTATTCCAGGACATGGATGTTGCAAGTACTAGAACATTTCCTATTATTGCAAAGATAAGCATTATTCTTAAAACCAAATCGTTAGCATAGAAAAATACCATCGTTGAAATAACAACTATTCCTATACCAGCTAAATTGGATACAATTGGGCCAACTCTAAACATATGAGAATCCCTATATTTCTTAATAATATTACATAGAATGTAATAAAGATTCATCATACACATATTAAATGTAGCACCAGCAAAGAAACCTGCTGCATATCCAACATTCTTAATATCTAATACAAAACAGAATATCGCAACAATTGCAAATGAGAAACTAGTAACCAATGAAACTGTTGCTGGTCTTGGTGAGAATCTATAAATAAGGAAGTATATAATTGCTCCAGCTGCTGCACCAGCATAGAAGAATAATCTTGCATAGGTTAAAACTGGTGAAAGTTTAGCAATAACAACCATAGAACTACATACTGCAAATAACCCACCGATACAAGCTAATATTAAAGGAAAATATAATTTCTTTTGGAAAACCTCTGGAATACTAATCTTCCACTCTGTATCCTTCTTCTCAAAGAAACATACAACAGATGCGACAATTGCCAATGCAAATATTAACCACCAAAACTCCGCTGTTGTTCTATTGAAGTAAATACTAAATATTGAAATGCCTGCAACTAATAAATGACAAGACACAATTCCGAATAATCTTTCAGAGTTGTTCATGTCATAAATATATGTAAGTAACGAACAGTCTGCTAATTGCCCTAGCAATATAGATAAGAAAACCAAATATATAATATTTGATCTCGCCTCTTGGAATATTGCGCCAAACATTATCATAACTACCGCAAGAATAGTCATTATACGTTTTGGCAATACTAAGCTGTGTCTTTTTAATATAAAGAAACCAACTATAATACTTCCTAGAAGCGCTATGTGTTGGTATAAAGTCATCATGGAAAACTCAAAACTTAGTATTCCATCTTCATAAACAAAATATTTGGTAGCAACCATAAAGGTGTATGCATAGAATACCATCCAATAGACAACGTTTGCCCATCTGTTTTTTCTAACATTAGCTATAACACCTGCTTTTTGATTTGCTACCATAATTTTATAAGACCTTTACTTTTACGTTATTCTTGCCTACAACATTTGCTATTTGTTCTACAATCTCGTCGCAAACTCTTATGCCTTTTTTAAATGCCATAATTCTTTTTGTTTCAGGAGTGGTTCCCATTTGTATTTTTAAGATGTCATCTCCTGGATAAGATGCTGCAATAGCTCTAATTAAGTCCAACTCTTCTTTACCTTCTATTAATGCATATAATACTTTTTGTGGTTCCTCAGATTGTGGATCTGGTTCTACTCCTCCCTTGTTCCACAATGTCATATCATCTACTATTAATTTTGGTTCTGAACCAGATAAATCTATCTTACCTACAACAATAATTGGTCTTTCTGCCATAAGAACTGGCAATAATTGCTCGTAGAGTTTATAGAAGATTGTGAATTGAATTGTTCCACCCTTATCTTCTAACTCTCCAACAGCAAATACTTGGTTATTCTTATTCTTTTTCTTTTCCCACGAAGAGACTATACAACCAAATCTAACTTGTTTCTTATCCCAAGATATATCTGCTTCAATACCTGGAGCATTTTCTTCTACATCTGAAAGATCCTCGTGCGTCTCCTCTCCTTCTGCGTTTGTTTCTACATTTTTTTCTATTTCAAGACGAGATAAATCAAACTTAAAGATAGATGTGTTGTAATCATCTAGTGGATGCCCAGAAACATACATTCCTAAGTTGTTCTTTTCTTCGGCAAGCAATTGCTCTTTCTTAAACTCTTTTATTTCAATATAAGAAACAGGTTGCTCTTCAATTCCAAAGTTATCAAAGATTGAGAATTGACCTTGTTCTGAACTCTCTATCTCTTTTGCGGCAAGATCCCAAATAGATTTATATGATGCCATTAGTGTTGCTCTGTTCTTTCCAAAGCAATCAAATGCACCACCATAAATCATAGACTCAACCATACGAGAATTTAAGTGCTTACCACATCTCTTGAAGAAGTCTCTTATGTCTTTATATGGTCCATTAACTCTTTCAGCAAGTACTGCTTCAATTGCAGATTCACCAACATTCTTAATGCCCATCAAACCGAAACGAACATCATTTCCATCTATTGAGAAGTTCTTCTTAGACTTGTTAATATCTGGCTTCAAGATGTTAATTCCAATCTTTCTCATGTAGTTAATATAGTGGGATTGTTCCTTTGCATCTCCTATTCTATTGTTGATGATCGCCGTAAGGAAATGTATCGGATAATAGCACTTTAAGTATGCAGTTTGATATGTTAAAACTGCGTATGCGGTAGCATGAGACTTATTGAAGCAATACTCAGCGAACTTAGCCAACTGCTCAAATAGGGTGTCTACAACCTCTGCTGGAACGCCATTTGCAATAGCACCAATAACAGGTGTATGCGAGCTGTCTCCTTCTACATAACCACCATTTGCAAAGACAGTTTTATTCCTTGCAATAACTTCTGGTTTCTTCTTTGAAATAGCACGTCTAAGAATATCTGCACCACCATAACTATATCCAGCAAGCTCTCTAGCTATTTGCATAATCTGTTCTTGGTATACCATACATCCATATGTAACTTCCAAGATTGGCTTAAGTTTTGGATGTAGATAAGTTACATTTTCTGGGTTTTTCTTACCAGCTATGAACTGATTCATAAATTGCATTGGACCTGGTCTATAAATAGAAATACCAGCTATAACGTCTTCAAGAGTGGTTGGTTTGAGCTTAGCCATGAAGTCGCACATACCGCCAGATTCTAATTGGAATACTGCTACGCAATCTCCAGATGCAATAAGTTCATATACCTTTGGATCGTCATAAATATCCTTTTCAAAATTTACATCAACACCCTTATCTTCAAGAATATATTTTTGTGCTTCTTTAATATCCGTTAATGTTTTTAATCCAAGGAAGTCCATTTTTAACATACCAAGAGGTTCAACTTGAGTCTTATCAAATTGTGTAACAATAAACTCTTTATTTCTAGATAATGGGACATAATCTGTAACTGGTTGAGAACAAATAACAACACCAGCCGCATGCATACCAGTTTGTCTTGGCAATCCTTCTATCTTCATTGCCTTATCAACAATTCGTTTTGCCTCTGGATCTGTGTCATATAATTTCTTAAATTCTGGTGAGAAACAATCGTTCTTTTCATCCAAACAACCTTTTAATGTTGCACCAGGATCTTTTGAAATAGTTTTAGCCCAGTTATTAGATTTCTCATAAGAGATGTTATATATTCTTGCAATATCTTTAACGGCTTGTTTTGCCTTCATTGTACCATAAGCAATAATTTGGCTAACTCTATCTCTTCCGTATTTCTTTGTAACATAGTCTATAACTTCTCCTCTTCTTACGTAACAGAAGTCTACATCAAAGTCTGGCATAGATACTCTTTCTTTTGCCAAGAATCTTTGGAAGAGTAGATTGAACCTTAAAGGTTCAACATCTGTAATACCAATAGCATAAGCAACAATAGAACCTACACCAGAACCTCTTCCAGGACCAACTGGTATTCCCATCTTCTTTGCCGCATTAATGTAGTCCCAAACAATTAAGAAGTATGTTGCATAACCCATGCTAATAATAACTTCTAATTCTTCTTTTGCTCTCTTCTTAATTTCAGGAGTTATAACATCATATCTTCTTACTAATCCCTCCCAACAAAGGTCTTTTAAATATTGCTCGGGAGTTCTGTCTCCCATCTCCTCACTTGAATATGGAGGTATTAGGTTTTCCTTTGCTTTGAGTTGGAATTCAAATGTACATTTATCTGCAATCTCTACCGTAGAAGCTAAAGCTTCTGGACACCAGCCAAACAATTCTTCCATCTCTTCTGCTGTCTTAAGATAGAATTCTTGCTCAGTAAAACGGATAGGATTTTGTTCGTCTTTTCTAATGCCCAATTGGATGCACATCATGTCATCTTGTACATCTGCATCTTCTTTTTCAATATAGTGCACATCGTTTGTTGCAACAACTTTTACACCAATCTCCTTAGCAATACGAATTAAATCGTTTCTAACTTTTCTTTCTTCATCTATACCATGATCTTGAAGTTCTATATAGAAATCTCCAGGTTCAAACATATCTCTAAGCTTTATTGCATAATCTTTTGCTTCTTGGAATTTATTATCTAAGATTAATTGTGGAATCTTTCCTGCAATACAAGCAGACAAACATATCAAGCCTTTGCTGTGCTTTGCAAGAATGTCCATATCTATTCTTGGTTTATCATAGAACCCATCTATAAATGAGGCTGAACTTAGTTTTACTAAGTTATGGTATCCTTCATCATTCTTCGCAAGTAATATTAAATGCCAACGTTGATATCTTATATCTGCTGACTTTTGATACATATCATCACAGGTATAAAACTCTTCACCAATAATTGGTTTAATTCCAGTACCTTTTAGGGAATCTACAAAAGCATAAACACCATACATATTGCCATGATCTGTAATGGCAACTGCTTTCATGTTTCTGGCCTTAAGTGCTTCTGCTAAAGGATGAATATCATGCTTTGCTCCAGTGGTTAATCTAACGCATCCGTCTAGTAATGAATATTCAGTGTGTAAATGTAAATGAACAAAATCTCCCATAATCTCTTCCTCTATCCTTCTATATTCCCCATCCCACTGGCAATTTCCATAATCTTTCTTAATCTATGATTTAAGCAACTCTTGCTAACTCCAAGCATTTCTGCAAGCTCACTTAAAGATGCAGTTTGCGCAGACATTCTAGCTTGTGCTGTTTCATATAGCTCTGGAGTTAATGTTTCAAGACCAACTGTTTCTTCTATTATTCCAATTGCAACTAGTTGCTTAGAAGATGCAACAAAGGTCTTATCCATATTTGCTGCTTCGCATATTGATGTCCTGTTGATAATATTTGCTGTTTGCCTTTCATTTATAATTGATTTTAATTGTGCAACACCTTCTACAATTCCCATTACTCCAAGCATTGCGAGAATTTCGTCTTTGTCTTTTAGGTAAATTAAGAAGTTTTGACTTCTCTCACTTTTCTTTGCATTTATACCAAACATGCCTATTAAAGTAATGATTGTGTCTGCATAATCCTCCGAATTGACTGAAATCTCAAAATGATATCCATCTTTCTTTTCATCCGAAGATTCTAAAGATGGGACAAAAATACTACCGCTAGCAACGAACAATCCCATTAAATATGCCTTGGCATTTTTTTGGTCTTTTACAGCAATTGTTGGAACCGAATCTGTTATTATTGCTGGAACTCCATCCTTTAAAATTAATAAACCTAAATCTACTAACACTTGTTGTGTATATGCCTTTGGAACAGATACAGTACAGAACTTACTTCCCGAACCTTTATTGGTTTTTGTTTTTGGAAGTAACATTTCAAACTCCGTTGGATAATCTATTTTTAACATATTAACTATGTTAAGAGCTATATCACTACTGCCTACGCTAAAGACAAAGTTGAGTCTTCCTTCAGAATACTCTAAAGAACCTGTAACCTTACCAAGTGCAGATAAATAAGAAAATCGCTCCTCTTGTGTTGCAAAAGAGGTAGCAAGTATTTCATTTAAAATTGTCTCGTAAAATTTAGATTTTGCCATATGTTATTTTTCTACTTTATAGTTAGATTTATCTTTGAATTTTGGCTCACAACCTATTCCAGCAATTCTATCTGTTGGGATATTGTACTTTTCTATTAATGCTATTGTGTTTATAAACTTGCCTACTGTTCCTGTTGTATGAGCATCACTTCCGACTATTAGTTTTACTCCGGATTCAATGATGTCTCCTATACAAGGTTCAATCTGCTTTATATGTTTTTCGTTGAGTTCAATATAAACATCCTTTTCTCTTGCCTTTTCGCAAATTGCTTTTATATCCACAAGAGCTCTGTGTTGAAGATGGACCAAAACATCTATTGGATACCTTTCCATTGCAGATAAGAATGCCCATGTGTTAATGGCTATCATCTTTTCTCTTGCTTTCTTTCCGGCAAAGCCATTAATTAAAAGATATTTCATATTCTTATCCCAGCAAGTTGCCTCTAAAAATCTATGGAATCCACATGCTAGCAAGTCTAGCTTTGGCATAATATCATCTGGAATATCCATGTCTCCATTTCTGTTTAAAAGATTCCCTTCAATTCCATGATAAATCTTGATATCCATATCATCTACATAATGCATCATACTGATTGCTTCTGTTTGTCTATCAAATTTATGGTGAGACATAGATGAAAGAAGTGTATTCCAAGAATGATCTGTTACAGCGATTTCCTTTAATCCTGCACTAATTGCAGACTTGGTTTGGTCTACCAAGGAAGCCATTCCATCAGATGCTGTCGTATGAATATGATAGTCTCCAAAAATCTCCATAACTTTCCCTCCAAGTATCTTTTTTTTCTCAAAGATAACGTAATAATTATATTACCACAAGAGGTGGTAATAATTCAAGGTTTTAACGAGTTGTTTTAAGGGTTATTTTTGGGACAAAAAATTTAATATATTTTTTGCAGTTTTCCTACTAATTCCAGCCTTAATTAGGTCTTCCTCGGTGGCATTTTTAACATTTTCTACACTGCCAAATTCTTTATATAAAACTTGTGCTGTCTTATCTCCAACGCCTTCAATTTCTTTAAATACACTCTCAGACATCCTCTTCCCATGTAAAGAACGATAAAATTCAATAGCAAATCTATGAGACTCATCTCTAAGTCTTTGCAATAATTGAAGTGCAATATTATCTAGTGGTAAAAGAATTGGCTCTTCATCATTAAGCATATAGATTTCTTCATCTTTTTTAGTGAGACCAATCATTTCAATGTTTGCTCCAACTTCTTCCATTGCCTCTTGTGCATATTGGAGTTGTATTCTTCCGCCATCTAATAAAATTAGATCTGGTGTTGTTTTAAATGACTCATCTGTTTCAGCTGGGTCTAACATTCTCTTAAATCTTCTGGTTAATATCTCTTTCATAGATGCAAAATCATTATTGCCTTCAACTGTTTTTAGTCTAAATTTTCTATAATGAGATTTCTTTGGTTCTCCATATTCAAAGACTACCATACTAGCAACCATATCTGTTCCAGATATGTGTGAGATATCATAACACTCAATTCTATTAGGTGTGTAGTTAAGATTATGTATTTTTTGTAGTTGTTGTACAGCACCATCTGTTCTTATCTTCTGTCTCTCTTCAATATTTCCATACTTATCTAGTGCTTCTTTTGCATTGGATGTAGCAAGATCTAAAAGTTGCTTTCTTATTCCTTTTTCTGGAATAGAAACATTTATCTTTCTTCCTGCAAGTTTGGAAATAGAACTTATTAACGTTTCCTTGTCTTCACACTCTTTCATAACTATTTCATCACAGATAGGTTTGTTCTTTTCATAGAAGGCATAAACATATTGAGAAAGTGATTCAATAATTCCATCTGTTATAAAGTTATCACTACCAACAAACTTACCTCCTCTAATAACCATAAGGTTAACTGAAGTCATTATGCCGTTGGACTCTTGTGCAAATATATCTATGTTGTAATCTTTTGGTATAGCACTAACTTGTTTTCTTATAAGCTTTTCAAGAACCTTGAGTTTATCTCTATATACCATAGCCACTTCATAGTTCTCTTCCTTAGAAAAAGCCTCCATCTTTTCTTTTAATAAAGCACCTACTTCTTTGTCATTGCCCTTTAAGAATGAAATGACCTTCTCTATTTCTTTTTTGTAGTCCTCTTCAGACACATCTCCCTTACATGGAGCAAGACATTTTCCAAGATGATAATTCAAGCAAGGTCTAGATGGTTTGTCCAAAGACCTAGAACAATCTCTTACTCTAAATGCAGTATGGATAAGTTCAAAGATATCTCTAATGTTTACACTAACCATATAAGGCCCAAAATACTTTGCACCATCATTCTTTAGTTTTCTGGTGAAAGAGATGGATGGATACTTCTCCTTCATATTAATCTTTATGTATGGGTAAGACTTGTCGTCTTTTAAGAGTATGTTGTAATGTGGCTTATATTCTTTAATTAAGTTGTTCTCAGCCACTAATGCGTCTACTTCGCTCTGGCAAATTATATACCTAAAATCTGCCACATGTTCAAGCATTGCCATAACCTTTTCAGGCTTGCTGGAATTGTTAAAATATTGTCTTAATCTGTTAACTAAAACTTTTGCTTTACCAACATAAATGACATTTGATTGTTCATCTAACATCATATAAACCCCTGGTTTTGCAGGAACATCATTTAATTTGGCTTTTAAATCTACCATATATTATTCCTCCTCAAAAGGGTTTGTTTCTTCGTCTTTATTCTCTTCTGTTGGTTGCTCTTGTGGTTTACTATCTTTATTTCTAATAACCTTACAGACCTTAGGTGCAAGATACCTATATATGAATATCATTGCCACATCCAAAGCGAGTAAAATTGGAACTCCTATTAGCTCTATTGCCCAGAATGGAATGGCTCCCATAATGTCTGGCGATATCATTAAAGTACCTGCGACATAATACATGAAGGCAATTGAACCTGCCATATATATGACCTTAATAGGATAGACAACATACCACTTTATTTTCTTTTCATATAGAATTATTCCAACTATGGTTATAGGTCCAAAGTAGAATATAAATCCCATTACAGACATAATATCATAAGGCATTGCAAGGCATAATAAAGACGATACAATATATGCTGCTATAGGTGCAAAATAGTATTTCTTCTTAATAGGTAAGCATATTGCAAGCGCTGCTGCAAAGAAGAATCCAATACTTCCATATTTAACCAACATAGAAATAGCCAAGAATAAAAAAGCCAAAGCAGTCATTATACCTGCTAAGGCAACTTCATATACTCTTTGAGATCTCTTTCTATTATTGTCTGTTCTTCTCTTCATTGTGAATTAGCAACAACTTATTAAGTCACCACCCATACATTCACAACATGAATCTAAACACCATAATGTTGCACAAACCCTACAAATTGTACCACCAGCACTATCTCCTTCATCTTCTCTTCCATAACTACGAGATTGTTGGTTTGTATATGCATCACTTTCATATGTTCTTTGTTGTGTGTTTTGAGGTTTTGGTGCATCTACTTTAGCACAAACTTGCTCATATACCTTACGGTATTTAGCATTGCTTGGCTCTATCTCCATTGCAACTTCTAATTGTTTTTTGCACTCTTGATACCATCTTCTAGAATAATATACTCTTGCTTGGTAGAAATGCCAGTCTCCGTTTCTATATGACATATTATCCAAGAATCTTTGTGCTCTATCTAAATCACCCATCTTAATTGCTTCAGCAATTAATTTGTAGTTATCTTGGTTATCTGCAATAGGATTATCACTATCTTTAATCTCCATTGCTTTTTGATATGCATCTTCAAGGAGAGTTAATTCACGTGCAGCATCAGCTCCTTCCTCACCAGGAAGAAATCTCTTTTCTTGCAACTCTGCTCTTTTTGCTTTATAAGCTTCAAGAATCTCTTGTTGAGATGCATTTCTATCTACACCTATAATTACAAACGGGTCGTATGACATTTATCTTCTCCTTTTAGTATCTTCTTCATTTGCATTGGGATTCCTTTATATATAATATTGGACAGAACTCCCTCTGCAACAACCACATTCATTCTATCATAAGCATCTGCCATATCGTTGTATGTTGTATCTAGTGTAAAGAGTATGTCTTCCTTATTCTTCTCTATATACTCTACCTTATTCTTACAAGGTCCATACTTTGCGATGAATGGGTTATATCTCTTCTTTTTTGTGTCTTCCTCCAAGTCATCTAGGGCATCCAAAATATATACTATTTTGCCTAAGCTATATGTAAATATTTCTTCATCTTCGGTGATTGATCTGTATTTAGACATCATTTCTTTTGTGACATCTCTCATCAATACACCCATAGTATCTGCCACCATATCAATACTTGGTGTATTATCTTTTTCCAGTTTAGCAAGTGCGCTGAAACATTCATTCATACACTTGTCTACATTTGGCATTCTCTTTTTGGCTGCTCTCTTTCTGCAAGCAAGTCTTGCCTTTACAAGTGCTCTTCTCTTCTTGCCATCTTGGACATCATCTTGTGCTTTATAATAAATCAATAAAACACTTAAATCTGCCACAGCCTTTGAAATCTCATCCACCTTTGCAATTGGTTTTTTACCAATTGGATGTATAATGCAATGAGAATTCTTTACATCTATTTCTTTATTTGCAAGGCAATGTAGAAGTGCTGAATAGAATGCTGAGTCATAGTTCACACAAAGCCTTGTTGCTGGAGAACCTGTCTTTCCTAGTGCCACACAGAGTCCACAATAGTATGCTCTAAAAGCCATGAAGTCTTTTACATACATATTTGCTTTATCTGGTATTACATATCCAAACATGTTGCCCTTTAGAATTTTACAAGTCCTACTTTCTTTTGAACATTGTCTAATGTCTTCTTAGCAATTCTTCTTGCTACTTTAGCACTTTCTTTAGCCAATGTTTCCAAATATGTTTCATCTGTTAAGAGTCTTTCAACTTCTTCTCTAATTGGCTTAAACTTAGCTGCTACAGCCTCACCAACTTGAACCTTGAAGTTGCCATATCCACTTCCTGCAAATTCCTTTTCTACGTCTTCAACAGTCTTTCCTGTAATACAGGAATAAATTGTTATAAGATTGCTAATACCAGGTTTATCTTCTCTCATCACGATTTCAGAACCACTATCTGTTACAGCTCTCTTGAACTTTTTAACTATGTCTTGTTCGCTATCTATAATAGAGATAGTTGCATTTGGATTTGGATCTGATTTAGACATCTTTGCTGTTGGATCTTGAAGTGAATAAATTTTTGCTCCAGACTTTGCAATAATTGGTTCTGGAACTCTAAATATATCCCCATATATATGATTGAATCTAATTGCTAAATCTCTTGTAAGTTCGAGATGTTGTTTTTGGTCTACACCAACTGGAACTAAATCTGTTTGATATGCAAGAATATCACTAGCCATAAGAACAGGATAATCTAATAATCCCATATTAATGTTATCTTCATGCTTTGCGCTCTTATCTTTGAATTGAGTCATTCTCTCTAACTCTCCAATGGCTGCATAACAATTTAAAATCCATTGTAATTCACTAACTTGTGGTACATGAGATTGGAAGAATAATAATGTCTTGGATATTTTCTTTGAATCTGCCGTCTCTAATTCTTTTAATTGTGGAGTTATTCCGCATGCTAATAATTGAGCATAGAAACTCATGCTGGCTTTGTTTAATTCTTTTGGATCACGCCTTACTGTTAAAGAATGTAAATCTGCTATAAAGAATATAGAGTTAAAACTATCTTGATATTTTAAACAGTTTTGTACAGTACCTAAATAATTACCTAGAGTAATTATACCTGTTGGTTGAAAGCCAGTTAGCAATGTTCTTTCTAATTTTTTCTTTGATTTTCCTTTTTTAACGTTGTTTTCTTCCATAATATATCCTTATTCTTGCTCTTCACCTGTAACGAAGTTCATTACAGCCTTAAGTGTTTCTTGTTTTTCTACTACTGTCTTATGACGAATCTTTTTATCTCTTAGATAATATAAACTCTCTGGACATGGTAAACCACTTTGGAATTGAATCTTAGACATACACTTGTAATTGTCCTTCTCCATTCCTCCCATTGCAGAGTATACATCTCTTGGGAACTTATATGGGCTTGCTGTTGAAAGCACTACAGTCTTAGTTTCATCTTCTGTTTCGTCATAGTATTCTGTGTATACACTTGCTGCGACACCAGTATGTGTGTCCATTACATATCCATAACTTTCAAAGAATTCACCAATTACTTGCTTTGTTTCATCTTCATCTGCCCATGCACTCTCAAAGATTCCAGATGATAAGTCTATCTTCTTTAAGTCTACATTAAATACACCATTCTCTTTTAGAGAAGCATATATTTCACTAATCTTCTTTGAATCTCTTCCAAAGATATCGAATAAATATCTTTCTAGGTTGGAACTAATTAAAATATCCATACTTGGAGACATTGTCTTATAGAACTTTCTTTGGACATTGTATTCTCCTGTGTGGAAGAAATCTGTTAGGATGTTATTTTGATTAGATGCAATGATGAGTTTGTTTACTGGTAAGCCCATCTTATATGCATAATATCCAGCCAAGATATCTCCAAAGTTTCCTGTTGGAACGACAAAGTTGACCTTATCTCCAAGCTCTATTTGACCTGTAGAGACCATATCGGTATAAGCTGAGAAATAATATACAACTTGTGGCAAAAGTCTTCCTAGATTGATTGAGTTAGCCGAAGACATTGTTATGTTTAGCTTTGCTAAAGTATCTATTGCAGTCTTGTCATTGAATATTGCCTTAACTGCTGTTTGTGCATCATCGAAGTTTCCTTTAATACCTGCTACATGAACATTATTGCCCTCTTGGGTAATCATTTGGAGTTTTTGCATTTCTGAAACGCCTTCAGATGGATAGAAAACAATGATTTCAGTTCCTTCTACATCTTGGAATCCAGATAATGCTGCTTTGCCAGTATCTCCAGATGTTGCAACAAGTATTAATGTCTTGTCATCTCTACCTATCTTCTTTTTAGAAGCAACTAGTAAATATGGCATTAAAGTTAAAGCCATATCTTTAAACGCACAGGTTGGACCATGCCATAATTCCATAAAGAAGAGTGTGTCATCTATCTTTACAACTGGGCAAGGATCTCCATCAAATCTAGAATAAGCCTTCCTTGCATAATCTAATAATTCTTCTTTATCAAACTCATCCATATAAAGCTTTAGCACTTCTGCTGCTCTTGATGGATAATCTAAATCCGCAAGAACATTGATAAAGTCTAATCCAACTTGTGGATACTCTATAGGAACAATAAGACCACCGTCTTCTGATATACCTTTGACGATGGCTTCACTTGCTGTGAATATTTTTTTGCTGTCTCTTGTACTTGTGTACTTCATATTATATGTATCTCTTTAACTCCTCTGGGAAGTCTTCTGGTTCTGCAGAGACTGTAAGTACGAACTTAACTTGTGTCTTTTCTGCAATCTTAGTTAATGCTGCATAGAATGGCCCCATCTCTGGAACTTTCTTCTTGAATATACGATGTGCACCATCTATATAAAGGGTTTCAATATCATAGTTTGCAGATAAGATTCCCTTAATGAATGCAACAAATTCGGATATTTCTATTGCTCTATCTTCATCATCCTTAAGAACGGATGCATTGATTATTCTGATTTGATAACGGAGTTGATGTATGAGTTCGTCTGTGTCTGTGATAAAAACTATATCGCCTTTTGCTGTCTCAACATTGTCATTAGCCTTGTCAATAATTATCTTTGTCTTTCCAGTACCTTTTGATCCATAAATCAATTCTATCATGTTTTCCCTCCGTGTAGATGTATTTACAATCTACTTCTTTTTTTCTTTATTTTATAAGAAAAAAGTGTTCTTTTCAATACCGAAAATTATTCGTCAATATTTTCAAGCAATTTATTTTGTAATGCTATTTGTAATCCTTGAATCATTTCATCAAGTTCGCCAAGCATAAATCTATCCAAAGTATAAAGTGTTAAACCTATTCTGTGGTCTGTTACTCTGCCTTGTGGGAAATTGTAAGTTCTAATTCTTTCGCTTCTATCTCCACTACCAATTTGGTTTCTTCTATTCTCGGCATATTCTTTGTCGTTTTGAGTTTGAATCATATCATAAACTCTAGACCTTAAAATAGACCATGCCTTTTCTCTATTCTTCATTTGGCTTCTTTCATCTTGGCATTCAACAACTATTCCTGTAGGAATATGTGTCATACGAATAGCAGATTCTGTCTTATTAACGTGTTGTCCACCTGCTCCAGAGCTTCTATATGTATCTATCTTTACATCCTCAGGCTTAATATCTATTTGAATTTCTTCAACTTCTGGAAGAACTGCAACTGTTGCTGCTGATGTATGAATTCTACCTTGAGACTCTGTTTCTGGAACTCTTTGTACTCTATGTACACCACTTTCAAACTTAAGTTTTCCGTATGCTCCATGTCCAGAAATTGTATAAACAGCTTCTTTAATTCCACCTAATTCTGTCATATTGGAAGATACTTCTTCCATCTTCCAACGATTCTTATCAGAATAATGCTTGTACATATTCATGAGCTCTGTTGCAAATAATGCGGCTTCTTCTCCACCAACACCTGCTCTAAACTCAATAATAACGTTGCTGTTTTCATTAGGATCTTTTGGTATTAAAGCAATACGAATTTCCTCTATATCCTTGTCCATTTCCTCTAAGAGAGAATCTATTTCTTCGCTAATCATTTCCTTCATATCTGGATCTGTTTCGCTGGATTGTTGTTTAATGCAATCATCATAATTTCTCTTATGTTCAAGGTATTTGTCGTAAACTTCAACAATAGGAGTTAATTCGCTTAATTCCTTTGAGTATTGTTTAAACAACTCTTGGTTAGATACCACTTCACCCTTGCTGAGTTCTTCACCAAGTTCTATGGACCTTTCCTTCGTCTTTTGAAGTCTTGCTAATAATTTGTCACTAATTTTCATTATTTTTTTACAATCATTATACGGTCTATGCCGTTGTAATCTTTCTTAATTTCAATCTCTTTGCCTTCAAATAATTGTGCCACTTTCTCGCTTTCATCAATTCCTAATTCAAGAATTAGACGACCATTATCATTAAGGTGCTCTTCATATCCTGCTGCAATCTTTCTATAAACATCTAGTCCGTCTGCTCCACCATCTAAAGCAAGCATTGGTTCAAAGTCTTTAACTTTCTTTTCAAGTGTTTGTATGTCTGCACTTGGAATATATGGTGGATTGGATACTATGATGTCAAACTTTTCATCTGGAACAGCATCAAATAAGTTTCCTTCTTTGAAATTTATCTTCAAGCCAAGAAGCATTGCATTACTCTTTGCTATATCTAAAGCTGGTGCTGAAATATCTGTAGCGGTAACCTCTGCACCTTCTTTCTTTGTTGCAATTGCTATAGCGATAGCACCACTTCCAGTGCATAAGTCTAATACCTTCTTACCCTCTGTATTAATTGCAACTTCAGCAACTAATTCTGTTTCTGGTCTTGGAATGAGAACATTTTTGTTAAGATTAATTCTTATACCATAGAACTCTGTGTATCCCAAAGCATATTGAAGTGGCATGCCGTCTTTCATCTTTTCGGCATAATCCATAGCCGTCTTGAATTGCTCTGTGGTTAGCATATAATCATCTTTCAACTCTGTTCTCTTTAATCCAGTAACCTCTACAAGTAACCACTCTAAGTCTGCATCATCTGCTTCCGTAGCAATGTACTTTAATCTTTCTTTTGCCATTTTAATTGGCAAACGAATATTAAATGTCTCCTCTGGAATACTTGGATCCGCATCCATCTCTTGAACTTTCTTGAATGCTGCAATAGCAACTTCTGCCATATCATCTGTTGGCTTTCTAGTTGTTAGTTTTTGAAGTGCAACACCAGGAGCTCTAAGTATTCTAAAGAATAAGTTGTCTGACAAAGCAAGTAATTTTAAGAGTTCATAACTTATAGCTGCAACAACTGGTATAAAGATAATCTTGCAAGGAACTTTAATTAATGCATTGATTGCGCTGTTGAAATGCAACCAACCTAATGCCGTTAAAGCCCAGTTGATAAATACAAACATAAGTATACTTATGATAATTACAAAGAATGTAAATGTTGTTCCACAACGAGAGTGGAAAGTACTTTGCTTTTGTACGTTTTCAACTGTTAACTCTAAACCATGTTCATAACAATTTATTGTTCTATGTTCTGCACCATGATACATAAATACCCTGCGAATATCTTTCATAATGGTTATTGAAACGACATAGCCAATAAATATTAGTAACATTAGACCACCTTCTAGCAAACTGTAATAAAGTGGATATAATCTATCTGCTTCTACAGGTTTTAATGCTGCAGTGGACACGACATTTGGCACAACAACAAATAATGCGACAGCGAACACTAATCCAAGGATTAGTGAGAAAGCCATGAGAATCTTCATTGGGTCTACCTTTAATTTCTTAGATGCCCATTTCTCAAACTTAGAAGGCTCTGCATAGTCTCCAAACACTTCTGCTGAACGCATTAAAATACCCATACCTTGTCCAAGTTGTGTAACAAGGTTTACAATGCCACGTATAAATGGGAGTCTAAAGAATATGTTTCTTTCCTTAGCACTCTTATAACGTTTTGTTTCAAAGGTAATTTCTCCAGCTTCAGTTCTTACTGCAGTTGCTATGCTGCGCTCACCTTTCATCATTACACCTTCGAGAACTGCTTGCCCTCCGATGGATGTCCTGCGAACTGCCTTTGTCTTTTCTTTCTTTTCTCTCTTCGCTGCCATAATGTAAAAAAGGCGAGATACTTTTTCGTTCCCGCCCAGTTCATTGTCTCTTATTTGTTGAGATTGTAACGCTTGTTGAACTTATCTACTCTACCGCTAGTATCAACAAGTTTTTGCTTTCCTGTGAAGTATGGGTGACACTTTGAACAAATTTCAACACGGATTTCGTCTCCATTAACTGTTGAACCTGTTTCGAATGTGTTTCCGCATGCACAGATAACCTTAACGGTGTGGTAATTTGGATGAATACCTTCTTTCATTGTCGTCCTCCTATATCTTTGTGGGTGTATTCTCTTGCCCACACGTGCCTCTTGCACGTATATGACATAAGTGCTAACTATAATATATCATAAATGATATGCTGTCAAACAAAAATTAACCTTAAAATTCTGGCTCTTTAGAAATTAGAGATAGTAATTCTTTCCTTACTCCATCTAACTCTAGATCCAATAAAGTTCTAAACATAGCATCTTTTTCAATCTTGGTTTTGTATATAACCTCAACTGGATTGTTTGCAAATACAAAGATGTTGTCTGCTGAGAGTAAACACTCATCTATTGCATGAGTAACAAAGATAACTGTCTTTCTTTCTTCTCTATGTAATTCAAGCAAGACTTTAATAAGCTTTGATTTAAGAGATGTGTCTAATGCTTTGAATGGTTCGTCTAGTAAAAGAACATTACTTGGATATAAGAAAGCTCTTGCAATTGCTGCTCTTTGAATTTGTCCGCCACTCATCTCTGTTGTATACTTCTTTGCGCAGTCTTCTATCTCCAAAATTTGGAGCATTTTTTGTATCTTATCTTTGCGTTCTTTCTTATCCTTAATAATTGCCTTTAATACCAAATCTAGGTTTTTATATATCGTAATTGATGGGATTAACCTATCTTTTTGGAAAATATAGCTAACTCCAGCCTCGTGTCCTTTTATATCTCCAGAGTATGGCAATATGCCTGCAATACAATTCAAAATTGTTGTCTTTCCAACACCACTAGAACCGAGAATCACATTAACTTTTCCCTCTTCAAATTCTATATTGAAGGAGTCAAAAATGACCTTATCATCATACTTAACATTAAGATCTTTTATAACAACATTACTCATCTTGTCTTCCTCCAAATATACTTAAAAAGAGATACAATACCTTCCAAAACAAAGGCTATAACAATGGATGCAATAGTCCATGCAAGGAGGTATTCTATATCAAAAATATTCTGTTCATACTTAATCCAAACACCAATACTCTTAGGAATTGAAGTTAGTATTTCAGCTGCCACCACAACCTTAAATGTAAGAGAAATTGTAGACTTACTCATATCAAATAATGTTGGAGTTACACTAGGTAAATAAATACTAAATATTCTATCAATTGGCTTAACTTTATATATTTTTGCCATTTCTAGTAAATCTTTATCCACATTCTCTATAGCACTAAAGAATGCCGAATATAAGATTGGGAAGGCAATTAAAAGTCCTACAACAATAGCAAGTTTATTGTTTGCCATAAATGCATAAGCAATAAGGATTATAGCCACTGTAGGCGCCGCTCTGAGTATTGTAATGATTGGTGCGAGTGTTTTATTTAATGGCTTCCAAAGATTGCCTAAAGAAGCTAGAACAACTGCAAAAGCAAAAGAAATAGCAAAGCATATTAATGTTCTTAGTATAGACCATCCTATATTAGTCCAGAAATACTTCTCTCCAAACAACATAAAGAAAGCCTTTAGTGTTACACCTGGTTCTGGAAGTATTATTGGATTATTATATGCTTTAGAGCATATAGCCCACACTGCCAGCACTAATGCTAGTGCCAGCAATGGGTAGAAAATATTTGAGCATATCTCTAATGCTTTTTTGTTGATCTTAATATTTTTCATCTTAGAAGATTATATCCTTCTTTGAATCCCAGTCTACGCTTGGCATTATATTCTTTAAGAATGTAATGATAGTTGCTTGGCTTTCTAAATTTAAGCGAGCACAGTTTACAGCGCATCTGTCTAATGCTCCTGCTGGGAATGCTGCTGAAGCATATAAGTGTTCTTGTGCATAAGCTGTAACATTTGCCTTGTTTTCAGAAATCCATGTCTTGTTTTGTTCTAATGCTGCAAATAATGCTGCCATGAATGTTCCGTTATTTGCTAATTCACTCTTTACAAACAAACCTGCTTGTGGATATGAATTCTCTGCGCCAACTGCAGCATTATATAATGCTTGAATATCCATTCTTGCGTTGTATCCAATCTTTGCTGAGAGTGCTGTTGCTGCTGGTTCACCAACTACTGCATAATTTGCAGAACCGCCAACGACTGCTGCATTTGCTGCTGATCCATCTGCTGCCCAAACGATTTTAACTTGAGAAGTTGATGGTGTACCTTCTGTAATAATCTCAATATTGTTTGCTCTTAAGATGTATGAGAATGTGAGTCCAGGAACTGCACCTTGGCCAATACATGCAACTGTTTTGCCTTTGATATCATCTAAAGTAATTGCATTGCTTCCTTCCTTGTTACCTATAAGGTAAAGGCTTCCGTTAACTGCAATACTTACGAGCTTATATGGAGCATTTTTAGTTGCGATTAAGTTTGCACCTGCATTAATTGGCATAATAACTACATCTGCCTTGCTTGCACCCATTTCTGTTGCAATATTTGCTGGAGCAACAACTTCATATTCCATATTGAATCCGTCTATTGTCTTATTCTCAGTTACAAGACTACAAATTGCTAATGCTGGAGTTCCTTCTGGAGCTGCAACTCTAAGAGTTTTGACTTCGCTGCTGTCTTTTTTGTTACAAGCAACTAAGCCAATAGCCATAACTGCTACTAATGCTAATACTAACATTAAAACTAATACTTTTTTCATAATTTATATCTCCTTAAAAATTATTCCATTGTTACTGCTAATGCAGACTTAACTGAGATGTTAGGGAATTTACCGAGTTTGCCTGTTAGAGCAGATATTCTTTCTACTGTTCCTTCAACTATTAATGCTATAGCATTAACATCTTCTCTTGGAATACCCATTCTACCAACGATAATGTCTGCAAAGTCTCCAAAAATCTCTTGCATTGCCATAATTTCTTCTTTGTTCTTTTGAGTAATAACAATACCAACTACACCTATTTTTTTCATGCTGTCTCCTTTACCCAAACAAAAAAGCCACCTTTTACAAGATGGCTAGAAATACCCTAAAAAATAAAGTAACTATCGTGCGCCATCTTACTCTCCGAGAACTCATTGATTGGGATTCGTGTATTTAGTTTACTCCATGTGTAATATAGTGTCAATCTTTTACAAATAAAAAGGCACCAGTATTAACCAGTGCCAAATTATCTAAAGTAAATAATAATTAGATGTTGAATATGTTAACAAATATAGGTAACAACATAAATAATCTAATAATAGAAGCATCTTTTATCTTTTCTTCCAATACTGCCCTATTTGGATCTTTATAGCTTTCGGTATCCTCTCTTGTTACAAACTCTGCCGTTGCAATGCCTTCAAGAACTCCATCCACATACATTTCATCAATATACTTCAACATATTTGAATCTGTGATTACAATTCCCTTAGGGACCAATTGTTCAATTATTAATCTCTCCAAGAGATTATGAACATTAGTATACCAACCATCTGTATTTCCTTCTGGTATTTCAGCGATATGTGCCAACTCATCTGAGATAACACCAAAGCTTTGTAATGTATTTACAACAGAATTGACAGTATATGTAACATCTGATCTAGCAACACTATCTAGTGTCAAGAATTCTGTATACCTCTTTTGTAAACTAAACAATCCTGCAAGCGCCCATACTGGGTTAGACAATTCGCTCAACATATTATTAATTTCTTCTTGAATTTCTTGTTCCGTCTTTCCTTCTCTATCTATATCGAAGTACTTCCCATCATTATCTGTATCCATGATTAATTCTAAGAAGATGTAAATTACACTGGAATAAATGTCTCCTGTGATATTTGAATCAATAGTATTTATAAATGCCTTACTATATGCTTTGCTTTCTTCCAATGTGGTTCCTGCATTCTTTTTATATTCAATTAATGCTCTTGCAGCAAAAATATATGCATTTTCATTTTGTGGGTTTTCTGCTTTTATTGCATATGTGATTAAATCATCTATAAATGTTTCATCATTTTCAAAAACAGACCATGACTTAAGTAAAATATCTGTGAGTATTGGGATTAAATCAACACCTGTGTTAACATATCTAACAACATTTAATGCTCCTGAAACGATGTTATTCTTTGCGACAAAAGTATTTGTGAGAGATGAAATCTTATCAAATGTATTCTTTACATTCTCAACCTCTTGACCATTTGTTACAAAGTAATCATTCATTGTTTTAAGTTTGATTCTTATGGAATCAATAAAGTTAATAATATCGTTCTTAGAAAGGTTAGACATTGCGCCTTTACCACCATCTACAACATCCTTTAATTGGCCTGTAGTAAACAATCCACTAAATTCATAAACGATCTTAAAGAGTGCCTCAAAGCCTGCTCTACTTTCATTTAAGGAAGCTAGTAAACTGTCTTTGACAGTTTTTGTTAATGTAGAAGACATAAAGTCTCTTGATCTTTCCATATCGCTTATTTCTTCTTGGATACTTGTTCTTGCGAGGTCTGTTAAAGTTATATCTGTTCTATTTGGATTTACTAAATCTTTTGCCTTATCCAAAGCATTTGAATAAACTGTTTGAGCTTGGTCTAACAAATTTTCAATTAATAAATAAGATAATGCTGCAGACTCTTCTGAAAGCAAACCACCTTGAGAGATAAAATTAAGAACAAACGAGAAAGCTTTGACTTGCAACTTCTCATCCTTATTCTCTTCCATTTCCCTTATTTCATTCTTCAAGAAGGAATTCATTGTTACAAACTTAGAGTTTCTCAAATTAGATGCCTTTATAGTATCTACAAAGAACTTAGCCCAGTATAGGTTGGAAATATAATCTCCAGCTGTTGAAGTTATTGAGTTATCCTTTTCGCCTTTCTTCGTTAAAGCAACGATTTCTGCATCTGTTAAAGAAGCTGTCCATTGACCTTGTCCAGCAAATCTCATAATGTTGTCTAGCAATTTATCACATGCTTCATCTCTTTCTTCAGCATCTCTTTGGGTATCTCTATCCATATTGTCTTTTTTGTTACAACTTGAGAGCATAGCCAATGCCAATACAGTTAGACTAATAACTAATATAATACAAACTATTTTTCTAATATTCTTTTTCATTATCTTGCCCTCAACTTATATACCTTCTTGTACGCGAATATTATTGGTAATAAGGAATAATATGCGCTTAATGCAAGACCAACAATTATTACAACCCAAATGTTTTGTAAGAAGATTGGCCATGCAATTTCGAAATACAATCCAAATAATGCTATAGCATTAAGGAGTGCTGCATATAGAGCAAACAATGCTGCAAATGATACAACAAATGTGATTGTACCAATTAAAGTGTGCTCTATCAATTCTGAGCTAAATAACATCTTCTTAGACATACCAGCACACATCAACATTTCTCTTTCACCTTGTCTCAATGCGTGTGCAACCATATCTGAAGAACTTAATGATACTGCTATCATTAACATAATAATACCAGCAAGAATTCCAATCATAAGGAATACGTTATTTAAGAAGCTGATATCAAATTTATACATATCCATCAAAGCTGCTGCATAGTAGTTGTGTTCACCAGCATATTTACTTCTAATGATATTAACTACTTCAGTTGGAGTTGTATCAGACTTTGTGGTAATCATTGTGTTATTTGTCTTAATATCAAATTGTGCCAACAAAGTGTTTGGTGGAACAATAATATAATTACCAACGAATAATGGGGATGAAAGAATACCTCCAACTTCAAGTTGTTTCTCTTTTCCTTCTATTGAGATAGTAACCATATCTCCCACATTTACACCATTAAGTCTATGGAAGGCTTTATCTATGAAGATATAATGATCTCCATCTATCTTTGTTTCTATTTCACCTCTAGAAGTTATGAAATCGAATTTGAATACATCTAAAACATTTGCTGCACCAACTAATCTCATTGCCTTCTCTTTTCCTTTATTAGTTGTAAGTTTTGCTTCACCCCAATAAATTTGGAAAGCTTTTTCAACTCCTTCAGTTTGAACTAATATATCCCTGTCTTCTTCAGTTGTATTTGTAACAAATACAATATTCTTGAAATCATTTGTATATCCTGTAAATACAGTTGTAGTCATCTTCCAGATGCCAAACATTAACATAATAGCAACCAAACCAACTGCTAGTAATCTTCCAGCTGCTACACTTTGTTTGTTCTTTGTTATAGACATAGCTGCAACTCGTATAGATGCTTTTGCATCTCTATTCTTAACAAATGGTTTTACAGAAAGTTTTAATATTGCTGGCATAATAATTGCTACATCTAAAATTATGAGCACCAAAGCAATAATACCCATAATTCCATACAATGGACGAACTGTGAAGCTTAATGCCAATGAAACAACTGTTAATACACCTAATACACTTGGCAAGATGTATGCTAGCGGGGTCTTCTTACTTGAATCTGTAATATTATCTCTAACTGTTCCCTTGAATGCTTTGAGCATAGGATAACTGCCGAATACCATAGTTAGTACAAATCCGATTATTAATGATGCAATAATCTTCCATGCAATAATCTTGAACATGGACAATGATCCAGCAAGAGCATATAGTACTGCAGCATGTAAACCTGCAGCGAAGCCAACACCAACCACCATACCAAATAAAGCAGTAATTGCTAATTCAAGCAAGAATATTCCTGCTATTTGTTTTTTGCTTGCACCAATAATAGACAACTTTGCAATATAGTCTCTCTTTTCATTTGTGGATAGTAAGAGAATAATTGCTATACCGAATACAGCAAGGATCATAACAGCAACACCAACCATTTGAACTGTTGCTGCAAAACTTGTTGCATTTTGTTGTATCTTTTCATATTGAATACTTTGTTCAACTATAACCTTTTCAAACTTAGGTTCTTGTGCAAGGATTCTAACTAATTCCTCATTAGAAACACCTGGCTTTGCCTTGACATAAAGGTTGTTATATATCTCTGTTTCTGCACCAATAATAATTCTTGAAATACCTTTAACATTTGTGATTACAACAGGAATTCCTGAGCCACCAAAATATCCAGTATCTTCTGCAATAACAGCAACTGTAAATGGATACTCAATATCGTTTGTTCCTTTGAATATCATGGTGTCTCCAAGTCTTAGATTGAAGTACTTTGCCGTTGAATAAGATATAATAACATCATCCGAATATTTGATATCATCCATACTGCCGTATTTTGCAGTAATGGCATTTAAACTATCCAATTTGCCCTCTTGAAACCCTCTTAATGAAACATATTCATTATTAAAGAGCCAGTAGAATTCTAACGATGGAGAGACATCTTCTACCTCTTCATGGTTCTTTGCTGCGTCTATTGTTATGGTCTTATCTCCGTTTGGAGAATACCTAATATGTACGCCATATTCTGTTCCAGTATTTGCTATTGGTGTCCTACAAATATAGTCATAAATAGCATCCTTAAAAGAGAGGATTAGGAATATAGCTGCAATAGAAATTGCAACAGCAACTACGGTAGCTAATGTTCTTCCAATTTTGGATATAACATTTCTATACGCTAGCTTGGCTATCATCTACTTTCCCATCCTTTACTCTTACTATTCTTGTGGCATATTCTGCGTGTGCTGGTGAATGTGTTACCATAACCAATGCCACTTTCTTTTCTTCGTTGAGTTTCTTCAACATTTCCATAACTTCTTGACCTCTTTGGCTATCCAATGCGCCAGTAGGTTCATCTAAAAATACAAGTTTTGGATTACATACTATTGCACGAGCGATGGCAACTCTTTGTTGTTCACCGCCACTACATTCTCTCGGAAGACTATCTGCCCTCTTAGAGATGTTAAGGTAGTCCATTATCTCTTTTACTCTTTCTTTGTATGTAGATTCTTTTTGCCCGTCTAACGAAAGAGGAAGGATAACATTCTCATAACATGTTAAATTTGGAACTAGATTATGGAATTGGTATACGAATGTGAAATAGGTTCTTCTCATCTTTGCCATTTCATCATCTGTCATCTTTGTGATGTCTTTACCACAAATCTCAACAGAACCTTCTGTTGGTGTTTCCATTCCTGCTAAGCAATATAAAAGTGTGGACTTACCACTACCACTTTCACCAAGTATTGCAACGAATTCACCTTCGTCTACTCTAAAATCTATTCCTTTTAAAATTTCAGTTGGAACAGGCTTTTCAAAAGTCTTCTTTATTCCTTTTGCTAATAAGATTGTTTTCTCTTCTTCCATTTGATTATCTCCCAATTTAGTACTTTTAATTTTATTAGAAAAAAATTAAATATTCAAGATTTATAGAATATATGTTATAATTTTTGTATGAATAGTGTTTTGCTTGGATTTTCTATAGCCTTTTTTGTACTTGTTATACCTGCAATAGTATTAACTTGTATTTTTGATTATAAGCAAAAAATGCTTCTAAAAACTATTTGCAAAGGGATAGCATCTCTTTGCATAGTAATTGGTTGTATCTTTGCAATAACTTCAGATAACTTAGGAATCACAACAACAAAACTACTTTTCCTTTTTGCAACCATTTGTGCTTTATTGGGAGATATATTCTTAAGTGAATTTGCCTCAGGCAAAACAAAAGATATATTCACTGCTCTTGGATTACTTGCCTTTGTGGCAACACATTTACTATACATATCTGCTTTCTTAACATCTGCAAGTCATATCTCCAAATACTTGGTATTTGCACCTGTGGTTGGACTGATAGCGATTATAACTCTTGTCGTTGTTAAAATTATTAAATGTCCAAATGTCATTACTACTGTTGGAGTAGTAATTTACTCTGTAATTGCCTTCCTTATGGTTGGATCAGCTGCAAATGCAGTAGACTATGGTGGTGTTCCATATCCAGCTTTAGCAACCTTTGGAGCATTGTTATTCTTATTTAGTGATGTAATACTAAGTATTATGAACTTCAATGAGAAAGCAAAAACTCAAAGAAAGATTTTGTTCCCTATTGTCCTTGTGTTATACTATGTGGGACAAATGTTTATAGTATATTCATTGGTAATGTGGTCATGGATAAAATAATTAGTGTTGAAGACGAAATAGAATATTTAAAAAGTTTAGGTTCTTTCACAAAGCCTAAGTTACTTATGCATGCTTGTTGTGCTCCATGCTCTACACATTGTGTAGACTACTTATATCCATATTTTGACATTACACTTTTCTATTACAACCCAAATATTATGCCTTATGAAGAATGGGTAAAAAGAGGTCAAGAGTTTGAAAAACTCTTAGCAAGATATCCAGAAGTTAAATTGGTAGTTCCAGAGCAATCTAATACCACATTCTTAGAAAAGGTACAAGGATTCGAAAAATGCCCTGAAGGCGGAGATAGATGTGCTCTATGTTTTAATCTTAGATTAAACGAAACAGCCAAATATGCAAAGAATGGTTTTGATTTCTTTACAACAACTTTAACAGTAAGCCCACATAAGAATGCATCTCTCATAAATGACATAGGAAATACAGTTGCTCTCCTTAATGGAGTAAACTATTTAGAATCTAACTTTAAAAAGAAAAATGGATACCTAAGATCCATTCAACTTTGTGCCGAACTTGGCATATATAGACAAAACTATTGCGGTTGCAAGTTTGACTAATATTATTTCCCTAATTTGCTAAATATCTCTTCTGAGTAACGGACTGTCTCCATTGCATCTTTTGCATATTTGTCTGCACCAATCTTTCTTGCATATTCCTCTGTAAGTACAGCACCACCAACAACCACTTTGCACCATGGGGCTTGTTCTCTAAGCAATTTAATTGTGTCTTCCATAGCAGGAACTGTTGTAGTCATTAATGCTGACAAACCACACAATGGGGCATGTGTTTTTACAACCTCATCTACTATTGCTTTTGGAGGCACATCTTTGCCTAAATCTATTACATTAAATCCGTAATTTTCTAATAAAAGTTTTACGATATTTTTACCAATATCATGAATGTCTCCAAATACGGTTGCAATCACAAACGTACACTTCACGCTACTATTTTGAACTGTAGAACTATCTTTTATGACATTAAATGCTTGTTTCGCAGCTTCAGCACTTAAGAGTAATTGTGGCAAATAAATCGTCTTATTTTCATATCCTTTACCTACTTCATCAAGAGCAGGAATAACCTCATTATTTATGATATCTAAGGCTGATTTTGTCTTAAGCAATTCCTCAGTTTTTACCTTTGCTTCATCCTTCAATCCTCTTATAATTGCATCGGATAATGTCTTTGCCACAACTCCATTTGTATTGCTTTCTATTGTCCTATTAATAATGTTCTTTATAAATCCTTGATACTTCTCAATATCCTCTTGTGTGCCATTCTCACTATTGTATGAACACATTACTTCCATCACTGGTTTTGAAAATGGATTCATTATTGCTGCATTTAGACCACTATCCAAAGCCATACTCAAGAAGGCTGCATTTATGCTTTCTCTATCTGGCAAACCAAAGGATACATTAGATATTCCAAGAGAGGTATTACATCCAGTCTTTTCTTTAATGAGTTTTAATGCGTTTACAGTCTTTGTGCCAGCATCTGGATCTACACTCATTGTCATGCAAAGAGTATCAAAGATTAAATCTTCTTTCTTTATACCATATTTCTCTGCTTCACTTAGAATCTTAAGAGCAATTTCAAGTCTTCCCTCTGGAGTTTGTGGAATTCCATTTTCATCTAGTGTTAAAGCAATAATTGCACCACCATATTTCTTTGCGAGTGGGAATACTGCTTCCATACTTTCTTTCTTTCCGTTTACAGAGTTTATTAATGCCTTACCATTATATATCCTTAATGCTTTCTCCATAGCATCTTTATTGGATGTATCTATTTGTAATGGAAGGTCTACAATTTCTTGCAATCTTGTAACTGTATTTGGAAGAACTTCTGTTTCGTTTATATCTGGTATACCAACGTTAACATCTAAGATATCTGCACCACATTCACTTTGAGATATACCTTCTTGCAAAATATATCCTATATCGTTTTCTATAAGTGCTTGTTTAAATCTTTTCTTTCCTGTTGGATTAATTCTTTCACCAATAATTAATGGTCTGCTTCCAAATCTAACTTCTTTTGAGTTAGAACTAATATGTGTTAATCCCTTATATGTCACTTTGCTTACAGGCTTGTCTTTAATCAAGGCGCTTAATAGTTCAATATACTTAGGAGTTGTCCCACAACAGCCACCAGCAACTCTAACGCCCTTTGATACCATCCTTGCGACACTGCTTGCAAAATCTTTTGCTGTTACGTCATATACAGTCTTTCCATCCACACTCTTTGGCATTCCGGCATTAGGCATGAATATAACTGGCAAGGATGAAACCTCTAACAATTTCTCAATAACATCTTCTAAGTCTTTTGGTCCAAATGAACAGTTCGCACCTATGCCATCTACACCTAATCCTTCAAGCATACAAGCCATTGAATATGGTGTTGCACCTGTCATAAGTTTACTGTCCTCGTTATATGCATTTGTAACAAAAACAGGCAATGAACTGTTCTCTTTGACTGCAAGAACTGCCGATTTGGTTTCATAAGCATCATTCATCGTTTGTATGAATATTAGATCCGCTCCATACTTTTCGACCAATCTTACGGTCTTTGCAAACACCTCAACAGCATCTTCAAATTTCAAATCGCCATAAGGCTCTAAAAGTTTCCCTGTTGGTCCAATATCTACTGCAACAAACTTATCTTGCTTGCCTGTTGAGAGGTCTCTGGCCTTCTTAACATTATCTATAGCAGCCTTTACAACTGCATCTAATTCTTCTTCGTTATATCTTAAGATATTAGCTCCAAACGTATTAGCAGAGACCACATTGGCTCCTGCATCATAATAGGCCTTATGTAAGTTAATTAAAACATCTGAATGAGTTATATTCCATCTTTCAGGCAATTCTCCAACTTGCAACCCAGCCTTTTGTAATTCGGTTCCTGTTGCACCATCTAAGATCACATTGTTGTTTTTTAAGAATTCCCTAAAGTCCATATTATCCTCTAAATTCACAATTCTTGGATGAACAATCTGCACATCCCTTATTGCCATTCTTCTTGCCTATTCCAATAATACCTGTAACGGATTTAGATGGAGACATTAATAAGCTATCATTTAAAGTTACACCAATATTCTTTTCTGGTTTCAAGAGTACAAATACCTCTTTTTGATAACTTAAAGATAAATCTCCAAAACCAGGAGAGAAACGATTTGCCAACTCTACTCCATTCTCTTTTTTGTATTGTTCTTCGAAATAATCTAAAAATGATTCTATTCTTTCTGTGCCTATTGCTTGGAATATTAAAGCCTTTGAAGGTTCTATTGCTGAATACCTTCTTATTAGCTTGTCTATACCAACACCCATTGTGCTTGCAAAGATTAATGCCTTACATGAATATGCCAGAACTCTAGCAAGTCCAGCACTTTGGAACTTAAAGACGCCAAAATCTACACCATCTTCTTCTACTTTTATATCTTCCAAAGCATAACAAATTGAGAACTTTAATGCTTTAGCATTATCTGCTTCTTCTAGACACTTATCTATTAAAGCTTTTAAGCCATCATCTAAAGTTTTAGCACCTGCATATCTTGCTATCTCTTTATAGTTTACAGGTATATCTGTATATTCTACTTTGAAAATCTCGTTCATTATTTACCTATGATATCTGATAAATTCTTTTGAATTTTAGCTGCAACATCTGGTTTGTTCATAGTATATACGTGAACATTTGTTATACCATTTGCATAAAGGTCTATAATTTGGTCTGTGGCATATGCAATACCAGCTTGTTTCATTGCATCTGGATCATCTCCAAATCTATCCACAAGGCTTCTGAATCTCTTAGGCATAAAAGAACCAGAGAGTTTTATTGCTCTGTCCACTTGCTTTGCATTTGTTATAGGCATAATACCAGCAATAATTGGTACATTTATTCCAGCTTCTCTAATCTTGTATAAGAAAGCATATAAGAGATCATTATCAAAGAACATTTGTGTTGTTAAGAAGTCTACGCCAGCATCGACCTTTTCTTTTAGGTGTATAATATCATCTTTGCTATTTGTACTTTCTGGATGTCCTTCTGGATAACAAGCTGCACCGATACAGAAATTAGCGCCACTTGCTTTTATATCTCTTACTAATTGAACAGCATATTGATAATCCCATTTGGATCTGTCCTCATTAATCTTATCTTCTGGGATATCTCCACGAAGTGCCATTACATTCTCAATTCCACTGTCTAGAATATCTTGGATTTTCTCTTTTATGGATTCTTTGCTAGATGAGACACAAGTTAAGTGTGCAAGAGTTTCTACTTGATATTTTTCTTTTATGTTCTTTGCAATATCCAAGGTATACTTGCTTGTTCCACCACCGGCTCCGTATGTGACACTTACAAAAGATGGATGCAATTGTGCAATCTTTTCTATAGATTCTTCTACTATATCAAAACTATCTTGTGTTTTAGGTGGGAATACTTCAAAAGATAGGGATAATTCTTTTCTGTTTAAAATTTCTATAAGTCTCATATATTTTGCCTTTTTTATAATTTTATTTGCAAAAATTATAACATTATATAACTTTGTTAGTCAATGAAGGCATATCCTATGTTGACAATTTACCCACTAAATAATAATATGATCGTAGTATAAAGCGTAACTGAGTCTGAAATATGGAAAGCAGGGAAAGCATGGTGCAATTCCGTCACAACAGCCATTACGGTTATAGTCCGATAGCCTGCCTTACGCTAAACTGAGATTATCCCTTGGGCAATTGAAGAAAAGATAATCTCTTGTTTTCGTTATGAAAACTATTTTGCCCATTAAATGGGCATTTTTAATATAAAGAGGTGAACTATGAAGAAATTTTTACCGGTATTAGTAATCATTTTAGTATTATTAGTATGCTTATGTGCTTGCAACAAGCAAGAAGAAAAAGACGATACTATTTATCCTGTAGTTTTACAACCAACCAGTGAATATGTCGGACAATCATTGTTAAACTATATGACCGCCCAAAAGACAGCAAGTGAGCTAGATTTTACATCTTCTACTAGCGGTAGCTACACAATGATTACATCAATTAATGGAATTGAAAACACAACCAATTCATATTGGATGCTTTATACAAGTGATGCTGCAAATGCAGATACATCATGGGGCACATATGAATATAATGGTGTTACATATGGTTCTGCTACAAGCGGTGCCGAGACTTTAACAATTATAAGTAACGGAGTATATATTTGGGTATACACAACATTCTAAAATGTCTAAAGCAAGATTCGTAACCACAACAGCATTATTTACTGCCACTTTAATATGTGTGCAGTTGGTCCTATCTGGAGTAGGAGGCATAGAATTAGTAACTGTATTTTTTCTAGCCTTCTGCTTCTACATGGGCATTAGGGCCGGCGTTGCTGTTGCAATATGTTTCTCGCTACTTAGATGTTTCTTGTTTGGTTTTTATCCATCTGTAATTATTCTATATTTAATATACTATCCATTATTTGCACTATTCTTTGGATGGTTTGGCACTAAATTTGGGCACAAGATTACCAATGTTAAGTTCTTCTTTATTGTTTTATTTGCAGTAATCTTCACAGCATTCTTCTCAATGCTAGACTGTGCAATAACACCATTAATTTATGGATTCAATAATAGAACATGGCTGGCTTACTTCTATTCAAGCCTTCCATTTATGGGAACTCAAATTGCTTGTGTTATTATTTCTGTAAGCATCTTGTTTATTCCTTTAGTTAAAGGTTTCGAAAAAATATCTCGCTATTCTCACACATAATAAAAAACAGGATGTTTCCATCCTGCTTTGTTATCTAACTATTACGGAACTTATTGATTTCTTTCGTTAATCATAGACTTAACTTTCATAAGTCTTATTGTTGCGCTTCTTTCGTTTTCATCCAACTTCATTGTAATATACTTAATTGTTTCTTCAAGTTGTGGAATCATAACATACTCAAGTGCGTTAACTCTTCTTCTGTTCTTTTCAATTTCATCTGCAAGCATATTACATGTCTTCTCAATTTCTGCAAGCTTAAGTAACTTAACAAGCATTGTAGACATAGTAGCAATACTTTCATCTAACTCTGAGCTAACAGATGCAAATGAATAAGGATATTTTTCAGTGGCATTACCACCAACGATTTCAAACTTAGGACAATCTACACTCATTACATTTTGAACACCAGTTGTAAGTTCAACCTTTGCAGCTGGCATAGCAATACTTTCTTCAATAACAGCATCACTTGTTACAGCTCTTGCTAACATGAAGGAAGAAAGTGCTCCTTGTAACTCCTTTTCAATCTCTTCTCTAAGCTTCTTATTCTCCTTGACATAAATAAGGAAACGACGAATCATTTCATCTGATTTGTCCTTCAATAATTTGTGTCCACGAACAGCTGTTTTAAGACGAGTTCTTAATCGTCTTAATTCCATTCTCGTAGGATTAACATTCAATCTTGCCATAATAAAGTCCCGTTTTGTGCATTAACTGCAATTATTCTTTATCTTCGTCTTCTACTTGTTTTGGATAGTATTTGTCTAAGAATTGGTCCTTAATTCTCTTTAATTCATTTCTAGGAATTAAGCCTAACAATTTCCAACCAAGGTCTAATGTTTCTTCAATAGATCTATTCTTTGTGAAGCCTTGAGATACATATTGTTGTTCGAACTCTTCAGCAAATTTAGCGAACTTCTTATCTAAGTCTGTTAAAGCAGATTCGCCTAAGATAGCGCTTAATTCTTTTGCTTCTTTACCTTGTGCATAAGCACTAAATAATTGGTTCATTGTATCTGCATGATCTTCTCTTGTTTTGCCAACACCAATACCTTTATCCTTCAAACGGCTAAGAGATGGAAGAACATCAATAGGTGGTGTAACACCTCTCTTATATAATGCTCTAGAAAGAATGATTTGTCCTTCTGTAATATATCCAGTAAGGTCTGGAATTGGGTGTGTCTTATCTTCTTCAGGCATTGTAAGAATTGGGATTTGAGTAATTGAACCTGGCTTGCCTTTAATTCTTCCTGCTCTTTCATACATTGTTGCAAGGTCTGTATAAAGGTAACCTGGATAACCTCTTCTTCCTGGAACTTCTTTTCTTGCTGCTGAAACTTCACGGAGAGCTTCTGCATAGTTTGTAATATCTGTTGTAATAACAAGAACATGCATTCCTTTCTCAAATGCTAAATACTCTGCAGCTGTTAAAGCCATACGAGGTGTTGCAACTCTTTCGATAGCTGGGTCATTTGCAAGGTTAATAAAGATAACTGTTCTTTCAATAGCACCAGTCTTTCTGAAATCTTGGATGAAGAAATCTGCTTCTTCGAATGTAATACCAACTGCTGCAAATACAACAGCGAACTTTTCTCCTTCTTTCAAAACTCTTGCTTGTCTTGCAATTTGTGCAGCTAAGTCTGCATGTGGTAAACCGGATGCTGAGAATACTGGCAACTTTTGTCCTCTAACCAAAGTATTAAGTCCATCAATTGCACTAACACCTGTTTGAATGAACTCGTTTGGATAGTCTCTTGAATATGGGTTAATTGGTTGGCCATTAATATCCATCTTCATATCTGGGATAATTGGTGCACCACCATCTCTTGGATGTCCCATACCATCAAATACTCTACCAAGCATTTCCTCAGAAACAGGAAGTTCAAGTGAGTGTCCTAAGAATCTTGCTTTGGATGTTGCAATCTCTAAACCTTGAGATGGTTCATATAATTGAACTAATGCTTTGTCTCTATTGATTTCAAGAACCTTTCCATGTCTGATTTCGCCATTAGCTTGTCTAATTTCAACAAGTTCATCGTACTTAACGCCTTCAACACCTTCTACAAGCATCAAAGGTCCTACTATTTCTCTAATTGTATTATATTCTTTTAACATTAGATCTCTCCTTCGTTGGACAATGCAACCATTTCGCTCTTGATTTCTTTGAATATATCATCGAATTCAGCAATTTGATCCTCTGGAATATATTTTGCTCTACCAATCTTTTCTCTTACTGGTAATTCAATGATGTCTTCTATATCTACGTTCTTGTCTAATTGCTCTCTTCCTCTTGCATCAAATTCAAGAATAAGTCTGAGCAATAATAATTGTTTCTTAAGTGAGGAATATGTATCTATCTCGTGGAAAGCATTTTGGTGCAAATAGTCTTCTCTTATAGACTTTGCTGTTTCCATTGTGAGACGGTCTTGTGCGCCTAGAGCGTCCATACCAACTAACTGGACAATTTCCTTGAGGGATGATTCTTCTTGCAATATACGCATTGCAGCGCCTCTACAAGCCATCCAATCGTCTCCTAGTTCATCTGAATACCATTCTGTCATCTTATCTGCATACAAAGAGTAACTTTGTAACCAGTCAATTGCTGGGAAGTGACGTTGATATGCAAGAGATGCAGAAAGTCCCCAGAATACCTTAACTATTCTAAGAGTTGCTTGTGATACTGGTTCAGAAAGGTCGCCACCTGGAGGCGAAACAGCACCAATTGCTGTAATGGAACCTTCAACACCATTTCCACCTAATACTTTAACTTGTCCGGCTCTTTCATAGAATTCTGCAAGTCTTGAACCAAGGTATGCAGGATATCCTTCTTCACCAGGCATTTCCTCTAATCTACCACTCATTTCACGAAGTGCTTCTGCCCAACGTGATGTACTATCTGCCATAATAGCTACTGAATATCCCATATCTCTGAAATATTCTGCTATTGTAATTCCTGTGTAAATGGAAGCTTCTCTAGCTGCAACAGGCATATCTGAGGTATTAGCTATAAGAACTGTTCTCTTCATTAATGGCTTACCACTATGTGGGTCTATTAATTCTGGGAATTCGTTTAAAACGTCTGTCATCTCATTTCCACGTTCTCCACATCCAATATAGACAACGATTTGTGCATCTGCCCATTTTGCTAATTGGTGTT
>CAMZEU010000004.1 GCA_947305865.1 uncultured Clostridia bacterium
CTGTAGACTATGATGTTGAAGAGGCTTATGTTTATCTAACACCAATTAGTGTTGTATATGACGAAGATTTATCTTTTGAAAGAAGATTAATAAAGACTATAAGCAACGAAGCATTTGTTCAATATGCAGGATTTGTTATGAGACCAGGTAAAGATTTCATCTTTACAACTAGGATGTCTCCATTAATAATGCAAGAATCTTTAATTTGTAGTTATTCAATCGGAGAGGCTTCTCCAATAGAAACCGCTTTAGAAGATGGCCAAGTTGAAATCTTTGGCAATTCAGCAACTCAAACAGCTATTATGTTCCAAATCGTAGATAGCACAGGAAGAATTGCAGGAAGAAAGATAATAGACCTTACACAAACATCCTCATTTGAAGTATCCTTCCATACAAACGGAGATTACAATTTAACAGAGGGTTATACTATTGAAACAACATTAGATGCAACTCCAACACTTGGAGAGGGTGAAGGATATAGACTTATAGTAAGAGATGAAAACGATAAGTTCCTTGGTATGGGTTCGACCATAACAGACGTTCTTGAAAACCAATCTCTAGTAATTCCAGATTTAACACCAACATTCTATAATGCAGCTCTTGCATGTGCAAAGACTGTTAATGGTGTTGAATATATATTTGAAAACTCCGCAAACACAGATGGATGTGAACACGCATTTTCTCCATTTGAAGAAGGACTATTAAATTTTGATGCTGAAAGTAGCACTGTTACATTTGGTGTTTCTGTTGGAGACATTTATTCCACAAATGAAATAGACATAAAGGCCACTATAACAAATAGTTATCAAAGTGGAGACCCAGATATATTCTATCTAAACGTTCCATCTGGATTAACAGAGAGTAATACATCCAATGCATTAACTTCAGCAAAATGGACTAATTTAACCGGCACAGAAATTATTATTACAAATTCTGCCGGAACAATTACATATGGAAGATATACGTATTCTAAGGCTACCACACAAGTTAATGTTGCAACTCCAGATGTTAAGAATAGAGAATTAGTATTAAGTGCAACAATTCTAGATTGTCCAGATGAAGGATCTATAAACCATGTTGGATTTAATAGTGGATTTGGTTCTTCTGGTGGTGCAATTATAAGTGATATTATTCCATATACGGCTGTACAAGATGGAGATAATTGGGTTGTTACTATAGATGAACTTAAGGATACAACACTCGTTGGAGGATGGGAATATTCATTCTTGTTGGGTGATTTAGAAATCATGGTTACAAACTTCGTTGGAACTAATGAGGATTTAAATATTTCAGCAAAGGTAAATTATTATTTAGATGGCGAATCTGCTCATGCTTCAGAAGATGCTATTAAAGTTTATGTAGATGGTTATCCATCTCTTAACGGAAAAGAAATCAACCTGCAAAACTGGTCTTTAGCATTCTATTCAGATAGTAATTATTCATCTGTTCTTACATTGTCTAATGAAGAAAATAGTATTGGACAAACAAACATGACAGACTGTGCTTTGTTATATTTACAAAACCCACTTTCAAGTGCTTTCTATTATAAGATGACATATGGCGCAGAAAATGATGTATTAGGTAGTAGTGTAATTAACTTGCCAACAGCAGCATATGATGAGACAGCTAATGCGGAAGATACGGATGCTCCAACTTGTTATGGTACATTTGTAGCTAATGCTGTCACATTCAATTTAAGTGGAACAGAAATTGTTTCTACTAATATGTATAACACATATAACATCACAACAAATCTTACAGGAATACATTATCAAAGCAGAGTTGCACGTTTGGCATCTTCTAACTATGAAATTTATAGAACAGACTTTGATTCAACTAAACCATATATGGCTGTAGAAGATATCCCATATGAAAGCAGTTATGAATATGATATTTATACATTCAGAACTGTTGAAATAGGTGGAGTGGAATACGAGATATATCTTGGAAAAGCATTAGATAACTATACTGTAAGCACAATGATAGTAGATGGTTCATATAATGCTGCACATGGTGTCGTATCCGGACCAACATTAACAGATAATGGCTCAGATCAACAATACATAGATATGGAAGTAGTTGCAGATTATCTGGTATCTGGTACTTCTATAGAAATTCACTGGGGCAACAATGACACAATTGAGATTAATCCTCAAACTGTAATGGGACTAGAATATGCCGCACATGATTATGATCAAAGTGTAGATGGTTTATGCTCTGTAATTATTAATAACCACCAAGCAAAACCAATAGAGAGTTGTCAAGTAGGAATTCAAGTTATATTCTCAAATTATTTGTCAGATAAGACGGGAAGCAAGGTAGTAGTTAAACACCAAGTAAGAACTGGTGCTACAGAAATGGCAGCATACAATTTAACCACAAAGGGTTGTGTATTTGCATTAGAAGATTCAAATTTAAGAGATGCTAATGGCGATACAGTTCAATTCACGGAATATCAATTAGGTGTATTAGGAACAGCAAATTTATATGCGGTAGATAGTGATGTAATTTTAATTACAGAACATGATATTGCATAAAATATAAAAATAACAAAAAAAGGATGAATGAAAAAATGGAAGAAATCGTAAAAGAAGTTAACGCAGAACAAGACGTTAAAGCAGAGAAGAAAAAGAAGAACAAAAAGATAGCAATTATCGTTGAAGCTTGCGTTTGTGCAGTATTAATATTGGCTTTCGTAGCTTTAATAGTCATTGAAGTAGTTGCACCAACTACAGCAGCAGGCACATGGATCCAAGAAAACATTTGGAACACAAGTGAAGCTGGTGCTAAGTTCATGACACATCTACCAGTCTTAATTAAGAGTGTCATTTACATCGTTATAGTTTTAGTTGTATGTATCTTAGTAAGATTAATCTTCAAGAAGATTATGGAGAAATCTCACAGAGCACAAACAGTTTTAACTTTAATAGATGGATTAGTAAAGTATGCAGCTGCATTAGCTATTATCATATTGGTACTACAAGCCATTGGAGTAAATGCTATGGCAATATTCGCTTCAGTTGGAATTCTCACCTTAGTTATAGGTTTAGGATGCCAGAGCCTCATTGCAGACATCGTAGCAGGTATGTTCTTAGTATTTGAAAACGAATACAATGTTGGTGAAATCATTACAGTTGGAGATTTCAGAGGAACAGTTACAGAAATCGGTATTCGTTCTACAAAAATCTTAGACGCAGCTGGAAACATTAAGATTATCAACAACTCAGATATTTCTAATGTTATTAATATGTCCAGAGAATTATCTCTTGCTATTGTAGACTGTGAGTTCCCATATGATGTACCAATCGAAGTTATAGAAGGATTACTCAAAGACAACTTTGAAGACTTCAAGAATAAGATTCCAGCAATCATGGAAGGACCATATTACAAAGGCGTTTCTGGATATGGAGATTCCAACGTTGCAGTTAAGATAGTTGCAAAGTGTAACGAAGAAGACAGATACCAAGTACAAAGAGACTTGTTAAGAGAATATCGTAGAGTATTCAGAGAAGCAGGTATAGACCTCTCCTTCAACCAAGTTGTTATTTCTCAATTCAAGCCAACAGAATATAAGGCAACACATCAAATTAAGAAAGAAGCAGAACAATTCGTTGCAGAACAAAAAGAATTATCCAAAGATATGGATCAATCTAACCAAACTTTATAATCTTTAGTTAGTCATTCATCCATATAACATAGTTATATAACCATCAGTGTTATGCTGGTGGTTATTTTATTTAAAAAAATGATAGTTATTTCACATTATTCTTATTATAATATTATACGAAAACAAAAAGGGAGCATTTCATGAGCGCAACAGGAAGTGCAATTTTAGGAATATCTTTAATATTTGCTTGTACTATTATAGGTGCTGCTTTAGTATTCTTCTTTAAGGGAAAAGAAATCAGTCCTAAATTAAATCAAGTATTTACAGGTCTTGCAGCTGGCATTATGCTTTCAGCAGCATTCTTTTCATTAATGCTTCCAGCAATTGAATCCGAGATATCATATATGCCTGTTTGGGCAGTTGTAGGTATTTCAATATCAATTGGTGCTGTATTCCTTTGGGGAATAGATAAGATAGTCCCACACTTCCATGCTGGAGATAATAAAGAAGAAGGTATAAAGACTTTGTCTTTAAGTAGAACCTCAAAAATGTTTCTTGCTGTTACTATTCATAATATTCCAGAAGGTTTAGCAGTTGGTATTGCATATAGCGCAGCCCTTGCTGCATGGACTGACGCTTCATCTAACGCACTTTGGGGAGCATTAATATTAGCAATCGGTATTGGTGTTCAAAACATCCCAGAGGGCGCTGTAGTGGCTCTAGCAATAAAAGGTGAGACTGGTTCAAGTGTTAAAGGCTTCTTGCTAGGTGTTTGTTCTGGTGTAGTAGAACCAATTGCAGCTGTTATAGGTTTATTCCTTGCAATGCAAATTCAAGTTGTAATGCCTTGGGCATTAGCATTCGCTGCTGGTTGTATGTTATACGTTATTGTTGAAGAAATGATTCCAGAAATGAAAAGTGATACCGTACACCATCATGGTGTTTGGGCATTCATTATTAGTTTCATTGGAATGACAATAATGGAAATTGCACTAGGTTAATAATCGTAGTCTATATTTACAATATAGTTATAATCCGGATATTTTTCTCTTAAAGCATTTTTTACACTATCACAAGTTCCATGTGGGTCTTTATCATCGAAGTCTATAACTAAATCAAAGAACACGATTTTTTCTTCTTCGTTTACATAGAAACCATGAGTTTGAAGAATATGTGGTTTATCTTTTGTAAGTTCGTCTAAATCTGCCTTATTATCTCTAGAAATTTCTGTGCTTGTATTATCTGCATATACTCCAACTGTCATTATCATGTTGTATTTGAAATACATATGTCCTGCAATTTGCTTCTCAAGAGCCATCATTTCTTGGGCATTCATATCATCTCGTACAGCAATATGAACAGAACCAATGTATTTATTTGTTCCATAGTTATTTAGAATCAAATCATAAACGCCTTTAACTTCCTCAAATTGGGCTATATCTTCTTTTACTTTTCTTGTGGTTTCATCATCTATACGAATACCAATGATTAAAGAGAGGGATTCTTTTATAATTCCAAAACCGGATTTAAGAATGAATAAGCCAATGATTATACCTACATAACCTTCTATGTAGAAGTGTCCGTATAGTGCAACTATTGCAGAAATTAATGTGCCGGTGGAGAGGATTGCATCAAATAAAGCATCCATACCACTTGCTTTTAGTGTATCACTGTTGAGTTTCTTCGCTTGAATTCTATAGAATATGCCAAGTCCAAGTTTTATAAAAATAGCAACACCAATAATTACAAGGGATATAACTGTATAGGATGGCAATACTTTAGTATTGAAGTATTCTATTATGGATACTATAGATTCATAAATAGCCATACCACCAGCAAATAAAATGATAGCACCAATAATAGTGGAAGTGAGGTATTCAATTCTTCCATGTCCATAAGGGTGCTTTCTGTCTGGTTTTTTATTTGAAAGTTTTGTTCCAATGATGGTAATAATGGATGAGAGGGCATCTGTTAAGTTGTTTAAAGCATCCATGATAATTGCAACGGATCCTGCCAAGAAACCAATTACAGCCTTTATAGCAACTAAGACAACGTTGCCACCTATACCAACGATACTTGTTCCAACAATACCTTTTTCTCTAGCTTTAATGACTTTGTCTAAATCGACATTTTTGTTCTCTAAATCTAATTTTTCCATAATTACCTCTAATAACAAATTGTATTATCATTAAGATAATAATGCAACGGCTATTGTGCAATAAATTATTAATGAGAGAGCATCTACTATAGTTGTAATGAATGGACTTGCAACTACAGCAGGGTCTAACTTGCATTTCTTTGCAAGCAATGGGAGTAAACAGCCAACCATCTTCGCAATAACTACTGTGATGAATAATGCAAGGGATACTATAGCACAACGAATAGGAGTGTAGTCATGGTATCCAAAAGCAAGATTATCTAATAACATAAGTTTTCCGAAGCAAGCAACTGCTAGGGTGGCGCCAAGCAACATAGAAACACGTATTTCTTTCCATAGGACTCTAAATACATCTTTCGTTTCAACTTCACCAAGAGCTAAGGAACGAATAACTGTAACGGAAGCTTGTGAACCAGCATTACCACCCGTATCCATAATCATAGGAACACAAGCAAACAATACAGCACTAATTGCACTTAATTTTGCTTCATACTTATTTATAATAAGTCCTGTGAAGGTTGCACTAACTAAGAGAACAAGCAACCAAGGAATTCTGTTCTTCCAAATGCCAAATACACTTGTTTTAAGGTATGGTTTATCACTTGGACGGATAGCGTTCATCTTTGCGATATCTTCCGTGTTCTCTTCTTGCAAAACATCAATAGCATCGTCAACTGTAACAATACCAACTAATCTGTTTTCATCATCTACAACTGGTATTGCAAGGAAGCCATATTCTGCAAGTTTTCTAGAAACATCTTCTTGGTCGTCTGTGGTATGTGCATAAATAACGTTTTCTTCCATGATATCTTCAATAAGGGTATCTGGGGAGGCGAGCATCAAGTCTTTTGCAGATACAAGACCAATAAGTTTATTTGTTCTATCTACAACATAACATGTGTAAATTGTTTCCTTGTTAATAGCATTTTTTCTAATCTTTTCAAATGCATGTTCAACTGTGATATCTGGATAGAAGTACATGTACTCAACAGTCATGATAGAGCCAGCGCTATCTTCTGGGTACTTAAGAATTTGGTTTAAGTATTTTCTCTTTGCTGGATCTATTTTTGCAAGAAGTCTTTTTACAACATTGGATGGCATTTCTTCCACGATATCTGCCATATCGTCAACGAACATCTCGTCTGTAACTTCTTTCAATTCCTGGTCTGTTAATCTATTAAGTAATTCTTCTTGTGTATCTGAATCCATTTCTACGAAAGCCTCAGCAGCTGCATCCTTTGGAAGAAGTCTAAAGAGGATAGGCATATCTTCTGGAGGAGTATTTTCGAAAATATCTGCCAAGTCGTTTTCGTTCATAGATGCGAGTAATGGCTTAAGAGTAGTGAAGTTCTTTTCTTTAAGGAGGAGGTTAATTTCTTCATAGTCTACAATCTTAAGAGCGGTTTTTTCTGGCAAGTCTTCAATGATGTCAACTTTGTCTTCTGCATCTACTTCTTCTAGGAATTCATCCAATTCTTCAGTATTCAAGCTGTCAATAATTTTTTGCTTGGTATCTGGTTCCAATTCAATAAGTACATCAGCAAGGAAGTCGCTTTCAAGTTCCTTACAGATATGGATTAAAGTAGCATCATCTAATTCTTCTAGAATAGATGCGGCAAATCTTGCATTTAATTGAGAAAGTTCTTCTGCAGCAAGAGAATAATTGCCTTCTTTCAAAAGTTCAAGAATTCTTTCCTTCATAATTAAAGTAAGTCAGAGATTATCTACAAAGAAAATATAGATTAAAAGTTATTGGAACAAGCCAAACAACTTCGATAAGGTACATCTTCTTCACATAAGTGATAGTTCATGACTCGTTCCTCCTTTAAGAATTACACTACTGTGTTTTTGCCTATTCTAACACCTTAATTTTTTTATGGCAACCATTTTTATAAAATAAAAAACTCCCATCTTTTAAGACAGGAGTTAGTGTATAGATAATATTATATATTATTTGTAAGACTCAATAAGTTCCTTAAATGCAGGAAGGGAACGCTTAATCATAGCGTTGCTTACACAATATGCTGCTCTTACATATCCCTTTGCTCCGAAGTCATCTCCTGGAACTAGTAATAATCCATAGTTCTTTGCACGGTTAGAGAATGCTCTGGCATCTGGCTCTGGTGTTTTAATGAATAAATAGAATGCACCATCTGGTCTTACACAAGTGTAACCCATTTCTGTCAGAGAATTATAAAGAAGGTTTCTATTTTCTTCATATGCCTTTACATTTGGAAGATCATTTACACAGTCCATAATAACATTTTGCCAAATGGATGGAGCACAAACATAACCCATTGCTCTTCCAGCACCACAAACAGCTGCATATAGTTCATCTGCACCTTCTGCTTTTGGAGAAACTGCAACGTAACCAATTCTTTCACCAGGGAGAGAAAGGGATTTGGAGTAACTATAACAAACAACTGTATTGTCATAGTAGTTCATAATATATGGAACCTTTACATCTCCATAAACAATTTCTCTATATGGTTCATCTGCAATAATATAAATAGGATTTCCAAATTCTTTAGATTTCTTGTTTAGGAGTGTAACAATTTTCTTTATTGTTTCTTCACTAAATACAGCACCACTTGGATTATTTGGACTATTAACAATTATTGCTTTTGTATTCTTGTTAATTGCTTCTTCGAGGGCATCAAAATCCGGACCAAAATCTGGTTCGCTATATGGTACAACTACAGGTTTTCCACCGGCAGATAAAGTAAATACTTTATATTCAGGGAAGAATGGAGCAAGAATAATAAATTCATTATTGCCAGAGTTTAATCCTCTTAATGAAATACAAAGGGAAGCAGCTGCACCACAAGTCATGTAAATATAATCTTCATTAATATCTACACCGAATCTTGTTTTAATGTTATTTGCAACAGCTTTTCTAACTCTTAAATCTCCTGGAGCAGAAGTATATCCATGAACTAGAGTAGTGTCTGGGATAGCCACTATTCTTTCTAAAGACTTTCTTACACTTTCTGGAGCAGGAACATTTGGATTGCCTAGAGAATAATCATAAACCTTATCTGCACCAACTTCTAAGGCTCTTTTCTTTCCGAATTCAAATAATTCTCTAATGGAACTTCTATTTGTTCCGTAGTTTACCATATCTTGGTTGAATAAATTGCTCATATGCACCTCTTTTAATTGTTATTATAATAACACTTGAATTATTAAGTATCAAAGATTATTTTTCTAAATAGTTTTGTTTGTTGAAAATAAAGCACAAATTAAGTATAATTTTTGAGGAATTAAATATAAGAGGTGAAATATGGCAAAGATTGATTTGTTAAAAGAAAAACTAGCATTAATTAAAAAATATTATCATACTTGCACAATTATGTATTTTGACTTGTATACAGTATGCCCAGAAGATGCAAGAGAGGAAGAAGGAGATACACTTAATTACTTCCAAAATGAAGCATTTAAACTCGAAACCAGTGATGAAATGAAGCAACTCATCGTAGATTTACATAATGAGATAGACACATTGGAAGATCCATTGGATAGAAGACTTGTAGAAATTTCATATGATGGTTATGAAAAGACCAAGAATATTACACCAGAAATGGCTATGAAACTTTCTCAAGCACAATCCAAGGCTTATATCACTTGGCTTAAGGCAAAAGAAAATGCAGACTACTCCATGTTTAAAGAAGCATTTGGGGAACTTATAAACACAATGAAAGAAACCATAAAAACAAGAGATAAGGTTTTACCAAATTTCTATGACAACTATCTAAATGATCACGAAGAGGATATGCTAACAAAAGATTTAGATCCATTCTTCGAAGAATTAAAGGTAGGTCTTATTGATTTAATCAATAAAATTAAGAATTCAAAGCATGTAATTAGAAGAGATTTCTTATCTAGAAACGTTCCTATTTATAAGCAAGAAGAGTTCTCAAAATACTTACTCAACTTAAATGGATATGATTTCAAGAGAGGAGCATTAACTACAACAGAACATCCTTTCACAATTCCAGTAGCACAAAAGGACGCAAGAGTTACAACACATTATTATGAAGATATGTTCTTATCTAACATATTCTCAATTATTCATGAAGGTGGACATGCTATCTTTATGCAAAATGAAAAGCCTGAAGACTATGAGCACTTCCTAGAAGACAATATCACAAATGGAATGCACGAATCTGTATCTAGATTCTATGAAAACGTTATTGGAAGAAGTAAAGAATATATACATCTCATATATCCTAAATTCAAAGAAATATTTGGAGAAGAATTCCCAGATGTTTCAGAACAAGAATTATATGAGGGTGCAAATATCGTAGAGCCATCTCTATTAAGAACTGAGGCAGATGAAGTTACATATGGCTTACACGTTATTATTAGATATGAAATGGAGAAGTTAATTTGTAACGGAGAAATATCTTTAGACGAAATCCCAGCAAAATGGAACGCATTATATAAAGAATATTTAGGAATAGATGTTCCATCTGATAAAGAAGGCGTATTACAAGATGTACACTGGACAGAAAACTTTGGATACTTCCCATCTTATCAAATTGGGAACTGTTACAATGCAATGTATGTCTTAAAGATGAGAGAAGAATTTGATTTGGATAAAGCTGTTGCATCAGGAGACTTCAAGACCATTAACAATTGGATGAAAGAGCATGTTTTCAAACGTTCCAATGAGTTAGAACCAAAAGAATGGATAAGAGAAATAACAGGACAAGACCTTACACCAAAGCCATTCCTTGAATACCTCAATAAGAAGTACAAAGACATATATAAGTTCTAAGATTTAATATCAATATTTACAACATATAGGGGACTATTCTATGTGCATAACAACATATAGTTTAGTCCTTTAATTAATTCAAAAAATGACATATCTGTCGTTTGGTTGCCATATTGTGAACATATTTGGTATAATGTACAAGTCTTTTTGAGATATAAGAGACAATAATAAATGAGGAAATTATGTTAGAACTACACAATATAAAGAAGGATTATGTAGTTGAAAAAATGACTACACAAGCCTTAAAGGGAATAACCTTAAGCTTTAGAAAACAAGAATTTGTAGCAATCTTAGGGCCATCTGGTTGTGGTAAGACAACACTTCTTAATATTATTGGCGGACTAGACCATTATACCAGTGGAGACCTTATAATAGACGGCACCTCTACTAAACAATATAAAGATAGAGACTGGGATACATATAGAAATCATAAAATTGGATTCGTTTTCCAAACATATAATTTAATTCAACACCAAAGAGTTGGATCCAACGTTGAACTTGCTTTAACCATTTCAGGTGTACCAAAAGAAGAAAGAAAAGAAAGAGTTAAACATGCTTTAGCTCAAGTTGGTTTATTAAGCCAAATCAGAAAACGTCCAAATACATTATCTGGTGGACAAATGCAAAGAGTTGCTATTGCAAGAGCTTTGGTTAACAACCCAGACATTATTCTTGCAGACGAACCAACTGGTGCTCTAGATTCAGAAGCTAGTGTTATGGTTATGGATATCCTAAAGGATATTTCTAAGGAACACTTAGTAATTATGGTTACACACAATCCAGATTTGGCATACAAGTACGCAACAAGAATTATTGAGATTAAAGATGGTGAAATTCAATCAGACTCAAACCCAGTTGAAGAAGGCGAACAACTAGATATAGTTGAGCAAATTGAAAAGATAGATGAACTTGAAGCACATGGAGTAGATGTAAGCCAAGTTGAAGATATTTCAAACGCTGAAATTCCAGAAGAACCAGCTGTTGAAGAACAACCAGTTGAAAAGCCAAAAGAAAGAAAGGCTAAGATGAAATGGAAGTCTGGCTTTATGCTTTCTCTTGCAAACCTTTATACAAAGAAGATGAGAACTCTTGCAACAACATTTGCTGGTTCCATCGGTATTATTGGTATGACATTGGTTCTTGCTTTATCAACAGGTGCAAAGGCATATGTTGTACAAGTTGAAGAAAATGCTCTTGCAGACTATCCAATGATTATTGAAGAAACAACCATAGATATGTCTAAGATGTTTGATTTGCTTGCAGAAAGTGGTAATAAAGGTGAAGAACATCAAGCAAACGATACAGAGGTCTACGAAAGAGAGCTTCTAGGTAATATGTTTGAATACTTTACAGAAACAGCAGGCCAAAAGAATGACTTGAAAGATATTAAGAATTATTTTGATAATCATTTTGATGACAAAGATGGTTTGTTAAGATACAGCTATGGCGAGAGAATGAATATATTCTCAGACTATGACCAAGTAAAAGATGAGAATGGTAATATCATAGAAACATTGGCTCATACTGGAACATACTTCCATATAAACCCATTCACAGACCAAGTTAATGGTATGTTGGATTCAATGGGCGCAGGATTTAAAGATCAAGTTGTAGGTATGATTTCAAGTGTTGGTTTAAGTTTTGACTCAATGATTCCTTGGGATGAGTTAATGGATAACCAAGAATTGTTAAATAGACAATATGATATTGTTGCAGGACGTTGGCCAGATGATAAGAATGCAGATGGATCAGCAAGCAAACCATTCGAAGTCATTATGGTTATTAGTGAAAACAATGAAATAGATGATATCGTAGCACTTGCTGCAGGTTTAAGAAGTGCAAAACGTTTAGGAGAGGCTTTCAGTGGTCAAACAGTTTCATATCAAATCGAAGATTTGTTAAAGATGAATTATAAAGTAATGCCACAAAGTTCTTTCTTCTATGAAAAAGATGGCAAGTATTATAGTTATTATGCAGATACGGCATATTACACAAGTGAAAATGGTTCTTCTGCAGAGTTTGCTCAAATCATTAATGATATTGGATTAAATGTTAATATAGTTGGTGTTGTAAGACCAAAACCAGGTGTAACCAATGCGGTTCTTAAAAAGCCAATGTGCTATACAAAGAACTTAACAAACTTTGTAAATAAAGCAAATGTAAATAGTGCAGTTGTTCAATATCAAACAAAGAATATTAAAGTCGATGAAAAAACAGGTCATGTATATGGAAACGTTGGTGAAATTTACATTGGTTCAACACAATATTCTGCTGGACAAGCTGTAGACTTCGATTCATACCTTGAGTTTGCACAATATTATTTAGGTGATGATAAAGAAACAGGAGACAAGAGTGGTGGCTTAGGCTGGGTAGACGTTGAAACTCCAAAGAAGATATATATCTATGCTTCATCCTTAGATGGGAAGGCAAACATCTTGAAACTCTTTGACGCTTATGAAAATAGTGGGGCAGATAAACACCTTTCATACCAAGATACTATTAGTGTATTAATGAGTGCAATTAAGCAAATTATTAATGCTATTACATATGTATTAGTTGGATTCTCAGCAATTTCATTAGTTGTTTCATCTATCATGATAGCAATTATTACATATACATCTGTTGTAGAAAGAACAAGAGAAATTGGTGTACTTCGTGCAATCGGTGCAAGAAAGAGAGATATTGCAAGTATTTTCAATAGTGAGACATTAATAGAAGGTACATTGTCTGGAATTGTGGGTGTATTTCTGGCGTGGATTATTACGTTGCCAATTAATGTGGTGGTATACCAGAGATTCCAGATCATGAATATTGCAGACCTAGAATGGTGGCATGTACTCGCAATGTTTGGATTGTCTATTGGACTCAGCATGCTCTCAGGTTTAATTCCATCACAGCTCGCTGCAAAGAAAGACCCAGTATACGCACTACGATCAGAATAGCAATTATAAACTTAGATATTATGCCAGGATTAAATGTCCTGGCATTTTTCTATATTGAAAAAATCAATCTTAAATATTAAGATATTTACATGGATACTCAAATAGAAAAATTACAAGAAATAATTAATGAATCAAAAAACATTGTTCTATTTACCGGGGCAGGTATAAGTGTTCCAAGTGGAATACCAGATTTTAGAAGTGCAACAGGACTGTACAGTGCGCCATCTGGAATTGGTAACTTTAGCGCAGAGGAAGTAATATCCCATTCATTCTTTTTAAGATATACAGAGGACTTCTATGACTTTTATAAAAAGAAGATGTGCTTCAAAGAAGCAAAACCGAACGCAGCTCACCTATACTTTGCCGAATTAGAGAAGGCAGGAAGGCTTAAGGGAACAGTTACACAGAATATTGATGGATTACACCAAATGGCTGGTTCCAAGCTTGTATACGAATTACACGGCTCCATACATAGAAATTATTGTATGAAGTGCGGTGCATCTTTTTCTTTAGATTATGTTTTAGAACATAATGGTGTGCCAAAGTGTGATAAATGTGGTGGCAAGATTAAACCAGATGTAGTCCTTTACGAAGAGGGATTAGATATGGATGTTATCACTGGTGCTGTAAATGCTATTTCAAGAGCAGACACATTAATTATCATAGGAACATCTCTTGTGGTATATCCAGCAGCAGGATTTATAAATTATTTTAGAGGTAAGAATTTGGTTCTTATAAATAAGAGCGAAACTAGTGCGGACTATAGAGCAAATTTAGTTATTCACGAAGATTGTGCTAAGGTTTGTGAGAAATTGGAAGTGCCTAAATAGTAAGGTTTGACAGTCCATAGAGTATAATATAAAATATTATCAACAATTAAAAAGGAAGAAAAATTATGTCTTTAAGTTGTGTAGAAATAGCTGAACGTTTGAAGGGCTTAAGAGAAATGATGGAGATTACTCCTGAGGAAATGGCAGAAGTAACCCATATGTCAGTAGAGCAATATTTAGAGTATGAATCTGGAAAGAAAGATTTTTCTGTCACAATGCTTTATAACTGTGCTCAAAGATTTGGTGTAGATGTAACTGAAATCATGATAGGATCAGCACCAAGACTATCTAGTTATTCTTTAGTTCGTGCTGGAGAAGGTGAGAAAGTTGAAAGAAGACATAACTTTAGTTATGAACATTTGGCAATGAACTTCAAAGATAGAATTGCAGAACCATTCCTAGTACATGCTCCATATATTCCAGGATCTGAAGAACAACCAATTTCTTTAAGTGTACATAAGGGACAAGAAATGGATTATATTTTATCTGGAGAATTAACATGCTCTATAGATGGACATATCACAGTTGTACATGAAGGAGACACACTTTATTATGATTCTTCACAACCACATGGAATGATTGCAACAGGCGGTAAGGAGTGTGTATTCCTTGCAATAGTTTTGAAAGGTTAATATAAAATATTAAAAGGTAGGTGGGGGAGATTTTCTCCCCTTTATTTATGGGTAGATTCAGTGTAGAAACAGACAAGATATTGGATGAAAATGTTATCCTAGATGGACAATATAGATTCTCTGTAATAACAGATAGAATTATTCGTATTGAGAAATCCAAGAGTGGTGCATTTGTAGACTTGCCAACACAAGTTGTAATGCACAGAAATATAGGTAGTCCTTTATTCAAGTTTGAGATAAAAGAAGACAAAGTAATAATTGTCACAAGATGCACTGAGTTTATCTATGATAAAAAGAAAGACAAAGAATATGTAGTTGTAAACGGTGAAGGAGTAGATGCATCTAGAAATCTTAGAAACCTAAAAGGCACAGTTAGAACACTGGATTTTAGACTAGGAAGCGTAAGATTGAACAATGGTATTTTCTCTAAATCTGGCGTAGCTGAAATAGATGATTCTAAGTCCTATATCATAGACGAAGAAGGCAATGTAAAAGAAAGAGAATTTCCAGAAAAAGATGTCTATGTTTTTAATTTTGGAGAAGATTATTTAGGAGGAATTAAAGAGTTTTATAACCTAACAGGTTATACACCATTACTTCCTAAGTATGTTTTGGGCAATTGGTGGTCTAGATATTATGCATATAAACAAGATGAATATATCGCCCTCATGGACAAGTTTAAGGAAAAAGAAGTACCAATAACTGTTGCAACAATAGATATGGATTGGCACCTAGTTAAAGATGCTCCTAAAGATAAATATACTAAATCTTATGGTATTACACTTAATGGTTGGACAGGTTATACTTGGAACACAAAATTATTCCCGGATTACAAACAATTCTTCAAAGACTTGCAAGAAAGAAAACTTGCTATAACTCTTAACTTGCATCCTTGTGATGGTGTTAGATACTTTGAGGCACAATACGAGGATATGGCTAAAGAGTGTGGTGTAGATCCAACAACAAAGCAAAGAGTAGTGTTTAATCTAGAAGATCCAACATTTAGAAATGCATATTTTGATATACTTCATCATCCATACGAAAAAGATGGTGTAAACTTCTGGTGGATAGATTGGCAACAAGGAAAGAGAACAAAACTAAGTAAGTTAGACCCACTTTGGTTGCTAAACCATTATCACACATTGGACATAGACCGAGATGGAAATAAAGGCTTAATATTATCTAGATATTGTGGACCAGGTTCACATAGATATCCTTTAGGTTTTTCTGGAGATAGTATAGTTGCATGGCCATCCTTAAAGTTCCAACCATATATGACAGCCACAGCTTCAAATATAGGTTATTCTTGGTGGTCTCATGACATAGGAGGACATCAATTTAACAGAGGAAATCCAGATATTTATGTTAGATGGGTTCAGTTCGGTGTATTCTCTCCAATTAACAGATTACATTCTTCGAATGTATCTTTGAGCAAAGAGCCTTGGAATTATCCAGATTGGGCAGAAGAAATTGCAATAGATTATTTAAGATTGCGTCATAAATTAGTACCATATCTTTACACTGCAAATATGCTTACTGCAAAGGAAGGAATTCCTCTCATGATGCCAATGTACTGGAAGGAACAAAGTCCATCCGCATATAGTGCAAAATACCAATACTATTTCGGTAGTGAAATGATAGTTGCTCCAGTAGTAAGCAGACCAACAAAAACCGAAAACAGAATGTCCCCGGTAACGTTCTATATCCCAGAAGGAACCTGGACAGATTTCTTCACAGGCAAGAAGTATACAAACGGTTGGTATACGGAATCTAAACCAATGAATTTGCTTCCAGTTCTCGTAAAAGAGGGTGGAATTATTCCTATGTTGGTGGAAGAAAAGAAGAACGATTTATCCTTTGAAAACCTTGAAGTTAGAGTGTATGCAGGAAAGAATGAATACACAATGTATGATGAACAGGGAAACATAACATTTACTCTCAAAGATAATGAACTAGACATTGTTAAATCCTCAGACTCAATTACTAAGTCAATCTTGGTAACATTTATGGATTTAGACAGTGGAGTGGTTAAGGTAAATGGCAAGACGCTTGCAAATGGTAAAAAAGTTAAAGTTCGTTTCTAAATTTTGCTTGACAACCACCTTTATATTTAATTATTATATCAAAGCATATTAAAAATATAGTATCCATTTGGAAGTTAGCCCCTCCCTATTGGATGTGCAGATAGATAGTAAAAAATTAGAAAATTAGTAAGGAGAATTACAATGGCTATCAATAATAGAAGCTACATGGCAAAAGCTGGTGAAGTTGAAAGCAAGTGGTATATCGTTGACGCAACAGATATGATACTTGGTAGACTCGCATCTCAAGTTGCTATGATTTTAAAAGGCAAGAATAAGCCTACATATACACCTAACGTTCTTACAGGAGATCATGTTATCATCATCAACTGTGCAAAAGTTCGTTTAACAGGTAAGAAATTAGAAAAGAAATATTATCGTTATCACACAGGTTTCATTGGCGGATTAAAAGAAATCCAATATAAGAAACTCTTAGCAGAAAAGCCTGAAAAGGCAGTTTACATTGCAGTAAGAGGAATGCTCCCAAGCAATAGATTAGGTTCAGACATGTTAAAGATGCTCCGTGTATATCCAGGTGCAGAATATGACAACCAAGCTCAAAAACCAGAAGAGTTAAAGTTGACAGGACATGTTTATGATGAAGAATAATTGTGAGGTATGAATATGGCTACTAAGAAAGCAGATAAACAAAAGAAAGTTCAATTTTGTGGAACAGGAAGACGTAAAACAGCAGTTGCAAGAGTACGTTTAATCCCAGGTGGAGAAGGTGCTATTGAAATCAACGGCAAGAAATTAGAAGAATATTTCACAACAGGTATTCAACAAATCATCGTTAACCAACCATTAGAATTAGTAAGTGCAACAGATAAATTTGACATTTATGTAAACGTATACGGTGGAGGTATCACAGGACAAGCTGGTGCAATCCGTCATGGTATTGCAAGAGCTCTCTGTTTAGCAGATCCAGAATATCGTGCAGCATTAAAGAAAGCAGGATATTTAACAAGAGATGCACGTATGAAAGAACGTAAGAAATACGGTCTTCATAAAGCTCGTAAAGCACCTCAATTCAGCAAACGTTAATCGTTTACATTTGTTGAACAACAACAAGGGGTTTGGCTTCGGTCAGATCCCTTTATTTTTGCAGTCTTGTACTTGATTTGGGACATAGAAGCATTTATACTTTAATTATTGATATAATTGGAGTTTGGAAATGGATAAGATTGCTTCTATAGTTTGTGTTCTTGAGATTTTAAAGAAATATACAGACGAATCACATCCTATAAAACAGGAAGAGATCGTACACTATCTAGATGCGGATTACGGCATGGAAGTGGAGAGAAAAACTGTTGGAAGAAATTTGGCTAACCTAAAAGAATTAGGTTATGATATCCAATCTTCTGGTAAAGGTTCTTATCTTGGAGAAAGAGAATTCCAAAGTTCAGAGATTAGGGTTTTAATAGATGCTGTATTAAGTAATAAGTCTTTAAATGATACACACTCTAGAGAACTATTAGACAAGATTATTAAGATGGGTGGTAGAAACTTTGATTCTCACACTAATCATATACTCTCTGTAATGGGCTGGAACAAGACAGACAATAAATCTGTATTCTATCATCTAGATGCATTGGATGAGGCTATAGAGAAGAAACAGGCGCTTCAAATAGACTATGGCAAGTATGGTGTAGACAAGATACTACATAAGGAACATACATTTGAAATATCCCCATATCAATTTATTATACATAATCAAAGATATTATTTAATGTGTAAGATATCAAAATATAATACTATGTCTTTCTTGAAGGTAGACAGGATTATGGCTATTAGAAAGAAGAAGTTGGGTTATGTAGATATTACCAAGGTTGAAGGATACGAACACGGCATAGATTATCATGAACTTAATTCAGCCAGACCATATATGTTCTCAGATAGGGTAGAGACAATCATTATAAGATGTAGAAGAACTATGGTAGATGAAATTATAGAGTGGTTCGGGAAAGATGTAGGTTTTTATGAAGATAATACAAGCAAAAATGGTAAATATATAATTGCATATATTACATCATCTCCAAAGGCATTTAAATACTGGGCACTTCAGTTTGGAGAAATGGTAGAAGTAGTAGAGCCTTTATTCCTTAGAGAAGAAATAAAGAAGGCAATAGATTCAATGGCTAAAAAGTATAAGGATTAATATAAGGAAACGTTAGCTAGGGCTGCTATAGCGTCGCCTGAGCCAACCAAACCAGATCCTTCATTAGTTGTTGCAGTAATTCCAATAGATGTCTTATCAAGGCTTAAGTGAGCTGATAGGACATTTTTCATTTCATCAATATATTCTGCAATCTTTGGCTTTTCTAAAATAATTGCAATACTTACATTATTTATAATGTATCCTTTCTTTTTAACTAGGTCCATAACAGAGTCTAGAAGAACAAGAGAGGATATATCTTTATACTTGTCATCATTAATTGGGAACATATGTCCAATATCTTTTTCACCAATTGCAGAGAGTATTGCATCCATTAAAGCATGAAGAGGAACATCTCCATCTGAATGTGCAATTGCTTTCTTATTTGCTGGTACTTGGACACCACAAAGTGGGATTGAATTATTTGGTACTTTATCATAGTTGTGGATATCGTAACCAATGCCAGTTAATACTTTGTTTAAGTCTTGTCTATATGTAATTTTAACGTTATTTGCATCTCCTTTTACATTAGTAAAAGTTGCATATCTTCTATAGTGTTGTACTAGTGAGAAATCATCTGTAAATGGCTTCTTTTCTTCAAACCAATCGTCATATGCATCACAAAGTAATTGTGCAGGGAAGCCTTGTGGAGTTTGTGCTAGAACATAGTCATTTCTATCTTTTAAAGATAGATCTTTTGTGTAGAGTGTATCTGCAAGGTCTACAGTTGGAATAACACAAACATTTTCATCCAACTTTGCAATAACCCTTTTAATGAGATCAACGGAAACATTTGGTCTTGCACCATCATGGATAAGGACATAGTTGGCATTATCTGTAAGATAATCAAGAGCATTATAGACACTTTCAGTTCTTGTCTCTCCACCTGTACAAAATGCTATTCTGTAGTCTGTAGGGAAGCCTTGTTTTTGAAGTGTTTTTTCATATAATTCTATGTCATCTTCGTTGGCAGAAACTATGATTTTTTCTACATCATCAATTTCTAAAAATGGACGAATTGACTCGGTTAGAACCACGCTTTTGCCATATTTTTCAAGAAGTTTATTTGCTCCAAATCTATTGGAAATTCCAGCTGCACAAATAATAACGTTAATCATTTATTTCTCCTCAGTTGTGTTTGAGATAATCTCGTACATTTCAGTTGCAGATTGCTTGGTTTGTCTTTCGTCTATGGAAAGAATTCTAAAGGTAATTTCTCTATCTCCAAAAGATACAGTAACAACATCTCCAACCTTTACATCCTTAGATGGTTTTGCTTGTTTTTCATTAATAAAAATACGTCCAGAGTCGCATGCATCAGACGCAACGCTTCTACGTTTAATTATCCTAGAAAGTTTAAGAAATTTGTCTATTCTCATATTACTCCATAAAAATATTTATATTTCTATTAAAAAGTAGTTGACACTATTGACTTATCGTAGTAAACTCTAAAACTGCGATATTTTCACATTTCGACTTTATATAAATATTATATATATAAAATTCGGGTTTGTGTCGCAAGTTAGTATAAACTACGAACAACAAAAAAACAAGAGCTTTAGAAATTTTTGAAAAAACCAAAATTTTCGGGCCGAACCAAATGTAAATTTATTTCAAGGAGCGTAAATAATGTCTGAAGAAACAAAGTTTGATATGGCCAAAAGAATTCATTTAGAAAAATTTGGAAACACAGAACGCTATTCATTCTCAAAAATCAAGAATGTTTTAGAGATTCCTAACCTTATTTCAATTCAAAAGAATTCTTACAATGACTTCATTCAAAACGGTATCAACGAAGTTCTCCAATACTATTCACCAATAGTTTCACAAAATGGAAAACTCAAACTCACATTCTTAAGCCACGAATTATCGGACAAACCAAAGAATCCTATCCAATACTGCAAAGACAATGCTTTGAACTACGAAGCATCTTTACATGTTTTATGCCAATTGGAAAATACGGAAACAGGTGAATTCCAAAAGCCAGAGAGTGTTTATCTTGGAGATATCCCTCTCATGACAGATAGTGGTTCATTCATTATTAATGGTGCAGAACGTGTTGTAGTATCACAATTAATCAGAAGCCCTGGTGTATATTGCGAATACGAAACAGATAAGAGAACAGGTGCAAAGCGTTACCAAACTCGTCTCTCTCCAGAAAGAGGAGACTGGCTTGAATTTGAACAAGACCAAAATGGTATTAGCTGGGTTCACATTAACAAGAAGCGTAAGATTTTAACATCTATTCTTATTCGTTCTCTCGCATTAGTAGAAGGAATGGATCCAACACCAGCAAATGGTTTCCAAAAGTATGGATTAAGACTTGGCCTCGGTGGCGGTACAAACGAAGAAATCGAAGCATTCTTTGGCAATGATCCAATGATTAAAGAAACTTTAAAGAAAGATGGATTAAACAAGAATGCAGCAAGAGGTCTCCAAGATCTCTATAGCAAGATGAAAGATAATGATGGATTCACTATCGCTGGTGGTCTTGATATTATCAATTCAACATTCTTCGAAGAAAGAAAGTATGACTTAACAAGAGTTGGTCGTTACAAAGTAAACAAGAAGTTAAACTTCGCAACTCGTATCGCAGGACAAAAATTGTTTAAGGAAATCAAAGTTGAATCAGAAGGTCTTTCTTTTGATAAAGGAACAGTTTTAACTTTTGAACAAGCAAATTTACTTCAAAATTTGGGTATTAATGAAGCTTGGGTTACATATGAAGATGAAGAAGGAAACGAAAAGGGTTACAAGATTATGGGTAACAACCATGTAGACCTTGAAGCATTCGTTCCAACATATGCAGATGGCACACCATTAAATCCAAAAGACATTGGAATTCTTGAAAAGGTATATTATCCAGAACTCATGGAGATGATGGAAAAATATGAAGATAGAACAGAATTAATTGAAGCTATTAAAGGAAATGTAGGTAAGTTAGTTAGAAAGACAGCAACTGCAGATGATATCTTAGCTACAATTAACTATGACTTCGGTCTTACCCATGGATTTGGAAAGACAGATGATATAGACCACTTATCTAACCGTCGTGTAAGAGCAATTGGTGAGTTGCTCCAAAACCAATTCAGAATTGGTATCAGCCGTTTAGAAAAGGGCGTAAGAGAAAAGATGCAATCAACAGCTGAAGGTACAGAGATTAGACCAAAGACTTTAATCAATACCAAACCAGTTGAAACAGCATTAAGAACATTCTTTGGTTCATCACAATTGAGCCAATTTATGGATCAACCAAACCCAATCGCAGAATTAACTCATAAGAGAAAACTTTCCGCATTAGGTCCTGGTGGTTTGAACAGAGAACGTGCAACAATGGCAGTTCGTGACGTTCACCACTCACACTATGGAAGAATTTGTCCTATTGAAACTCCAGAAGGACAAAACATTGGTTTGATTTCATCACTCGCAACATATGCAAGAATTAACGAATATGGTTATATTGAATCTCCATATCGCAAGATTGATAAGGCAACTGGTGTTATCACAGACGAAGTTGTTTACATGACAGCTGAAGAAGAAGATAAATACATCATTGCACAAGCAAACGAACCATTAGATGAAAACAGCCGTTTCGTAAACGAACGTGTAACATGTAGAGAAATGGAAAAGATCCGTGAGTATCCAAAAGAAAAGGTAGACTTCATGGACGTAAATCCAAAGCAATTAGTTTCTGTTGCAACAGCATTAATCCCATTCCTTGAAAACGACGACTTGAACCGTGCTTTGATGGGATCTAACATGCAACGTCAAGCAGTTCCACTTCTCAAGCCAGAAGCACCTATCGTAGCAACTGGTGTTGAATATCGTATTGCACATGACTCCGGTGTTGTTATTATTGCAAAGAATGCTGGTGTAGTTAAGTATGTAGATGCAAACACAATCGTTATTACAACAGACGATGGTCAAGAAGATACATATCAACTCGCAAAGTTCCAACGTAGTAACCAAAACACATGTATTAACCAACATCCAATCGTAAGCAAAGGACAAAGAGTTAATGCAGACGAAGTTATCGCAGATGGCCCAGCAACAGACAATGGTGAACTTTCATTAGGTAGAAACATTCTTATCGGATTTATGGAATGGGAAGGTTACAACTACGAAGACGCAGTTCTTATTAGTGAAGACCTCTTAAAGAATGATGCATTCACATCAATCCATATCCAAAGCTTCGAATGTGAATCTAGAGAAACAAAACTTGGACCAGAAGAAATCACAAGAGATATCGCAGGTCTCTCTGCAAATGCAAAGAAGAACTTAGACGAAAATGGTATCGTTCGTGTTGGTACAGAAGTTAAGCCAGGAGACATCTTAGTTGGTAAGATTACAAAGAAAGGTGAAACAGAACCTACAGCAGAACAAAGATTATTACATGCTATCTTCCAAGAGAAGTCTGGCGATGTAAGAGATACATCTCTTAAGGTTAAGAATGGTGAAGGTGGTATCGTTGTAGCAGTTCAAGTCTTCAAAGCAGAAGACCATGCAGAACTTGCAAACGGCGTATTAGAGAAGGTAAAAGTATTCATCGCACAAAAGAGAAAGATTGGTGTTGGTGATAAGATGGCTGGACGTCACGGAAACAAAGGTGTTGTATCCAGAGTATTACCAAGAGAAGATATGCCATTCTTAGAAGATGGTACACCACTTCAAATCGTATTAAATCCATTAGGTGTTCCTTCTCGTATGAATATCGGACAGGTTCTTGAAGTGCACTTAGGACTTGTTGCGCATTCATTAGGATGGAAGATTTGCACACCAGTATTTGATGGCGCAAACGAAAAAGATATCAAGCAATTATTAAGAGACAACGGCTTTGTATCTCCAGTATACAATGCAGATGGCACTCCAAAACTTGATGAAAATGGACAACCAATAACAAAAGTTGATGGAAAGATTAGAGTATTTGATGGACGTACTGGTGAAGAATTTGAAAACCCAGTAACAGTTGGTTACATGTACTACCTCAAGTTACATCACCTCGTTGATGACAAGATTCACGCAAGAAGTATTGGACCATATTCACTCGTTACACAACAACCTCTTGGTGGCAAAGCACAATTTGGTGGACAACGTTTCGGTGAAATGGAAGTTTGGGCACTTGAAGCTTATGGTGCTGCACACACATTACAAGAAATACTTACAGTTAAGTCAGACGACGTTGAAGGACGTAACAGAACATATCAAAGCATCATTAACGGAACAAATCAATCCGATCCAGGAATTCCAGAAGCATTCAATGTTCTTATTAAGGAATTAAATGCACTTGCATTAAATATTGAAATGCTCACAGAAGACGGAACTAAGATTACTCCAAAGAGTATCTCAAGCGAAGAAATCGAATTTGATTTAGCACAACGTAAGAATGAAGAAGAGAAGCAAGAAGTCGATGTAACAGGCGACTTAGACTTGGATGACTTATTCAACGAAGGTTCAGAGAACGATGACGACACATACGCAGGCGACAATAATGAATTAGAAATAGACGACATGTTCAAAGACCTTGGCACCTTTGATTTAGGTGATGACGATGGACTTCCAGGTGTAATCGATGTGCTTGAAGACCACGACAATGATGATGATAAATAAGGAGATTTAAGATTATGTATGAATTAAGTAATTTTGATGCAATAAAAATAAGTCTCGCTTCCCCAGAGCAAATTAGAGAATGGTCTCATGGTGAAGTAACTAAATCAGAAACAATTAACTATCGTACACAAAAGCCAGATAAGGGAGGATTATTCTGTGAAAGAATTTTCGGACCTGTAAAGGATTGGGAATGTAGTTGTGGAAGATATAGAAAGATTAAATACAAAGGTGTAGTTTGTGAAAAGTGTGGTGTTGAGGTCACAAAGTCCAAAGTTCGTCGTGAACGTATGGGACACATTGAACTCGCAACTCCAGTAGCACACATCTGGTATTCAAAGGGATTTGGTTCTCCAATAGGATTATTACTTGGATTATCTCCAAAGGAATTAGAATCTGTTTTATACTATAATGCATTTATAGTATTAGACCCAGGTGTATGCGCAGAAATCCAAAAGAAAGACGTTATCTGTGTTGAAGATTGTGAAAACCTTTGGGAAAAATATGATAGAGATGCATTCAGAGTTGGAATGGGCGCAGAAGCTATTAAAGAACTCTTAATGGAAATCGATATCGAGAAAGAAAGCGAAAGACTCAAAGACGTTATAGCAACAAGAACTGGCCAAGAAAGAGCAAAAGCAATCAAACAATTCGAAGTTGTTGAAGCTTTCAGAATTAGCGGAAATAAACCAGAATGGATGATTCTCGATGTACTTCCAGTATTCCCACCAGATTTAAGACCAATGGTTCAATTAGATGGTGGCAGATTCGCTACAACAGACTTAAACGATTTATATCGTAGAGTTATTGGTAGAAACAACCGTTTAAAGAAATTAAAGTCTCAACCAACACCAGAGCTTATTCTCCGTAACGAAAAACGTATGGTGCAAGAAATCGTAGATGCACTCATCGCAAACGGTCGTAGAGGAAAGGCAATCACAGGTGCAGGTGGAAGAGAATTAAAGTCTTTATCAAGATATTTACAAGGTAAGCAAGGACGTTTCCGTCAAAACTTACTTGGTAAACGTGTAGACTACTCAGGACGTTCAGTTATCGTTATTGGACCAGAACTCAAGCTTTATCAATGTGGTCTTCCAAAAGAAATGGCTCTTGAATTATTCAAGCCTTTCGTAATCAGAAGATTAATGCAAGAAGGTGCTTGCTCCACAATTAAGAAAGCAAAGGAAATCATTGCAGAAGCAAGTGGTCAAATCTATGGATATCTTGAAGAAATCATTAAAGACCATCCAGTATTATTGAACCGTGCTCCTACATTACACCGTCTTGGTATTCAAGCATTCGAACCAGTACTAGTTGAAGGTAGAGCAATTAAACTCCATCCATTAGCATGTACCGCATTCAACGCTGACTTCGACGGAGACCAAATGGCAGTTCACGTACCAATCTCTATTGAAGCACAAGCCGAAGCACGTATCTTAATGCTCTGTACAAATAATATTCTTAAGTTGAGTGATGGTAAGTCTATCGTTTCTCCAGGACAAGATATTATTCTTGGTTCATACTATTTAACAATAGTAAAACCAGGTGCAAAGGGTGAAGGTAAGATATTCGCATCTGAAGAAGAAGCATTCCACGCATATCAAGAGAAAGAGATTACTCTTCAAACATTATGCTGGATTAGAGTTAAGGGCGAAGATGAAAATGGTAAGCCAATTTCAAGAATGCTCCATACAACAATCGGTCGTTGCATCTTCAACAAGACATTACCACAAGACTTACACTTTGTAGATAGAACAAAGCCAGAAAACAGATTAATGATCGAAGTTGCTGGTTTATTAGGACCAAACTCATGTATTGAAAACAAACAATTACAAGCAATTTGGGACGCAGCAAAAGGTAAGGACGCAAATGCAGCTCTTGTTAAAGAAATCAGAGGCATTTTACATCTTGATGTAAAAGATGATGTTATTAAGAACATTATTGATATAGTCAATAAAGATTATGAAAAGGGTGATTTCGAATTATTCGCAGACGAAAACGAGAAACGTACTCATGCATTAAGAATGAACATTCAAAAAGCTCTCGGATTCAAAGAACTTGCAGTTGGTAAGAAACAACTTGGTAACATCGTAGATAGCTGCTTCAAATATCATGAAGCTACAAAGACATCTATGGTATTGGACGATATCAAGGCATTAGGTTATAAGTACTCAACAATTGGTGCTATCACAACATCAGTTTTCGATATGCATATCCCAGATGCAAAGAGAAGAATCGTTGAAGAAACAGATGCTTTAGTATTAAAGACAGAAAAGAGTTATCAAAGAGGTCTCTTAACAGAGAAGGAAAGATATTCAAGAATCGTTGCTATTTGGTCACAAGCATTCAAGAATCTCGAACAAGAGATGAAAGACAATGCAGATGACTTCAACCCAATCATGATGATGGCAACATCTGGTGCTCGTGCAAGTATGAAACAGATCATGCAACTTTCTGGTATGCGTGGCTTGGTTGTTGATACAGCAGGTAAAGAAATTGAATTACCAGTTAAAGCTAACTATCGTGAAGGTTTGTCAGTTCTTGATTACTTCAACTCATCACATGGTGGCCGTAAGTCAATGGCTGATACAGCATTAAAGACATCAGACTCTGGTTACTTAACACGTCGTCTTGTTGACGTATCACACGGTGTTATCGTTATGGAACAAGACTGCGGAGATACAAAAGGTATCGAAGTAAGCCCAATCATGGATGAAGACCGTGTCATGGAATCTATTAAAGAAAGAATAGAAGGTAGATATTCAATTAAGGATATCATCAATCCAAAGACTGGCGAAGTTATTACACCAGCAGACACAATGATTACACAAGACCAAGCAGAAGAAATAGACAAAGTCTATATGGATATTTGGTATGACAATGGAAAGAAGCCAAACGAAGTACCAAAGATCTTAGTTCGTTCAGTTCTTGCATGTAAGACAAAGACAGGTGTTTGTTCTAAGTGTTATGGAAAGAACATGGCAAGTGGTAGATCAGTTAAGATTGGTGAAGCTGTTGGTATTATTGCTGCACAATCAATTGGTGAACCAGGAACTCAGTTAACAATGAGAAACTTCCATACCGGTGGTGTTGCATCTGGCGATGATATTACACAAGGTTTGCCACGTGTCGTAGAATTGTTCGAAGCAAGACGTCCAAAGGGCTTAGCAGTTATCTCTGAAAAAGCCGGTAGAGTAATTATCAATGAATCAGACAACTCAATTACAGTTGTAAGCGATAATGATTCAAAGACATACCCACTTTCATACGATGCTGAAATTAAAGTACATGATGGAGATATCGTTGAAGCTGGCCAACCTCTTACAAGAGGTAATATCTATCCACAAGACTTGTTCAGAGCATGTGGACCAAAGGGTGTTCAAGACTACATTACAAAAGAAGTTCAAGCTTCATATCGTAGTGCATCTGTTAACATCAATGATAAACACATTGAAATTATCGTACGTCAAATGTTAAGAAAGGTTAAGATTGAAGACCAAGGAGGTTCAAATCTTATTCCTGGAACATTAGTAGATAGTTACAGAGTAGACGAAGAAAACCCACAATTAATCGCAGAAGGTAAATCACCTATCATTGCAAAGCGTATGTTACTTGGTATCACAAAGGCTGCTCTTGCAACAGAATCATTCTTATCAGCTGCATCATTCCAAGAAACAACAACAGTTCTTGCAGATGCTGCAATTAAGAACAAGAAGGATCCTTTAATTGGATTAAAGGAAAACGTAATTATCGGTAAGCTCATCCCAGCAGGTACAGGTATGAAGTGCTATAAAGACATTTCTACAACTGCAGCTAAGGACGCAGATGGTGTACAAGAAGAAAGCATCATTACACCAATCAATGAAATTGAGCAAGACGAAGAATAATTAAGAGGCAATAAAATGGATAGAAGACTCTTTACATCTGAAAGTGTTACAGAAGGACATCCAGATAAGGTTTGCGACCAAATCGCAGACTCTATCTTGGACGATGTCTTGTCTAAAGACAATAAAGCCCGTTGTGCAATAGAAGTCTGTTGTACAACAGGTATGGTCTTTGTCTTTGGAGAGATGACAACTTCACATTATAGCGATATTCCAAAAATCGTTAGAGGTGTTATAAAGGATATAGGTTATAACTCAAGCGATATGGGCTTTGATAGCCAAACTTGTGCAGTTATTACATCTATAGATGAGCAATCTCCAGATATTTGTCATGGTGTAGATAATGCATCAGACAAAGCCAACAACGATGAGGAAGAAGGATTGGGTGCAGGAGACCAAGGAATGATGTTTGGCTATGCATGTAGAGAAACAGAGTCCCTAATGCCTCTACCAATCACTTTAGCTCACGCTGTAACACAAAGATTAACATATGTTAGAAAGAACGGTATAATCCCTTACATTAGACCAGATGGCAAATCCCAAGTTACAGTTGAATATGTAGATGGAAAGCCAGTTAGAGTAGATGCAGTAGTTGTATCAACACAACATGATCCACATGATTTAGAAGAACTCAGAAAGGATATAGAAGAAAAGGTTATTAGACAAGCAATTCCAAAGGAATTGTTAGATGAAAATACCAAGTTCTTTATTAATCCTGCAGGCAACTTCGTATTAGGTGGACCAGCTGCAGATAGTGGTTTAACAGGAAGAAAGATTATAGTAGACACCTACGGTGGATATTGTCCACATGGTGGCGGAGCATTCTCCGGCAAAGATCCAACAAAGGTAGATAGAAGTGCAGCATATATGGCAAGATATATTTGCAAGAATTTAGTTGCTGCTGGTGCTGCAGATAGAGTTCAAATCCAAGTTGCATATGCAATAGGGAAAGCTCATCCAGTATCTATCTTAGTTGATTCCTTTGGAACAGGTGTTGTTTCCGATGACAAACTTTCTGAGATTGTTAGAAAGGTGTTCGATTTACGTCCAAAGGCAATTATTAAGACTTTAGGCTTAGATGCTCCAGTATATAGAATGTCTAGCAACTATGGTCACTTCGGTAGAGAAGGATTGCCTTGGGAAAAGACAGACAAAGTAGAAGAGATTAAAGGTTTATTACAATCTAATCTTTGAAAATGAAAGATAATTATAGGGGGCTTATGTACTAAAGGCCCTCTATATTTTTATTCAAAAAGAGGAAAAATGAAGAAAGATGATTCTTTAGACACATTTATCGGGGAAGTCATTGGGGTTATATACCGCAATGAAGAAACTGGTTATACGGTAATGAAAATACGAACAACAGAGGGATTAAGAATTACTGTTGTTGGTACTTGTATTCCTGTGTCCGAAGGACATCAAGTAAGGGTTGAGGGAGTCGTAAGAAATAATAAAACGTACGGAGACCAAATTGTTGCAGAAGACATTTGCATCCTTCCTCCATCCAAAATAGACGGTATTATTAAGTTCTTGTCTAGTGGTCTTATAAAAGGATTAGGACCAAGCACAGCAGAAGCAATAGTTGAAATGTATGGCAAAGATGCTCTAGATATTATGGAGTATCCAATTAAGCTTGCAAAGGTCAGAGGCATTTCTCTTTCTAAAGCAATGAATTTCGCAAGAGAGTATATGAACCTTAAGAAGTTGCAAGATACCATGATGTTCCTCCAAGAACTAGGAATATCTGTAAATATGTCATTAAGAATATATAACCATTACTTTGAAAATAGTATAGAAGTAGTAAGAATGAATCCATATAGATTAGTAGATGACATAGATGGTATAGGTTTTGCAACTGCAGACAGAATAGGACAAAACTTAGGAATAGAAAAGGATAGTGAATTTAGAATTGAAGCAGCCATTTCATATTGTTTAAAGAAAGCAGCAAATATGAGTGGTAATGCATTCTTATACGAAGCAGACCTATATCGTGAGACTTTAGATGTCTTAAATGTTAATAGTGAAGACATCGGAGAAAAGATTAGAGATGTTTTAGGAGATTTAATCGTTCTTGGAACAGTTATTAGATACGAAACAAAGAATGGCGCTGCAATTATGCATAAGTCCATATATAACATAGAAAAGAAGATAGCTGCAAAACTTGCAGACTTAAGAGATAGAGCAAGATTAATCAACGTAGATCCAACTGAGGCCATAAGATTATACGAATCTAGAAATAAGATAACACTCCATGACAAACAAGTTGAAGCAATAGATGATACATTTGAGCATGGTGTACATATCATAACTGGTGGTCCAGGAACAGGTAAAACAACAATTATTAAGTGTATCATTTCTATTTTTGAAGACTTAGGAATGGATGTTGCACTTTGTGCACCTACTGGAAGAGCTGCAAAGAGAATGGCTCAAGCAACAGAAAGAGATGCAAGTACAATTCATAGATTACTTGGATATAGTGTAGATGCAGGTGGAACAATGAGGTTTGTATATAATGACAAGAGACCTCTTCCATATGATGTTGTTATTGTGGACGAAGTATCTATGTTAGATGAACCAATTCTATATCATTTAATTAGTGCTTTAGAAGATGGTACTAGATTAGTACTCGTTGGAGATAAAGACCAGCTTCCATCTGTTGGTATAGGTTGTGTTCTCCATGATTTAATTGAAAGTGGATACTTTGGTGTTTCATTCTTAACACAGATTTACCGTCAAGCAGAGTCTAGTGCAATTGTTGTTAATGCACACAGAATTAATAATGGACAAATGCCAAACTTAGATAATAAGAGCACAGACTTCTTCTATGATGAAAAGAATAATTCTGTAGACATTGCAAATACAGTCATGGATTTAGTCTTAAATAGACTACCAGACTTCTTACATGTATCTCCAAGAGATATTAATGTACTTTGTCCAATGAAGAGAGGAACAGCTGGTATTACTGCATTAAATGCAAGATTACAAAAAGCACTCAATCCATATTCAAGAGAAAAGAAAGAATTTAAGCATGGCGAAGTTATCTACAGAGAAGGCGACAAAGTTATGCAAATCGTAAACGACTACGAAATGACTTGGTTTGTTGCTCATGAACATTATGTTGAGAATGGATGTGGTGTATTTAACGGAGATGTTGGAGTAATTGAAAAGGTGAATTATACAACCAATGAATTTACAATTCATTTTGATGATGACAAGATATCCAATTACTCATTCTCACAAGCAGACGAAATAACTCTTGCATATGCTGTAACTATACATAAATCACAAGGTAGTGAGTTTGATAATGTTGTATTAGCATTAGATGCAAGTTACCTTATGCAAACAAGAAACTTATTATACACGGGTGTTACACGTGCGAAAAATATAGTTGTATTAGTAGGAGCAATTCCAACTATACAAAAGATGATAGCAAATAACGAAACAATGAAACGAAATTCTTTATTAACACAATTGTTAATAGAAGAGTTTGGCAATATATAAGGAGGGCAGTATGAGTTCAGAAACACTTAATTGGAGAGAACTATACAGGTCTTATTATCCTGGATTAAAAGGATTTTTAAATGATAATGCAAGAAGTGTTAAAGCACTTTGCAAAAGAGCAGTTAAAATTTGCGCATTAAAGAGCAAATATGAACCAATGACAAATGAGGAATTGCAAGCTCAAACAGGAATATTAAAAGAACGTCTTAAAAATGGCGAAAAGTTAAACGATATTCTTAATGATGCATTTGCAGTTATTAGAGAAGCAGGTAGAAGAGTATTGAATATGGAACACTTCCCAGTTCAATTAATGGGTGGTATTGCTATATTCCAAGGCAGAATTGCTGAAATGGGAACTGGTGAAGGTAAAACATTAGTTGCAACTCTTCCAGCATACCTTGAGGCACTTTCAGGTGAAGGCGTTCACGTTGTTACAGTTAACGATTACCTTGCATCTCGTGACGCAGCATGGATGGGTAAGATCTACAATTTCTTAGGAGTAAGTGTTGGTGTTATCGTTCACGAAATGGACAACGATGCAAAGAAGGCTGCATATAATGCAGATATTACATATTGTACAAATAGTGAACTTGGTTTCGACTTCTTAAGAGATAATATGGTTGTATATAAGAAAGACAAAGTACAACGTGTTCTTAATTTTGCAATCGTAGACGAAGTAGACTCAATTTTAATAGATGAAGCAAGAACTCCTTTAATTATTTCTGGCAGAGGAGACAAGAGTGGTGAATTATACCTTAAGGCAGATTCATTTGCTAGAACTCTTTCTGGAGATACAGACTACACCATAGAAGAAAAAGAAAGAACAATTATGCTTACCGAAGAAGGTGTAGAAAAGGCAGAGAAATACTTCAAGGTTGAAAATCTTACAGATTTAGAGAACTCAGATTTATATCATCATATTCAAAACGCTCTAAAGGCCCACGAATTGATGAAGAAAGATAGAGACTACATTGTTTCAGACGGTGAGATTCTTATCGTAGACGAGTTTACAGGCCGTGTAATGATAGGTAGACGTTACTCAGATGGATTGCATCAAGCTATTGAAGCAAAAGAAAGAGTAATGATTAAGAATGAGAACAAGACTCTTGCTACTATTACATACCAAAACTTCTTCAGAATGTATAAGAAATTATCTGGTATGACAGGTACAGCAAAGACAGAAGAAGAGGAATTCAGAGATATTTATTCTTTAGACGTTGTAACAATTCCACCAAACAAGCCATCTCAAAGATTAGATGAACATGATGTTATTTACAAGACAAGAGATGCTAAGTTAAAGGCAATTGTAGAAGAAATTGAGAAGAGACACGAAATAGGACAACCAATTCTAGTTGGTACTGTTTCTGTTGAGAAATCTGAAGAACTCTCAACTATGTTGAGAAACAAACATATACCACACAATGTTTTGAATGCTAAGAACCATAAGATGGAAGCAGAAATCGTTGCACAAGCTGGTAAGTATGGTCAAGTAACAATTGCAACAAATATGGCTGGTCGTGGTACCGATATCGTTTTAGGTGGTAACCCAGAATTCGCTGCAAAGGCAAGAATGGAAGCTAACGGTTATTCAAAGGAAATTATCGAAGCAGCAACTTCCTTCGTTCCTACAACCAATACAGACGTTTTAGCAGCTAAAGAATACTTCAATAGACAATACGAAGAATTCAAAAAGCAAACAGATGCCGAAAAACAACAAGTATTAGCAGTTGGTGGACTTAGAATTATTGGTACAGAAAGACATGACTCACGTCGTATAGATAACCAGTTAAGAGGTAGATCTGGACGTCAAGGAGACCCAGGTAGCACACAATTCTTCATTTCTTGTGATGATGACGTAGCAAGAATCTTCGGTGGGGATAGATTAAAGATGATTATGAGCACAATGAATATCCCAGAAGACCAACCAATTGTTTCAAAGACATTAACAAGACTTATTGAAAGTGCACAAAGAAGAGTTGAGGGTAGAAACTACTCCATCAGAAAACAAGTTCTCTCTTATGATGATGTAATGAATGCACAAAGAGAAATTATCTACAAGCAAAGGGGACAAGTCTTGGATGGCATGGATGTACATGACCAAATTCTCGATATGATGGATTCATTATCAGAAGAAATCATTGGATACTATGCAGACTATAAGCAAGACTACACAGAATGGGATTACAAAGCATTCAACGATTCTCTTGAAAATAAGATGGTTCCAAAGGATTCCAACTTGATGACTCCAGAGCTTGCAGAATGTTTCGATATCTACAAACTTAAAGATGTTGTTATGAAGGCTGCAAATGCTGCTTATGAGAAGCTCATCAATGATACAAAAGAACAACTTGCTTTAATATATAAAGCAGTTGCAGACCAAGGACACGGAGATGACGAAAAACTCGCATGGCTTAAACAAGTTGCAACAACTGGTGAAGGCTATGATTTCGGCGATGTAGAAAGAGTTGTATTATTAACATCTGTAGATAGAAAGTGGATGACACATATCGATGATATGGACACTCTTAGACATGGTATTGGACTTCGTGGTTACGGACAAAGAGACCCAGTTATCTCATATAGAGAAGAAGGTTGGGGAATGTTCGATGATATGGTAGAAGGAATCCATTCTCAAACAGCAAGCACACTCTTAAAGATGACTCCATTTGGTGCAGCAATGACAATGCTCTCGCTACACGGAATTAGAATTAGAGTAGATAGACCAAAAGAAGAAGAACATGCTGGCGTAAAACAAGCAAGAAGAAGTGTAACAAAAGAAATCGGAAGAAATGATCCATGTCCATGTGGAAGCGGATTAAAATTCAAGAACTGTAAGTGTAAGGAATATCATCCAGATTTATACAAATAATTATGGACTTTTATAATATAAAAAATGATTTAAAAGAGATAAGAACTGAACTAGCACATGCATATGCTGGTATTAATCCAGATAAGAAAAGAGAAAGGATTAAAGAACTAGAAGCAATGCAAAATGCAGAAGGGTTTTGGAATGATGCTCAAAATGCTGCAAAAGTAACAAAAGAGCAAAACCAACTCCAAGCAAAACTAGCTAAGTTTGAAAGCACACTAAAAGACTTAGACTCCACAATAGAAATGGTGGATATGTTATCTCTTGAAGAAGATCCAGAAAGTGAGGCAGAAGTTGAGACTCATATTAAGGAATTAAAGAAGAAATGTGAAGCTCTTTCTTTAGAAACACTTCTCTCTGGCAAGTATGATTCTCTAAACGCCATTTTAACCCTTCATGCTGGCGCAGGTGGCACGGAAGCTATGGACTGGACGCAGATGTTGTTCAGGATGTATGCAAGGTATGTAGAGCGTTGTGGCTGGTCTCTAACAGTATTGGATCAACTAGATGGTGAAGAAGCAGGTCTAAAAAGTATAACCTTTTTAGTTGAAGGCGAAAATGCATATGGATACCTTAAATCTGAGAAGGGAGTACATAGACTTGTTCGTATCTCTCCTTTTGATGCCAATAAGAGAAGACATACATCTTTTGCTTCTTTAGAAGTAATGCCTCAAATCATAGATGATTCAGATATAGTTATTCGTCCAGAAGAATTAAAGATAGATACATATAGAAGTTCTGGTGCTGGCGGACAACATGTTAACAAGACTGAATCTGCAGTTCGTATTACACACTTGCCAACAGGCATTATAGTTGCTTGCCAAGTAGAAAGAAGCCAAATGCAAAATAAAGAAATGGCAATGAATATGCTTAAGTCTAAACTTGCAGAGAAGAGAGAAGCAGAAAGACAAGCAGAAGCATCTAATATTTCTGGACAATTAAAAAAGATTGAATTCGGTAGCCAAATAAGAAGTTATGTATTCTGTCCATATACTCTTGTAAAAGACCATAGAACAGATTATGAAAACGGAAATATCCAAGCAGTTATGGATGGAGATTTAGATGGTTTCATAAACGAATACCTTAAGAAATCTGCAATAGAAGAATAATATGTATAATCCAACGAACCCAAAAGATAAAGAGAATATAATTGTGCTAGCAATTGAATCTAGTTGCGATGAAACAGCTTGTGCTATTGTTAAAAATGGCAGAGAAGTTTTAGCATCTACAATTGCAACACAAATAGAGATTCATAAGAGATTCGGAGGAGTTGTTCCAGAGATAGCAAGTAGAAACCATACAATGGCAATTGAAACAGTAGTTAATGATACAATCATTAAATCCGGTCTAAAAATAGAAGATATAGATGCAATTGCTGTTACATATGGTGCAGGTTTATTAGGGGCTCTTTTGGTTGGTGTTAACTATGCTAAAGGCCTTGCATATGCATATAACAAACCTCTATATGGTATTTCACATATTAGAGGACATATAGCAGCAAATTATATAGGAACCAATCTTAAACCACCATACCTTTGCTTACTTGCAAGTGGTGGACATACAGCAGTTCTCAATGTTAAGAGTTATACAGAAATAGAAGCATTAGCATCTTCAAAAGATGATGCAGCAGGGGAAGCTTTTGATAAGGTCGCAAGAGTATTGTCACTTCCATATCCAGGTGGACCAGAAATAGAAAAGCTTGCAAAGCAAGGAAATGCAAACATTGAAATGCCATGTCCAACATTTAATGACAAAGATGAGTTATGGTTCTCATTCTCTGGTATTAAGACATTCGTTATAAATTATGCTCATAAACTAGAACAAAAAGGTGAGAAGATGATAGATGCAGATGTTGCAGCATCCTTCCAAGAAGCAGCCGTAACACAACTTTTCAATACGACTTTAAATGCTGCAAAGAGAACAGGAATGAAGAATATTGCAATTGCTGGTGGTGTATCTGCAAACCAATGCCTAAGAGAGAGATTTGATAGCTTAAAAGACAAGGGATACAACATCTATTATCCACAACTTAAGTATTGTACAGATAATGCTGCAATGATTGGTGCAGAGGCTTTCTATGCTATTAAGAGTGGTATGGAAATGAGCCCATTATCATTGGATGCAAAGGCAACAGTCGCACTAAAATAATTAAAAATTTTAGCATATAAAAAGTATAAATATTCGCTATTCTAAGCGGGTATTTTTTATTTTTCTAGGGTAGTTTGTAAAGCCAATTAAAATTGACTTTTACAAAAGAAAAGAGTAATATTATTTCTAGTTTATTTTAGAGGTAGAAAGATGGATTTAAGTAATGTTAAAAACACATCTAGCAAACAAGCAGACTTCATAAGCACTGAGATTGGAACAGTATGTAAGAAGTTTGGTGCAAGAGATTCTGGTGGCAAAGGCGAAAAGAAAGCCATGGAATATATGGCTGAAACAGTTGGCAAATATGCAGATGACGTAAAGACAGAGAGTTATGATGTACATCCGGGTGCATTTATGGGCTGGATTTATATCACAGTTTCATTAGTTCTTGCTGCATTAGTATGCTCATTCTTCCTTCCAATAATTTCAATAATATTCATCGTTATTGGAATGCTTGTAATGATTTTGGAATTTGTTTGCTACTTCCAAGTCGTAGACTTTATGTGGCCAAAGAAACAATCTCAAGTTATTACAGCCATTAAGAAACCAACAGGCGAAGTGAAGAGAAGAATATACTTCACAGGACATACAGATGCTGCTTATGAATGGACAGTAAATTCATTCTTAGGTGGAAAGTGGTTTATCGCACATTTCTTAATCTCAATAGTTGGTGTTTTATATCTCTTCGGAGTATCCATTGCAACCACTATTATTTGGGCAAAAGGCGGTACTTTTGCTGGTATTATGACAGTAGGAAGCACAACATTTATTCCATCTGTAATTAGCTTATTATTCTTCCCACTTTGGGTGCTCTTATATGATCTTTCTAACCCTAAAGTTGTAGCTCCTGGTGCAAACGATAATTTAACAGGAACATACCTCTCAATCAGCATTCTAAAGGCATTAAAAGAGGCAAAAGTTGATTTAGAAAACACAGAAGTTGGCATTATTTTAGCAGGCTCAGAAGAGTGTGGATTACGTGGTTCAAAAGCATGGGCAAAAATGCATGCAAAAGAACTCCTTGAAGATGAGAAAAATGGTATTCCAACAAAGATTGTTGTATTCGATACAATTTGTGAAGATGACTACTTCATGACAAACGTAAAGGATCTAAATGGTTTTGTTAAATCAGATGATGTAGTTGCAAAGATGGTTAATGATGCATTTGATGAATTAGAAATCAAACATACACCAAATGGTTCCGTACCACTTGGAGCAACAGATAGTGCAGCATTCTCACAAGCAGGATTAGATGCAGTTGCTGTTACAGCAATGAATCATGACTTACCAATTTACTATCATACAAGACACGACAAACCAGAACTTGTAAATCCAGTATGTCTTGAGAAAGGATTCAAAGTTGCAGTTCAAATTATACAGAACTACGACGATGCAAAATATGATAAATAAGAATTTATCCCGTAGCCAAAAGCTGCGGGTTTTTCTTACATAGTGTTTTAAATTGAAAAAACACCACAATATCTTGGGGATTACCTCTTAATATAAATATTATTAAATATTTTTGTATTTTTCGTTTGACTTATACTGTATTCTCTTGTTATTATTATCACGCCTGCAGAAATGTGGGTCGTTTTTAAATTAGAATAATTTATAAAAGCCTGATTTGAAAACGAAGTAGCAAGACTGAAAGGGTTCTGATACTAAGTTAAATTCCAAACATAGTAAAAGAACGTGTTCATAGAAATGGGATAAGGTGTGAAGTCTTTATTTCCATGAACGTGGAAACTGGATGGCGAACATAATCACTCTTAACAGAAAGCAGAAACTCAATTGAGCTGTATCGAAATGCCGGAGTTATGAGAGAGGAAAGCAGGAAAGCGGAAGCACAGCAACAAAAATAGTGCGACGTGTAGGGTTGCATATCGCATTCGAAATCTTATAGGAGGATCAATAATGCCAACCATCAATCAATTGATAAAGAATGGTAGAAAACAACAGGCTAAGAAATCTATGACACCTATCATGGATCAATGCCCACAAAAGAGAGGTATTTGTGTATCTGTTACAACAACTACCCCAAAGAAGCCTAACTCAGCTCTTCGTAAAATCGCAAGAGTACGTTTGGTAAATGGACAAGAAGGTACTGTTTATATCCCAGGCATCGGACACAACTTACAAGAGCATAGTGTTGTTCTCATAAGAGGCGGCCGTGTTAAGGACTTACCAGGTGTACGTTATCATATCATACGTGGTGCTTTGGATGCTGCAGGTGTTGCAAAACGCTGCCAATCTAGAAGCAAGTATGGTGCGAAACGCCCAAAACAATAATCAAAAATAAAAATTTTCGAATGTTCGTAATGTAACATTTTTAGGAGGATAAAAATGCCAAGAAGAAGTGGTGTACCTAAAAGACAAGTTCTTCCAGATTCCAAATACAATAGCGTATTGGTTACAAAAATCATTAACCAAGTTATGTTAGATGGCAAGAAAGGAACAGCAGAAGAAATCGTATACGGTGCAATAGATATAGCAACAGCCAAACTCTCTATGGAGCCAATGGATCTCTTAGAGAAAGTTATGGAAAATGTTAAACCTAATTTAGAGGTTAAGGCTAGACGTGTAGGTGGTGCTACATACCAAGTACCAATGGAAATCAGACCAGAACGTCGCCAAACATTAGCAATTCGTTGGTTAGTATTATTTGCTAGACAACGTTCAGAAAGAACAATGCAAGAAAGACTTGCAGGAGAATTAGTAGATGCATGCAACCTCACAGGTGGCGCAGTCAAGAGAAAAGACGAAATGCATCGTGCTGCAGAAGCAAACAAAGCATTCGCACATTTCAGATGGTAATATAAAAGGAGTCCTATGGGAAACGTTGCTCTCGATAAATTAAGAAATATCGGAATAATGGCTCACATCGACGCTGGCAAGACTACCACAACAGAACGTATCTTGTTCTACAGTGGAAAGATAAGAAGAATTGGCAACGTAGACTCAGGCAACACTGTAACGGATTCCATGGACCAAGAAAGAGAAAGAGGAATTACCATTGCATCAGCTGCAGTTACTACATCATGGAAAGGTCATGAAATAACAATCATTGATACTCCAGGACACGTAGACTTCACAGTAGAAGTAGAAAGAAGTTTAAGAGTTTTAGATGGTGCTGTAGCAGTGTTCTGTGCAAGAGGAGGAGTTGAACCTCAATCTGAAAACGTATGGAGACAAGCTAATACTTATAATGTACCACGCATCGCATACGTAAATAAGATGGATATAAATGGAGCGGACTTCAAAAATGTCTTAACCATGATGAGAGAAAGACTCAACGCAAATCCAGTTGCAATAGAACTACCAATAGGTAAAGAAGCAGACTTCCAAGGTGTAATAGACCTCATCGAGATGAAGGCAATCTACTTCGCAAATGAAGACCTCGGTGTCAACCTAGACATTAGAGACATCCCAGATGAGTTATTACCAGATGCAATAGCAACAAGAGAAGTAATGCTAGATGCAATATCTGAATTTAGCGATGAAATAACCGAGAAACTAATCGAGGGAGATACAGATAGTATTTCTACAGCAGAAATAAGGACTGCTCTTCGTAAGGGAACAATAGGAATGAAACTCAATCCAGTTCTTTGCGGAAGCTCCTTCAAAAACAAAGGAATACAAGAACTATTAGACGCTATTGTAGACTTCCTTCCATCACCTCTAGATGTTCCAGCAGTAGTTGGAAAGAATCCAAGAGTAGATAAAGAAGAAGTAAGAAAAGCAGATGATAAAGAACCTTTCTGTGGATTAGTATTCAAGGTTAATACAGACCAATTCATCGGAAAACTTGAATTTGTCAGAATATATTCAGGCAGAGTAAAAGTTGGAGATTTGGTATACAATGTTGAAAAAGGAGAGAACGAGCGAATCTCAAGAATCGTTAGAATGTTCTCAGACGAAAGAATCGACATTGAAGAAGCAGGAGCAGGTGAGATTATCGCAATAGTAGGATTGAAGAAATCCACAACAGGCGACACACTTTGTGACAGGTCACACCAAATAATGCTTGAGAACATTGAGTTCCCAGAGCCAGTCATCAAAGTCGCAATCGAACCTAAATCCAAAGCCTCAGAAGAACGTATGGCAGTAGCAATACAACGTTTAGGTGAGGAAGACCCAACATTCAAGTCTTATACAGACAAAGAAACAGGGCAAGTTATTATTGCTGGAATGGGTGAACTTCACTTAGAAATTATTGTAGACCGTATGTTCCGTGAGTTCAGGGTTGAAGCTAATGTAGGTAAACCACAGGTAAGTTACCGTGAGACAATAACTGCAAAAGCGACAGCCGAAGAAAGGTTCGTTCGCCAAAATGGAGGCAAAGGACAATATGCACATTGTGTTATTTCCATTGAACCACATAAAGGCGGATACGTATTTGAAGACCATACTAAAGGTGGTGTAATTCCAAAAGAATTTATGAAAGCTTTAGATATTGGTATTCAAGAGGCAGCAAAATCTGGTATAATAGCAGGATATGAAGCTGTAGACTTTAAAGTGGAAGTGCTTGATGGTAGCACACACGAGGTAGACTCTTCAGAAACTGCATTCGAAGTTTGCGGTTCACTAGCATTCAAAAAAGCAGCAGAACTTGCAAAGCCAGTATTGCTTGAACCTATTATGCATGTAGAGATATTTACTCCAGGCGAATATGTTGGATCAATTATGAGCCACATGGTTAGCAAGAGAGGTGTCGTAAAAGGTCAAGAGATCAGAAACGGTACAAATGTCATAGATGCATACGCACCACTTGGGGAAATGTTCGGATACTCAAAGGATCTAAGAACAATAACCCAAGGCAGGGGAACCTTCACAATGCTCTTTGATCATTATGAACAAGTACCAAAAGCAATTGCAGATAAAATAACTGCATCATACTAAGTCGCATATGCGCAAACAATAAAGATATACATGCACACGCATATATATAAATAAAAAAACAAAAAAATATTTCAATTTAAAGGAGTTGAAAATTATGGCAAAAGCTAAGTTTGAAAGAAACAAAACACACATCAACATCGGTACAATCGGCCACGTTGACCATGGTAAGACAACACTTACAGCAGCTATCACAATGTATTCTGCTCACAAGGGTTTAGCACAAACCATGAAGTATGATGAAATCGACAAAGCCCCAGAAGAAAAGGCAAGAGGAATCACAATCAACACAGCACACGTTGAGTACCAAACAGAAAATCGTCACTACGCACACGTAGACTGCCCAGGACACGCTGACTATGTTAAGAACATGATTACAGGTGCAGCACAAATGGACGGCGCTATCCTCGTAGTAGCAGCAACAGATGGTCCAATGCCACAAACACGTGAGCATATCCTTCTCGCTCGTCAAGTAGGTGTTCCATACATCATCGTCTTCTTAAACAAGACAGACCAAGTTGATGACGAAGAACTTCTCGATTTAGTAGAAGAAGAAGTAAGAGACCTCCTCAAGGAATATCAATTCCCAGGCGACACAACACCTATCATCCGTGGTTCTGCATTAAAGGCTATGGAAGCAGGTTTAGCAGGAGATTGGGACAGCCCAGCATTCAAGCCAATCCAAGAATTACTTGATGCATGTGACTCATACTTCCCAGATCCAGTTCGTGACACAGATAAGCCATTCTTAATGCCAGTTGAAGACGTATTCACAATCACAGGTCGTGGTACAGTTGCAACAGGTAGAGTAGAAAGAGGTATCTTAAAGCTCAACGACAAGGTTGAAATCGTTGGATTATCCGATGAAAAGAAAGAAACAGTAGCAACAGGTATCGAAATGTTCCGTAAGCTCCTTGACTTCGCACAAGGCGGCGACAACATCGGTGTTCTCTTAAGAGGTATTAACCGTGACGAAATCGAACGTGGTCAAGTTCTTGCAAAACCAGGTTCAATTCACCCACACACACATTTCGAAGGACAAGTTTACGTTCTTAAGAAAGAAGAAGGTGGCCGTCATACTCCATTCTTCAATGGATACAGACCACAATTCTACTTCAGAACAACAGACGTTACAGGTACACTTTCATTACCAGACGGCGTTGAAATGGTAGTACCAGGCGACAACATCAAGATGACAATTAAGTTAATCACACCTATCGCTATCGAAGAAGGACTTCGTTTCGCTATTCGTGAAGGTGGAAGAACAGTTGGTTCTGGTGTTGTAACAAAAATTATTGAATAATTAGTGTTCTTTCAAAAAATATAAGGCTCGGTGCGGTGGATTTTATACCATCGCACTAGGGCTACGTATGGAAAACACTGTAACAAAAAGGGAGGTGCTGAAATGGCAACCAAATCCAAGGAAACAAGAATAAAGATTACTCTTGCATGTCAAGAATGCAAGCAACGTAATTATATGTCTTCAAAGAACAAGCAGAAGAATACAGACCGTATTGAAATCAAGAAATATTGTCCTTTCTGCAAGAAGCATACTATACACAAGGAAACTAAATAATTAGTATCCAGCAGGAGATAATTATGTCAAAGAAAAAGACCACAAATGTCAATGAAGCAGAAGTAAAGCCAGTTGAAACAGAGCAAGAAGAAGTACAACAAGAGCCTGTTCAAACTGAAGTTGCTGCAGTTAATGTAGAAGACAGTACTAATGCTCCAAAGGCAAAAGGAAAGAAGACACCTTCTAAGTCCGATCAAGGAAAGAAGAAAGAAAGTTTCTTCAAGAGACTCGGCGCATGGTTCAGAAGTTTATTCTCTGAATTAAAGAAGGTTACTTGGCCAACACCAAAAGATGTTGCCAAAAACACATCTGTGGTAGTCGTTGTTGTAGTAGTATTCTTCATATTATTATTCGCCATAGACTATGTACTCGCAGGCTTACTTAGCTTGTTAGTTAACGGTTCATGGGCAACATTATTTATCTAATTAATCGGAGGATCAAGTAATGAATCAAGATCAACAACCAAGATGGTATATAATTCATACATATTCCGGCTATGAGAATAGTGTTGAGAAGAGTATTCGCAACAAGGTAGACAACAATGGTTTACAAGATCAAATCTTCGATATCAAAGTTCTTACAGAGACAGAAATAGTTGAAGATAAGAATGGAAAACGCAAAGAAGTTATCAAAAAGCTTTTCCCATCCTATGTTTTCATCAAGATGATCTATAGTAACCAAATTTGGTACTTGGTCACACAAACAGAAGGAGTAACAGGTTTCGTAGGTCCACAAGGTAGACCACTACCATTAACACCAGAAGAAGTTAAGAGAAACGGACTCGAAACTATCAAAATTGAAGACTTTAATATTAAAGTCGGAGACAACGTTGAAATCATTTCTGGAGCACTCACAGGATTCATTGGTAGCGTACAAAGTATTGACATGGAACATGAAAAACTTAAGGTTATCGTATCAATGTTTGGTCGTGAGACACCAGTAGAAATTGATTTTTCAAGTGTAGAAAAGAAAATCAACAAATAACAAGCGGGAGAGTGCACATTTGTGCTCAACAGACCGCCGTTAGTCATTAGGAGGATAGTATGGCTAAAAAGATTAATGCTGTAGTTAAATTACAGTTACCTGCGGGTAAAGCTACCCCAGGACCACCAGTTGGCTCTTCATTAGGACCACAAGGTATTAATATCGCTGCTTTCGTTAAAGACTTTAACGCAAAGACAGAGAAGCAAGCAGGAATGATTATTCCAGTTATCATTACTATTTATGCAGACCGTTCCTTCACATTCATCATGAAGACACCACCTGCGCCAGTTCTTATTTTAAAGGCAGCAGGATTAGAGAAGGCATCCGGTGTACCAAACAAGCAAAAAGTTGGTAAGATAACAAAAGAACAATGCAAAGAAATAGCAACAATTAAAATGCCAGACCTCAACGCAGGTTCATTAGAAGCTGCAATGAGCATGATAGCAGGAACAGCTCGTAGTATGGGCATAACAGTGGAGGATTAATAAGATGAAGAGAGGAAAGAATTATATCGAATCAGCTAAGTTGATCGAATCTGGAAAAACATACGAAGTAGCAGACGCTCTTGCACTTGTATTACAAACAGCAAAGGCAAAATTTGATGAAACAATCGAAATCCATGCACGTCTTGGTGTTGACCCACGTCACGCAGACCAACAAGTTCGTGGTGTTGTAGTATTACCAAACGGAACAGGTCGTTCAGTTAGAGTTTTAGCAATCGTTAAGGCAGACAAAGTTGACGCAGCAAAAGCAGCTGGCGCAGACTTCGTAGGTTCTGAAGAAATGGTTCAAAAGATTCAATCTGAGAACTGGTTCGATTACGATGTAATCGTAACAACCCCAGATATGATGGGACAAGTTGGTAGATTAGGTAAAGTTTTAGGACCAAAGGGCTTAATGCCAAGTCCAAAGAGCGGAACCGTATCTATGGATATAGAAAAAGCAATCAAAGAAATTAAAGCTGGTAAAGTTGAATATAGAGTAGACAAACAAGCTATCGTTCACTGTATCATCGGAAAGAAATCTTTCGGTGCAGAGAAGTTAGTTGAAAACTACAACACACTTATCGATGCTTTAATTAAAGCAAAGCCAACAGCAGCAAAAGGAACATATTTGAAGAGCATTTATGTAACTTCAACAATGGGCCCAAGTGTTAGAGTAACCACAAAGGTACAACAATAATAAAAATGTTTTGTCAATCAAGCTTTTTTGGTTGACAAACACTTAGTGGTTAATTAAAATAACCACACAAATATTCCGAAGACAGCAAGTGTTGCAAAACATAATTCGAAAGAGCTTGCCGAGGATAGACACTTAATCATGATATTATAGGATTGACGTCTTTTCTCGTGTTTTCGGAAGAAGGCGTCAAATTTTATTAAGGAGGCAAAAAATGGCATCTAAAAATCAAGAAATATTAAAGCAGAAAGCCGAACAAGTCGAAGAGATTAAATCTAAGATTAGTAATGCTAAGAGCTTAGTGCTTATTAACTATGTTGGATTAGACGTTGCTCAAGATACATCTTTAAGAAAAGCAATGCGTGAAGCTGGTGTAGATTACAAAGTATATAAGAATCGTTTAGCAAAACGTGCTTTCAATGAGCTTGGATATACTGATTTTGATGAAGCTCTCAATGGCCCTACAGCAATAGCATTCTCAGATAAGGATCCAGTAGCACCTGCAAAAATCTTACAAGCTAAAATTAAAGAGTTAAATAAGATGGAAGTAAAGTGCGGATTATTAGAAGGAAGCTTTATTAATGTTGAAGGTGTAAAACAATTAGCAGACTTACCATCAAGAGAAGTTATACTTGCTACATTACTTGGTGCATTACAAGCACCTATCACAGGACTCGCAGGATCTCTTAACCAGATCATCTCAGGTCTAGCAATCGCACTTAACAAAGTCGCAGAACAAAAAGCCTAAATTAAATTAAAAAATTATTTGGAGGAAAGAACCATGGCAGATATCAACAAATTATTAGAAGAAATTAAGGGTATGACAGTTGTCGAACTCAATCAATTAGTAAAAGCAATCGAAGAAGAATTCGGTGTAAGCGCAGCAGCTCCAGTAGCAGTAGCAGCAGCTCCAGCAGCAGGCGGTGCAGCAGCTCCAGCAGCAGCAGCTGAAGAAAAGACAGAATTTGACGTAGTTTTAACAGGACTCGCAGATGCATCAAAGAAAGTTGCAGTTATCAAAGTTGTTAAAGCAGCAACAGAATTATCACTTATGGATGCAAAAGCACTTGTTGAAGGTGCACCAAAGGCAGTTAAAGAAGGAATTGCTAAGGCAGATGCAGACAAGCTCGCAGCAGAACTCAAAGAAGCTGGCGCAACAGTCGAAGTTAAATAATTTAGCTAACTTAATGAAATTAACAAAAAGGTGGTTGGATTTCCAGCCACTTTTTTTATGCTCTCAAAAATCACTCTTTAATTATTAATTAAAATGGGTTAATATTATAATGAACTCTACAAAAGGAGGCATTTATGAATTTACTATTTAAAATCACTTACGGATTATTCTTAGTATGTGCAAAGGATGGAGCAAAAGACAATCTTTGTGTTTGTAATACATTAATGCAGCAATCTTCAAATCCAGAAAGATTTAGTATTACTTTAAATAAAGGTAATCTCACAACACAGATGATTTCCAAGACAAAGAAGTGTTGTGTTGCAATTTTATCTCAAGAAACACCTTTTGACGTCTTTA
>CAMZEU010000005.1 GCA_947305865.1 uncultured Clostridia bacterium
AGATAATTCCTGTTACTTGACCTTTATCGTTTACAAGAACTTCCTTTGGACCCCAAGCATTGCAAATCTCAACGTTTTCTTCGAGAGCTTCTGCAACTTCTTCTTTGCTTGCTGGCATTTCTTCTCTTGTTTCAAGAGAGAACATTTTAACTGATTTTGCATTTAATCTATGTGCATTTCTTGCACAGTCAATAGCAACGTTGCCACCACCAACAACTACAACATCTCCTGTGAAGTCTTTTCTGTCTTCATAGTTCTTTCTGAGATATTCTACTGCGATGTCTGTTCCTTCTGCTGTATCATTTGCAACACCAGGTCTTCTTCCGCCTTGGCAACCAATTGCAATATAGAATGCTTTGTATCCTTCTGCTTTGAGTTGTTCTATTGTGATATCCTTACCAACTTCTACTCCAGTCTTAATCTCTGCACCAAGTTGTCTAATGACATCTATTTCTGCTTCGATAACGTCTTTTTCAAGTTTGTAACTTGGGATACCATATGTTAACATACCACCGAGTTTCTTATTCTTTTCGAATACTGTTGGTTTGTAACCCATTTCTGCAAGATAGTATGCTGCTGATAATCCAGCTGGACCGCCACCGATGATAGCAATCTTTTCATCAAACTTGCCATATACAGATTGAACAACTTTCTCTGGCACATAACGGTCTTTAGAATTTAATTCTAAATCTGCTACGAATTTCTTAACTGCATCGATTGAAACTGGTGCATCAATCTTTCCTCTTGTACATTCTGCTTCACAACGTTTATTACATACTCTACCACAAACACTTGGGAATGGGTTTTCTGTCTTAATCATTGCAAGAGATTCACGATATTTTCCTTGTTTTGCAAGGTCTAAATATGCTTGAATTGGTACATGAGCTGGACATGCTGCTTTACATGGTGCACTACCTTTGTCATATGTATTGGATTTAACTTGGTTATCTCTATAGTCTTCGTCCCATGCATATTCACCCCATCTGATTGCATCTGGAAGTGGAACATGTTTGTACTTAACTTCGTTTCCTGCTTTGTCACAAAGCTTTTGTCCAAGTTTAACAGCACCTGCTGGACAGATTTCTACGCACTTTCCGCAAGCAACACACTTTTCTTTTGTAACTCTTGATGTATATGCGCTTCTTGAAAGGTTTGGTGTGTTGAATAACATTGATGTTCTTAATGCGTTACAAATTCTTACGTTACAGTTACAGATATCAAAGATATGTTCTGAACCGTCTATGTTTGTAATTTGGTGTACATAACCATTCTTCTCTGCTAAAGCAAAGATTTCGAGTGCTCTTTCTTTTGTAATATAGTGTGCACGTTTTGTTTCAACTGTGTAGTCTGCCATATCACCTAATTGGATACACCAGTCATTGCAGTCGTCTGTACATCCATCACCTAATACTGCACGTGAAGCACGGCAAGAGCAAATACCAGCTGAAATATGACCTTCATATTTATCAAGCCAGTGTGAAATGTGTTCAAGGTCTACTGATTCGTTCTTTGCATCAATTTTTTGATCTAAAGCAATAGACTTAACTGCTTTATCTGCATCATCAATTGCTTTTTCAACTGGGATAACGTGCATACCAATACCCATACCACCAGGTTGAACCATTTGTGTGATATTTGCAAGAGGTATAAATGTCATTCTTTCAAAGAAAGAAGTAACTGCTGGGTTTTTCTCAATTCTATCTAATGATGAATTGAATAATTCTGCTGAACCTGGTACGAAGAAAGGAACACGATAACGTTTTGTACGTGGGAAATTCTTTTCGTCATTAATTGGATGGTCATGAGCATAACGGTCTGAATAGTCATATTCAATAATTCCAATATATGACATATCGTCCAACAATTTTTGGAAATCGATTGCTTCGTATTGTGGGTTCATTTTGAGTAATTCTTCGAAATAATAGAATTTACGAAGTTTCATTTTGTTACAAACATCTACCATCTCTGGTGTAAGAACTTCTCTTAATCCCCAGTATTCTGGATGATCTGCTTTAACACCAAGTAATTTGTGTGGAACAACGTCTGTAATCCTTTGACCAAGTTTGCAGTATGCCTTTTGGACATCCTTCTCATTTTGGTACTTACTGATAATCTTATCGTTCTGTTTTGGCATAAGTAACTCCTTATAATTTATTTGTTTGTTTTCCTTTTAAAAAATTCTACAACATCATCTATTCCATCACCCTTCTTTGCAGAGATAGGAATAACTGTTGCGTTTTTGTTTCTGTAACTAATGTTTCTTCTAACATTTTCCATACTGAAATTGAAGTATGGGAGAGTATCTATTTTATTAATTAGAACTAGCTCGCACTTTTGGAAAATAAGAGGATATTTTAATGGCTTATCATCCCCTTCTGGAACAGAAAGAATCATCATGTCTAAATGTGCTCCTGTATCATACTCTGCTGGACAAACCAAGTTCCCAACATTTTCCAAAAATACAAGATCCAAATCTTCCAATCCGAGTTCCATTAGTCCTTGTGTAGTCATACCTGCATCCAAGTGGCACATACCACCAGTATGGAGTTGAATAGATTTACAACCCGTTTCTTTTGCTACTTTTATAGCATCTACATCCGAGTCTATATCTGCTTCCATAATTCCTACACGGAGGAATTTTGAGAGCTTATTAATAAGAGCAATTAATGTTGTTGTTTTTCCAGCACCTGGAGAAGACATTACATTAACTAGAAAAACTCCTTTGTCCTTTAAGAACAAGCGGAGTGCATCTGCTTCTTTATCATTCTCTTCAAAAACGCTTTTAGATAGGACTATTGTTCTAACTTCTTTCATACTCCTCTTATATAAATGTAGGACTCCCACAAAAAGTGGAAATCCTACACCAATATTTATATTTTAGAAGAATCTACCTACGATATCTTTACTTGCAGCACATGTGTCTTCCATATCACCGAAGGAAATAATTTCTCCAGCATAGAATGTGTTCTTTGTTCCTTGGAGTGCTTCGAGTTTGTCATACCAACCATCTGCATAATCTTGTGCAGATACGTGTGGACAATAGTAAACTTCTTGTGCAAAGTGTTTTTCTTTGATTGGGAAGCCAACTCTCTTCATATCTTCGTCCATTGTCTTCATAACATCATCGAAATCCTTGTCTGGAGAACCTGTGTGGTTAGCAAGAGCATAAACAGTTGCTGGACAGTCTCTGTCAAGACATTGCCAACGATTGTAATAAACCATTGCGTGTCCAAGTCTTTCTGGAACCATGTTTTCAACCATGTAACCTGAAATGTTAGGGCTCTTTCCTGGTTCGAATGTTGCAATGTAGTCACAGTATCTTTCATGTACGATCTTTGCAAAGAGTTCTGCTTCTTCTTTAGTTGCATCTGCATATTTTGCAAACCAATCAAGTGGTGTTGTTACAACGAGTTTGTCGAATTCTTCTGTTGTTTCTTTTCCGTCTTTGGATCTAATTGTTACAAGAACTTTACCCTCTGGACGTTCAACCTTAACAACTTCTGTTTCAAGAATTGCTGGGTGTTTAAGTTTGTCATTAACTCTCTTGTAGATTTCTTGTGTTCCATCTTGCCATGTCCAAAGTCTAAGGTTAACAAATTCAAGTGCTGTTGTAACGTCTAAGTACTTCATAACAAGAGCTGCTGGGATTTCATCAAAGAATCCATAACCGAAAGATGTAAATGGAGCAATCCAAATTCTCATAACTTCTTCTACTCCATTGAGTTTACAGAATTCTGCGAAAGGAAGTGCTAAATCTTTAAGATTTGGGTTTGTTCCCTTGATGTAGTTAGGGAATGAATTTTCAGCTGTTGCACCACAGTGTCCATCAACACCTTTGGAAATTCCATAGTATTCACCCTTTGCAACACCGATGTGGCCATAACAGTCATAACCAACATACTTTGTTTGCATGAGTTCGTTTAATTTCTTCATTTGTTTCTTAAGTTTGAGAAGTCCAAATAATTTCTTGAAAGAGAAATTTGCCTTTGGATTTGTCCATTCATCTACTACGCCATCAAGTGTACGGAATTCACGGCGCATATTTGGTTCGCCTGGTTTGAAGTCTGGTCCCTTGTGATAGTAACCACCGAATTCTTCCATTTCTGATACTGCATGATATGTGATTGCACCCATAATTGCACCAGTTTCAAAACTCTTTTCTTCTGTCTTTCCATTGTGTGTGACTTTGAGTTTTGGAGACCAGCATTTTCCACCAACTTTGTTTAACTTTTCATAGATAACGTAGTTGGAATAACCTTTCTTTTCAAGGTACATTGCGGTAGATAATCCTGCAGGACCGCCACCAATAATACAGATTCTTTCATTTGTGTTGCTCATAAATAATCTCCTTTTTTGTTTTTTTGATATTATGGTATGATAATTATATCATTTTTAATTACTAGAGTAAATATATATTTAGTTTTACTTAAATATTATATAGCTAAATGCGAATCGTTTTTGTGATTTGATCAGTTAGATACTCGCATAATTCATCTACTCCATCTTGTTTTACAGCCGAAGTTACAAACACTTTTGCATCCTTATTTCTATATGCAATATTCTTTTTTGCCTTTTCTACATCGAAATCAAATGCAGGAGCTACATCCATTTTTGTTAAAGCCACAACAGATGCAACTTCAAACATTAAAGGATATTTCAAAGGCTTATCATCGCCTTCTGGAACAGATAATAAAACTAGATTTTGTGTTGCACCCGTATCGAACTCTGCTGGACATACCAAATTGCCTATGTTTTCTAAGATAACGAAATCGACATCATCTATTCCAAGTTCTACCAATGCCTCCCAAGACATTTGACAAGTGATATGACAAGCACCTCCAGTGTGCATCTGCATAACCTTAACTCCGGTTTGTTCTGCTATAGTTTTTGCGTCTACATCTGAGTCTATATCCGCCTCGATTATCCCTATTCTAAACTTGTCTTTTAGCCTATTTACTAGTTGTACTATAAGCGTTGTTTTTCCACTTCCTGGCGAAGCCATAACGTTAAGATAGAAAATCCTTTTTTCAGCTAAGTCTTTTTTGATTTGTTTAGCTTGTTCGTTGTTTCTTGATTTAATGTCTTCTTTTATTTCTACAATTTTATACTCTTCCATATTTCCTCTTTTATGCAGTTAATACTGGGATTATTAAATTGAAGTAGTTATCTGCCATTTCCTCAGGTGTTTTATCACAGTTTCTATTTACCCACCAAAGTGTTAATTCTGTTAATGTTGTGATTAAATGATTTGCAAGTAAACTTTCGTCCATTTTTTTACATTCATATTCTTTGAATATGTAATCATATACCAATTCGTTTAAATGCTCTTTTAAATCTTGTATAAATATTTCTTTACCTTCCGAATTCAAAATGCCTTTTATTTCATCTTTATCTTCAGCAAAATGGTAGAACATATGAGTGATTACGTGTCTATAATCATTTGTGTGTGAAAAATCATGATGTGTCTCTGGCTCTAATTCATGACAAAAAACGTGAGAGAAAATCTCTTTGCATATTGAATGCAATAATTCTTCCTTGGTTTTATAGTGTTCGTAAAAAGTGGATCTACAAATATCTGCTGTATCCAAAACATCTTGAATTGTAATTTCAGAATATTTCTTTGTTTGTAATAACTGAGAAAATGCCCCTCTAATTGCCTTAATAGTTTTTGCTTTTCTCCTGTCCATAATCTATCCCCTGTATGTTTTCAAACAAATTGTTCACTAACTAACATTATATTCATTTACTTATTAAAAGTAAAGATTTATAAAATAACCATTGACCGGCTCATAGCATCTTGTTATAATTACCATACAAAACAAATATTTTTGTTTGATAACATAGAAAATAAAGGGATTTGTACGGAATTGAAGACAGACTTATTAAAAGACCAAATAGAAGCCTATTCCAAAAATAGATTGAAGAATTGGATTATTATAATCTGCTTTTTAGTGGCAGTTTTCCTTTTGTTTATTATCAGTCTTTTCGTTGGACAAGCAAGATTAAGTCCTTTGGAATCTTTAAGAGCTTTCTTCCGTATTGGACCAGATAGAAATATAAGAATGGTTTGGCTAATAAGAATGCCAAGAATAGTTGCCGCATTAGTTGTTGGCTTTGGTCTTGCCATTTCTGGTCATGTAATGCAAGTTAATCTTCAAAACCCACTTGCATCCCCTACTTCTTTAGGTGTTTCCTCTGCTGCAGTTTTTGGTGCGAACATTGCAATCATTTGTGGTGCAGGAATTTATACAGGAACAGTTGGAAGCACTCTCAATTTTAATAATCCTTACGTAGTAACAGTTGCAGCATTCATATTTGCATTTGGCAGTGTACTTGCAATCCTTGGCATATCTAAGATTAGAAATTTCTCACCTACCACTGTAATCCTTTTAGGTGTTGCAGCGACTTCACTATTCACTGCACTAACTACACTTGTTCAGTATCTGGCAAATGACCAAGCATTATCTGCTGCAGTATATTGGACTTTTGGAGATTTAGGAAGAGCATCTTATTTAGAGATTTTAATAATGGCTTGTGTTGTTTTTGCATCCTTCATTGTTTTCTTCATCTTAAGATGGAAATACAATGCGATGGGTTCTGGAGATGACATTGCCAAGACATTAGGCATTCACGTTAACGCATTAAGATTAGTTTCATTATTGCTTGCATCTTTAATAACAGCTGTATGTGTTTCATTCGTTGGAACAATTGGATTTATTGGAATAGTATGTCCTCAACTTCTAAGAAGATTTATGGGATCTGATTCTAGATTCTTACTACCTGCTTCTGGACTACTTGGTTCTATATTACTTTTAATCTCAGATTTAATTGCAAGAACTGTAGTCCCTGGAATGAATATTCCAGTTGCGGCTGTAACAGCAATTATTGGAACCCCATTCTTTGTATATATCTTGTTAAGGAGGAAAAGAGCATGAATGAAATTTTAAATGTTAAGAATTATTCTTTCTCCTATGACAAGAAAAAGATACTAGACAACGTATCATTTAGTGTTAACGATTATGAAGCCACTGTTTTAATTGGTATTAATGGTGCTGGCAAGTCTACACTTATTAAATGTATAGCAGGTTTGCTTAAAAGCAAAGTTGGAGAAATAACACTCCTTGGAAAGAATATAAATGAATACAAGAGACAAGAATTTGCAAAGAATATTGCATATGTTCCTCAAAGTATTTCATTTGAAAGTATGAGTGTTATAGATGCCATATTGCTTGGCAGACTTCCATATTTCTCTCACCCAGGGAAATTAGATTATGAAAAGGTGTACGAAATAATTAAAAAACTCGGCATAGAACATATTGCCAATGCGGATGTACAGAAATTATCTGGTGGTGAAAGACAAAAGGTTGCCATAGCAAGAGCACTTGCAGGAGAAGCAAAACTATTACTATTAGATGAACCCACTTCAAATCTAGACCTAAAGAGCCAATATGAAACTCTTCAAATGATTAATGCTCTTAAGAAGGAAGGTATTGGAATAATTATTAGTATGCATGACATAAACCACGCCCTTGAGGTTGGAGATAAGTATATAATACTTAAAGATAACAATATTGTTGCACAAGGAGATGTATCCATTCTCACAGAAGAACTACTTGGTGATATCTATGGACTACACTTCCACTTGATACAACATGGTAATACAAAGCATTTTCATATAGGAGAGGAAGAAAATGAAGATTAGAAAAATTGCATTCGTTTTATCTGTAGTTTTAGTGCTTGCACTAATGTTATCTATGCTCGTTGGATGCTTAGATAAAAAAGGTAACAACCATGAACAACCAAGTGGTGGGAATACTCCATCAGCATCAAACGTAATTACTGTGACAGATATGTTTAACAGACAACACACAATAGATACAAATGCTATTAATAGAGTTGTTTGTGTTGGTGCAGGTGCCTTAAGACTCTACACTTATGTTGGAGATATGAGCAAAATCGTTGCAGTAGAAGAAATTGAATCAAAAGCTTCTATGTCAGCTAAGTTCGTATCAAAGAGACCATACCAAGTTGCTTATAATGATCAATTTGTTTCTTTAATTAATGCACATAAGACAGTTGGAGCAGGTGGACCTCAAGCCCAAAGTCTAGCCATTGATGCAATTTGGGAACAAGAACCAGATATCGTATTCTCTTGCTTAACATTATCTGCAGATGACCTTGCAACTGCAGAACAACAATTAGGTTGCCCAATCATTTCATTAAAGTATGGTGCTGAAAAAGCATTCTCACAAGAAATCATCCAATCTATTCAGTTAGTTGGCAAGATTATGAATGCAGAAGCAAAAGCAACAACTTTAACAAATTATATGTCTTCTCTAAAGACAGATTTGGCATCCAAAACACAACAAAATGGAAAGAGCGTATTCCTAGCATGTAACTCTAACTGGGGAACAAAGGGATTTTTATCTACATCTAAGAACTATCCACTCTTCACTATTTCTGGAATCACAAATGTAATGGACAATCAAGCTTACACACTTACAGAAGGTTTTGCAGACATGGAAGATGTTTTAGCAACCAACCCAGATGTTATCCTTTTAGATGCAGGTGGTCTTGCAACATTCAAAGGAGATTATAATAAAGATGGTTCTCTCTTGCCTGGACAACTTGCAGGATTGGATGCATGGAACAACAAAGAAGTCTATCTTATGATGCCAAACAATGCCTATGATGCAAACGTTGAAATGTACTTTATTAATGCATATTATGCATTAACAGTTGCTTATCCAACAGTATACGGAGCAAATGGTACAAACCCAATTAACATTGAAACAAAGGCAACAGAAATCCTTAATGCATTCTTCGGAGCAAACAAGGTTGCTTACAATGATATTCTTCTTTATGGTGGATATCAAAAACTTAACTTACCAGACACATGGCCTCTCTAATAAGTGAAATAGCAAGCAAAGAATTCTTTGATGAATTATCTAAAACCTGGGACTCTACCAACACAAAAAGTCCCAGTGTTGTCTTTGCTAATATAGAAATAAAAAAGGATGACCAAGTCCTAGATGTTGCATGTGGTACTGGAGTATTAGAACCATACCTATGCAAACTTACGAACAAGAAAGTTATTGGTATAGATATTTCAGATGGAATGATTGAGAAAGCAAAAGTAAATAATGCATCTTTAAATGTTGAATACATCGTTGGTAGTTTTTATGACTACAACAAAGGTGGTTTTGATAAAATCATTGTTTACAATGCTTTCCCTCATTTCGTTGTTTTGGAAAAATTCAAACAAGCCTTATACAACAACCTAAAAAATGGTGGCGAGTTTATTATTTGCCACTCCCTATCTAGAGCAGAATTAGACCAACATCACATCAAATGCTCTGAAAATATTTCTAGAAGTTTACAAGAAGTTGAAAAAGAGGCGGATTTCTTTAAGGATATTTTCCAAATAACAACTGCAAAAGAGGATGACCACTCATTTGTAATAGTTGGTAAAAAGTAGTTTATTACTATAAATATTATTTATTGACAATCTATTATTGACTATGTATTATTTTCTTACATTGTGAGGTAAGATTATGTTTAATTCACTAATTAGCGCAGAAAGAAGTCCTGGTGGCATAGCATTAATTGCTGTCATGATTTTTTTATTTTCTGCAGCAATGGTATTTGTTGGCATTTACACTAGAAGAAAGGCCAGAGACGTCAACGGATTCGTACTAGGCGGAAGAAGTATTGGCCCATGGCTTACAGCTTTTACCTATGGTACATCTTATTTTAGTGCAGTTATTTTCATTGGATACGCAGGACAATTTGGATATTTATTTGGTGTAGCAAGTACTTGGATTGGTATTGGTAATGCAGTCCTTGGTTCATTGCTTGCTTGGGTAGTACTCGGAAGAAGAACAAGAATTATGTCTCAAAGCTTAGACTCCAAGACAATGTCTGATTTCTTTGGAAAGAGATATCTATCTAAGGGCTTAAAACTTGCAGCTGCAATTATTATCTTTATTTTCTTAATTCCATATACTGCTTCCCTATTCAATGGTTTATCTAGATTATTCACCGTTGCTTTTGGATTTAAAAATGAAAACCTCGCATATATTATTATTGTATTAATAATGGCATTACTCACTGGCATATATGTATTATTTGGTGGTTATAGAGCAACAGCTATTAATGACTTCATCCAAGGTATCATTATGTTAATAGGTATTATTGCTGTTATCGCAGTTGTTCTCAATGCTAATGGTGGTCTTACAGGATCTATGCAAGCATTATCTGAACAAGCTGGTTGGAAATACACATCATTCTTCGGTGCGGCACCAATATTCTTAATATTTGTTGTAATTCTAACTTCGTTAGGAACTTGGGGATTACCTCAAATGGTTAATAAGTTCTATGCAATTAAGAGCGAAAACGATATTAAGAAAGGAACTATCATTTCAACTGTCTTCGCTATTATAGTTGCTGGTGGTTGTTATTTCCTTGGTGGCTTCGGAAGATTATTCGCAGAACCAGGAACTCCATTTGATGCAGTAGTACCAACAATTCTTGAAAAGACTGTTACATCTGACTTCTTAATGGGTATTGTGGTTATCTTAGTATTAAGCGCATCTATGTCTACCCTTTCTAGTTTAGTATTAACATCTTCAAGTACATTAACACTAGACTTAATTAAAGGACATATCGTTAAGGAAGAAAACTTCACAGAAAAGAAACAAATGATTATTATGCGTATCTTCCTTGCAATATTCATTATCATTAGTGCTGCTATAGCAATTATTCAAAAGTTATATAATGTCTCAACTATCGCTCAATTAATGGGTGTAAGCTGGGGTGCTCTTGCTGGCGCTTTCCTTGCTCCATTCTTATATGGCTTATACAGCAAGAAAGTTACAAAGAGTGCAGTTTGGACTTCATTTGTTGTTGGTATAGTAATTGCAATCTTCTCATTAGTAATGTCCATCACTAAAGGAACATTCATGACAGTAACCTTCTCCTCTGGAGAAACATTAAACTTTGCAAACGCAGTTGTAATGGGTGCTATTGCAATGGTTGCAGGATTAATCATTGTTCCATTAGTAAGCCTTTGCACATACAAGCTTGAAGTTAAGAAAGGAATCTTGGATGTCGAGGCAACAGAAAGAATGTTTGATTGCTTCAAGGGTAAAGTTGTTGTAAGCAGAAAGTCATCTCTTGGCGAAGACGTTATAGATGAAGTTCCAAGCAACGAAGAAGCAAAAGAAGAAATCTTAATGGAAGAAATCGAAAAATAATAATATATAATAACTAGTTATTAAAAGATGGGAACCAACTCCCATCTTTTTTATATCAAATTGTTTGTGATGATTATCTTAAGAAGCCGTTTACTATCTCTTCTTCAGCCTCTTTTTCTGTAAGGCCGAGAGTCATTAATTTGTCTAATTGTTCTCCAGCAATCTTTCCAATAGCAGCTTCGTGAATAAGCCTTGCTTCTGTAGTATGAGCATTTACCATAGGTACTGCATCCACTTGTCCGTTGTCCATCAAGATAGCGTCACACTCTGTGTGTCCGTTACATCTGTTGTTTCCGTTTACGCAAGAAATATATTTTTGATATGAGTCCTCAGTTGCTACAGAACGAGAGATAACATGTGCCCCACTGTCTACTCCATCCAAATCTACAAGGAAATCTGTAGTGGCCTTTTGGTGTCCATGTGTTAATATCTTTTCTCTTATAACAAGAATAGCTCTATCTCCAAGCTTTGCTTTTGTCTTTCTATATGTAGAATCCACTCCTCTAATTTGAGAAGTCTCCATCTCCATATATCCACCTTCATCTATTTCAACTTCTGTTGTTGGATTTAAGATCTTTTCTCCAGTTCCTTCGCCTTCACCATAATGGTTTTCTACATACTTAACTTTTGCATTCTTTCCAACGTGGAAAGCGTGAATACCATCATGCTCGGATTTAAGACCACCAGCATTGTGAATTCCACAACCTGCGACTATTAATACATCTGCGCCTTCGCCAATGTAGAAATCATTGTATACAAGGTCATCTAAACCAGTTTCAGTTAGAATAACTGGGATGTCTACTCTTTCGTTCTTTGTGCCTGGCTTAATAATGATATCTATCCCTGGTTTATCTGTCTTAGTTTGGATATCTATATTGGCTGTTGTTCTACGTCCAGCAAGAGCTCCATTTGAACGAAGATTATATGCACCTTCTGGAATTTCTTCATATCCAGCAATTTCTTTTAACATATTCTTTTGAATTGCACTTAGCTCGCTCATATTTCACCTCACATATTATCTGCAAGAGTCTTGCAAACATTTGCGGACAATAGTCCAGGAAGGATTTCATCTTTTGGTCCATCTTGAGAAACTTTGCCACTTGTAATAACAATTACTCTTTGAGCCATATTTAAAATACGCTCTTGGTGTGAAATGATAAGAATAGAACCATTTGTTTGTTCTTCTAATTTTTCAAAGACTGAAATAAGATTGTTAAAACTCCAAAGATCTATTCCAGCTTCCGGTTCATCAAAGAGAGTAAGTTTAGGAGATTTTGCCATTGCTGTTGCAATTTCAATTCTCTTTAATTCTCCACCACTTAATTCGTTGTTTACTTCTCTGTCTACATATTCTCTAGCACAGAGACCAACTTGAGAAAGGTATGAACATATTTCTGTTACATTAAGTTTTTTACCACTAGCAATAGAGATTAAATCTCTAACCGTAATTCCTTTGAACTTAACTGGTGCTTGGAATGCATATCCAATACCAAGTTTAGATCTGTCTGTGATGGACATTTCTGTAATATCTGTGCCATCAAAGTAAATCTTGCCACTAGTTGGTTTATATAAGCCCATTATGAGTTTGGCAAGAGTACTCTTACCACCACCATTAGGACCTGTAAATGCAACAAACTTCTCATCTATCTTGAGAGAAATGTTGTCTATAATTTTCTTTTCACCAAATTCTGTTTGTACAGCAAAGGTGACGTTCTTTAGTTCTAACATACCTTAATCTCCTTAATGTGTATGTGATTATAGCAAATAAATATTATTTATGCCACCATAATTATTCATTAACTTGCTAATTCAAGTGCAATACTTTATACTAACTTACATAAAAGGAACAGGAACTATGAACTATTTTGAAGAATCTCTTAAATTACACAAAGAATGGAAAGGCAAATTAGAAGTTGTTTCTCGTGTAGAAGTTTCTACAAAAGACGAACTCTCTTTAGCATACACTCCAGGGGTTGCACAACCATGTTTAGAAATCCAAAAAGATGAAAATAAGTCTTATGACTTAACAAGAAGATGGAATACTGTTGCTGTTATTACAGACGGCACAGCTGTCTTAGGTCTTGGAGATATTGGTCCTATAGCTGGAATGCCAGTTATGGAAGGCAAATGTGTACTCTTCAAAAAGTTCGGTGGCGTAGATGCAATTCCTCTCTGTATCAAATCTAAAGATGTAGATGAGATTGTTAAAACCATTTCATTATTATCCGGTTCCTTTGGTGGCATCAACTTAGAAGATATATCTGCTCCACGTTGTTTTGAAATAGAAGAAAAACTCAAAGCTTGTACAGATATACCTATTTTCCATGATGACCAACATGGTACAGCTATCGTATGTGCTGCTGCTATTATTAATTCTCTTAAGGTTGTTGGAAAGAAAATAGAAGATTGTACCATAGCAATTAGTGGTGCTGGTGCAGCTGGTGTTGCTATTTGCAAATTACTCCAAAAACTAGGAGCAAAAGATATTATACTTACAGATAAATTCGGTGTAATTTCAAGAACAAGCAGAACAGGAGATGACTATACTGCAAAATTAGCGCTCACAACAAATAAGAATAATGTTAACGGAACAATTGCAGATGCTCTTAAGAATGCGGATGTATTTATTGGTGTTTCTGCTCCACATATCGTTACAAAAGAAATGATTAAAACAATGGCAAAAGATCCAATAGTATTTGCTATGGCAAATCCAACACCAGAAATTGAACCAGAGGATGCAAAAGAAGCCGGTGCTGTAATAGTTGGAACAGGAAGAAGTGATTATCCTAACCAAATAAATAATGTTCTCGCCTTCCCTGGTGTCTTTAGAGGAACACTAGATGCAAAAGCAAGGACTATTAACGAAGAAATGAAGATTGCTGCTGCAAAGGCTTTAGCATCTTTAGTATCTGACGAAGAATTAAATAAGGATTACATTTTACCAAAGCCATTTGACAGTAGAGTCTGTGGTGCTGTGGCAGAAGCTGTAAAGCAAGCCGCTATAGACAGTGGTGTTTGTAGAGAATAAAAATAAACCAGGGCCGAAACCCTGGTATTTTTTTATGTTTATTTTAGATATCGTACTTAGATAAGATTTCTGCTGGTCTCTTGTTCATAAGAGTCATTATTGGCAACAGTGAAATCAAGATACATACACCATATAAGAATGCAAGTGCAGCAAATCCTACCCAAACTGGATAATAAATCATTCCATATACTGCTGAACCATATGTCATTAACTTCCACATAATTGCACTCATAATTACAAATCCAATCAAAACTGTCATTGTAATTACACACAAACTTTCTGCGAAGAACTTGAATATGATGTTTTGCTTTCTTACACCAATTGCTCTATAAATACCAACTTCTCTTATTCTTGTTAGCAATGAAGATCTCATTACAAAGTATAAGCACAAGCCCATAACGGCTACTATTACAAGTAAGCTTATAAGCTTAGGTAAGAATGTTTTAAGAGATTCGTTAGATAATTTTGTAGGCATTGTAATTTCTAAAGAACCATCTAAATTCTTAATTGCCTTTGCAACTGTATCCACACTAGCAAGACTCTTAACACTAACTGCTAATGTATAATAGTCATATCTTTGAGAGCCATTGCCATATAAATAGTATGAAAGATGTGCCACATAATCTTCATCGTTAAGAATAATCATGCTCTCGTAGTTGGTTGGATCTGAATCAACATTAGACATAACCTTTGAAACAGTATAATGATGTTGTGCTGTATCTCTAAAATCTTCTACATATAAAGAGTCCCCAACATGATACTTTGTAATACCTAATGTATTTGGAACTGATACCTCTTTACCAACATATGCTTTGCCCTTTTCAATTGTTCCTACATTTGGATACATGCTGTTTGCATATACCTTTCTTGTTCCAAACCATCCAGAACCAATAGTCTTCTTAAGATATACCCAAGTTAATATCTCTCCTGAGAAATATGCACAAGGATTTGTTTCTCTTACAACACCAACAATTTTGCTGATACTGAATTCATTTTCTTCTCCATATGAATCATAAGAATATACTCTTAGACCAATAACACCTTTATAGTCTGAGATTTCACTCATTCCTATACTTTCAATGATTAGTTTTGCTAAAGATGTGCTTACTAACATCTCGCTATATTTAGTTGGTCTTACACCTGCGACTAAATCTAAGTTAGCTGCATCTTTAATGTTTTTATCAAATGAATTAACTGAAGCATTGAAGTTTTCAGCTGCAGTATCATAATCTCCAACGACTATTGTATGAGATTGTTTTCTATTATCTGTATTTTGAATAAATCTTGTACTTGAAACCTCTCCCATATTGTTAATGTTTGAAATAAGGTCTTGGATAACCTGTGTATTCAGTTGAGGATCTGTAGTTACTGAGGAATTAACTTTCTTTGTGAAGTTTACATAGATAGTCTTGCTATCTGCATAATTGTTTAGATTTCTGATGTCTACGCCAAGAAGTGCAACCACAATAATGAATGCCATTGCAAATAAAGCCAGTATAGTTGTTAGCGCCTTTCTTCCTGCTGCTTTCTTACTAAGCATTAGTTTATATCCTTCAACAAAAGACTTGCCAAATGTGAACAATCTACCAGTTCTCTTCTTAGGCTCTATCTTTGTTAAAGTAGACATATCTATATCTTCTTTTTCTCTCTTCAAATAGTCTTCTTTTTTGCCTTCAAAAACCTTTGTATCACTGGTGTTATTTATGACTTTTATCTCTGGATCATTAGAGTATAAGAAAACCTTATTTCCGTCATTAATGATAGTTAAAGTCTTATTTTTGGATAGTTCATCTCCGTAATATGAGATTTGGAAGCCATTTGTACTTATCTCAGTTTTATTCAAATCTCCGAGGTAAATCTTGTTTCCAGTATATCCTACTTGTGATGCCTCTCCTGTGCCTTTTGTAGCTGATACAATCTTGCCATCTACAATGTTAATAATGTTGTCGCAATACTCATTTACGAGGTTTTCTTCATGAGTTACAAGCAATACCAATCTATCCTTAGAAATAGCCTTTAGTATGTCCATAACCATATATGTATTTTCTTCATCTAGGTTACCTGTAGGCTCGTCTGCAAGGATAATATCTGAACCCTTTACAATTGCTCTTGCAATAGCTACTCTTTGTTGTTGGCCACCAGAAACAGTTTGTGGATTACGTCTTGCAAACTTCTGCATACCAACATTATCTAGGGCTGCCATAACTCTCTTATCTATCTCTTTCTTGTCTTTAATTCCAAGAAGTTGGAGAGATGTTGCAACGTTGTCATAAATTGAGATGTTATAATCTAGATTATAATTTTGGAAAATATAACCTATTCTTTCGTTTCTAATATCATCTGTATTTTTCTTAATGCTTTGGTCATCAATCAATACTTCACCGGAGTCAAACTTATCTAGTCCACCAATAACATTAAGTAGTGTTGTTTTACCACATCCACTTCTACCAAAGATTGCTATCATTCCTTTGGATGGCAATTTAAGGGAAACATTGTTTATAACATGAATCTCGTTAGACTTTTTCTTATTGAAAAATTTATTTAAATTTTTAATCGTAATCATGTCTATTTCCCCCTACCCATATTTTTACGAACAGACTGGCCAAATATCTTCTTATTAAATGACCTTGCTGTTCTAAGAACGATAAATGCAACACCACAAAGTATTACAATATAACTCCACCATGGAAGGAATGGGAGAAATTCACTTGCTGGAGATAGATACATTGCTAAGCAGAATGCTATAGCAACAATAATTGATATCAAACTGCTTATGGATACTTGTGTGTACATAGACTTTTTAATAACTGCTCTCTTAATTCCCATAGAACGGAATATAGCAACATCTGCCTTGTCTGCTGCTAATGCTCTAGAGAATACCAATCTAATGAATAATGCGAGGAATAATACTATTAATATCCAAAGAATTATATATCCTATTCTTCCCACTAAATTAAGAACTGCCGCACTACTATTTACATAGGTTGTATTAGATACAATTGCGTTATAACCTTTTTCTCTTAATGCAGGAAGATTATCTTGTGCATCTTCATCTGATTCAAAGAATAATGATGCTTGCTTATGCATTGTTGGTGCAAGCTCAGTAAAAATTGAATTTGCTTTCTCACTAGAAATATATACATTATATGTATATGCATCGTTATCTATTAACTTAATGTTCTTAATTTGAAGTATTTCTTCTTTATTTAAATAGTTTGAACTTACTCTAAGAGTAACAGCATCTCCAACATGATAATAATCTGGAGTTTGAATATTGCTTTCTACAATTACTTCATTCCCAGAAAGAGTATTATCTACCTGAATAGTTGGATATACAGTTTGATATGCTGCATTTACAAGTTGAGTACTCATCCTTTCAAAATAATATGACTTAGTTAGTCTATCAAATCCTTCATTTGTTAACACGATTTGTGCAGACTTCATATTATCATAATAATATCTATATCCAACGACAACATATGGAGTACGATAAATGGTTTTTATTAGTCCAAGTTCGCCATATTCATCTTTTGCATATGCTGGAATAGATAAGAATACCTCATTATCCTTCTCTGGTAATCTTCCTTTTGAAATCTTCCCATCATAGGATGTTTTAAAATAACCATCTGGCAATGAATGTTTTCCATTGTTGAAATAATATATGGTGTCATATAGGTCATCATATAAACAACAAGAATCTGCGTGTAGGTCTATTCTTAATGTATTTACATCTGCCGATGTCACTGATTTACCATCTGTTCTGCTTATTACAACTCTACCCTCTATATGTGTAAACACATATGTCTTTTGGTCTTTTAATGCAAATCCAAAATATGCAGTGGCAAATATTAGTCCAACAAGACCAATTATCATAATAATTGTCATGAAGAATGCAAGCTTAGGTTTTGCAAAGAACTTATGAATACCTAAAATAATACTATTCTTTAAATCATCCTTTGCATTACTGCTCTCACACTTTCTAACTTCAGTTGGTTCATCCTTTTGTCTTAAAGCATCATCTGCCTCAACTGCACCATTTGAAATTCTAATGTTTCTTGTTGCATAGTCTTCAAAGAGGTCAAATGAGTGTGTAACAACTATTACTAATCTATCCTTTGAAATTTCTTTCAAAAGCTCAACAATTTCTTTGGAAGTTTCGCTATCTAAGTTTCCAGTTGGTTCGTCTGCGAGAATAACTGGACTCTCTTTTGCTAGTGCTCTTGCAATAACTGTTCTCTGCTTTTGACCACCAGACAACTTACTTCCTTTACTCTTCATGAATTTGGTTAATCCAACTTTATCTATAATTTCTAGCGTTCTCTTTCTTCTCTCTTTTGGATCTCTAATATTCATTAGAGCAAGTTCAATATTCTCATATACAGTGAAGCTTTCTATAATCTTGTAATCTTGGAAAACAAAAGATATATAGTCCTCTCTATATTTCTCCCAATCTTTTTGTATATAGTGTGAAGTTGGCTCTCCCTCAACTAAGAGTTCACCTTCCTCATACGTATCTAACCCACTTATGATATTTAAGAGTGTAGTCTTACCAGATCCACTTGGACCAGTAATGGTTACAAACTCACCTATATCAAATTCTAGGTTAACATTTCTAATACCTATTGCAAGAGTACCCTCTGACGAATAAATCTTGCCGATATTATTTAGTTTAATAAATGCCATATTGCCTCCATTTGGCTTTTACATTGTATGTAAATTATACACACTTAATACTTTTTAGACAACAAAAGAGACATTTAACTCTCCTTTATGTGTCATATATTGCAAACTTGGTGTAATTTAGATTATAATATTATGGCAGTATAATATTATTTTGGGGGATTTTATGGATAATCTTAAATACTTGAAACAACTTTCAATAGAGTATCCAACCGTATCTAGTGCAGCATCTGAAATTATTAACTTGTCTTCCCTTTTATACCTTCCAAAAGGCACAGAACACTTTATTTCAGACATCCATGGAGAAAGAGATTCTTTCCTACATATTCTAAAGAATGGTTCTGGTTCTATTAGACAAAAGATAGATGACGAATTTGGAAATGAATTAGATGAAGATACAAAAAGAGATTTAGCAACTTTAATTTACTATCCAGAAGGAAAACTTAAATTAGTTGAAGAAGAAAACAAAGATTTCGATGCTTGGTGCAGACAAATGCTTTTATTCTTAGTCCGTATTACTAGAAGAATATCCTCCAAATATCCTAGATACAGAATAGAAGGTGCACTAAAGAAAGAGTATCAATACATTATTGAAGAACTCATTCTAGAACGTTCCGAAGTTCCAGATAAAGAAGCATATTATAATGAAATTATATCCTCTATTATCTACACAAACAGATCCAGAGAATTTATAACCGTTATTGCAAGACTTATCCAACACTTAGCTATAGATAGGCTACACGTTATTGGTGATGCCTATGACAGAGGTCCAAATGCTATTGCTGTTATGGACAGACTTATGACATATCATTCAGTAGACGTTCAATGGGGAAACCACGATGTTCTTTGGATGGGTGCTGCTTGTGGTAGTGCTGTTTGCGTTGCCCACGTAGTGAGAATATGTGCAAGATATGGAAACTTGGGCACACTTGAAGGATATGGTATAGACTTGCTTCCACTAATTCTTATGGCACAAAAAACATATGGAGATGATGATGTTTCTGCATATGCTCCAGCAATGAAGAATATGAAAGAAGTACACCTTTTAGAGTGTGTAAATAAAGCTATTTCCATTATTCAATGGAAATTAGAAGGACAACTTGCAACACGTAGACCAGAATTCTTAATGGAATCTAGAAAGAATTTGGAAAGAATAAACTTTGATAAAGGTACTGTATGTGTTGAAGGAAAAGAATATGAATTAAAAGATCCATATTTCCCAACAGTAAACAAAAACAATCCATATGAATTATCTAACAATGAACAAGCTGTTTTAGATGCACTTGTTTCTTCTTTCAAACATAGCGAGAAACTTCAACAACATGTTGAATTCTTCTACAAGAGAGGAAGTATGTACCGTATTTACAACGGTAACCTCCTATATCATGGATGTATTCCTATGAATAAAGATGGTTCATTCCAAGAAGTCACCATAGATGGAAAGCAATATAAAGGTAAAGCTCTTTGTGATGAACTAGATAAATGGATGAGAAAACTTAGATATACCACAAACAACAAAGAAAAGGAATATGCAAAAGACTTAGTATGGTTTGTTGGAACTGGTGAACGCTCTCCTCTATTTGGAAAGGAAAAGATGGCAACATTTGAATCAACTCTTATCGAAGATAAGTCCTCATATGTTGAGAAGAAGAATCCATACTACGAATTATATAATGATCCAAAGTATGTTAAGTTAATCTTTGATGAATTTGGCATAGACTGGGAAACTGGACATATTATCAATGGACATGTACCTGTAAAATACAAAGATGGAGAATCTCCAATACACTGCAATGGCAAGGTTATCGTCATAGATGGTGGCTTCTCAAAGGCATATCAAAGAGTAACAGGTATTGCAGGATATACTCTTGTATGGAACTCTAGAAATCTTAAACTTGTTGCACACGAACCATTTGTATCTCAAGAAAAAGCAATTAGAGAAGGAACAGATATTCACTCTTCAACTGCAATAATTGAATACCAAAAGAAGAGACTTTGTATCGCAGATACAGATAAAGGTAAAGATATGCAAACAAAGATACAAGATCTCAACGAATTAATTAAAGCATATAAAGATGGTATTATTAGAGAGCATCAATCCTGATGTAGTTACTAAAGTTGAAAACCTATTACCTGGAACTATCACTATCCAAGTTAAGGATAGTGTTACATCCACCAATACTGTTTTAAAAGAATATGCATCAAAAGGATTATCCAACTATATATTAGTTGCCAAAGAACAAACAGGTGGCAGAGGAAGATATAATAGGTCTTACTTCTCACCTAACGGAACTGGCATATATTTTTCTTTATTACTAGACTTTAATAAAGATTTATCTTTATTGCCCCTCATTACACCTCTTTGTGGTGTTGCTGTTTGTGAGGCTTTGGAAAAGTTTGATTTAGATGCTGACATCAAATGGGTTAATGATGTTATATACAATGACAAGAAAGTATGTGGCATCTTAGTTGAAACCATCATGAAAGAAACACCAGCTGTTATTATAGGCATTGGAATAAACCTATATAAACCAAAAGATGGATTCCCAAAGGATATTCCTAACGCAGGTTATCTGCTTGAATACGAAAAAGACAACTTTGATGTAGACCTATTAAACGAAGTACTTAGTAACCTTCTCTATTACTACAACAACATAGAAAAGAAAGGGTTTGTACAGTATTATAAAGACCATTGCATAACACTTAATAAGGATATTCAGTTAGTAGATCAAGATGGAAATACAAAAAATTGTAAGGCAATATCCCTAACAGATAATCTTGAATTGGTTGTTGATAATAAGGATAATTCAATCCAAACAATAAGGACTGGAGAAGCCTCTATTTTATATTAAATAACGAAATATTTTAAGGAAGATTTGGATAAAATGTTATCCATTTTTTTATTTTCTAAAAACATATTGAAGTAGCAGAAGCCCACTTTCTCACGAACAATTTGTATAGATAAACTATTTGTTGTGTAATTAAACGGTTTTGTATATTTGCAGTTAGCACACGTACATTTTGTATTCAATTGCACTGGACAATGAGATAGTGTCATAACTTGTATTTTGTCTGAAACATATACATACCCATCGCTAATTTCACCAGGCAATAACTCAACACTATTAACATAATTAGCAATACCATAAACATCTGCTGCTCTTGAGTTGAATATGTTAAGTCCTGTGCCACCAATAACCTTTAATCCGTTATCTCTAGCAAACTGTATAGCATATATATTCTCTGCAACAACACCTTCTATATTGTTCTTAATCTCAGTAATTAATGATGATATTACTTTGTAATCCTTGCCCCTACATATCTTAGGCAACTTTATATAGAGCTTTGTATTTTCATCCAATTGGGATAATATCTCTTTGCCAAGCTCTCTCTTTGAATAATCGTTTATCTGTAAGATAACTATGCCTTTACTTGCATATGTTGGGATATCATTAATATTGCTTATCTCATACATATTCTGAGATATCTTTTCATCATCTGTAATCTTTTTAAGATTAACTCTCATATGGAGCATATCTTTCTCGTATAGATCTATGCACTTATTCTTTAATTCATCAAGCACGTCTCTTCTGGCCTCATTAAACTTGGACATAGGAACAAAGAGACCATCTTTAACCTTAACAGTTGCTTCAACCTTAAAGAAATCATTGCCTTTTATCTTTTCTATAATATCTGCCTCTGTAATTGCCCTATTTTGTGCTTTGGATACTATATTGTATTCTTTTTCAACCTTAATGCCGTTGTGCTCTACAACGAATTTGACGGCCTTATCTACGATACATTCAACCTTTGCCGGCAATGCCAAGTCTATATTTTCATACTTTTTAGCTATTTCGTTCTCATGTGTTAGATGAATACTAGAACCAATTGGATAGTTTTTGTTGTTTTTTATTAAAAACAATCCATCCTTCTTTTCTACATTGTCAATACCGAATCCACCAAGTTCTCTATTATCTTTTACAACCTTGACACCATCTCCAATCTTGAAATCATAGTTAGAAGAGATAGTATATGTAGCACCTTTTCTATTTAGTATTTCTCCAACCTTTTCTCCTATGCTGTTTTGGATGTCTATACTCATTAGCTTGTTGGTATCATCATAGTTATATCCTGCTGTAAAATGGCCTCTATTATATGCCCTATATAATGTGGACATATAATTACCATCTAGGTTTCCATCTAGTGCTTGTCTATAACTCCTTACAACTTCTCCTACATAATGAGCAGACTTTAATCTTCCTTCAACTTTAATAGAATCTATGCCCAATTTTTCTAAGTCTTTTAATTTATTAATTAAACATTGATCTGCTGGAGATAAATAATACTTGTTCTCACCGCTTAAACTGGACTCATAACAAAGCCTACAAGGTTGCTTGCATAATCCTCTATTTCCACTTGTTCCTGTTAATACAGAGCTTAATAAGCAGCCACCAGAGAAAGATACACAAAGTGCACCATGTACAAAGTACTCAATTTCAAGAGATGTATTCTCTTTGATTTTCTTTATGTCTTCAAATAATGTCTCTCTAGAAAGGATCACTCTCTTGAATCCTAACTTCTCAACAAACTTAGCACCATCTAGATTATGTATACCCATTTGTGTAGAAGCATGTAGTGGTACATCATATTTAGCAAATACTGTTAAAGCACCTAAATCTGTTACTATAAATGCATCTACTTTTGCATCTACACATGCCTTAACATCTTCTTCAAATTCTTCAAACTCTATATCTTTAATAAGAGTATTAAAAGTAATATATACTTTTACACCATGCAAATGACATAATTCAACATACTCCCTCACATTTTCTTTTGTGAAGTTGTCTGCGTTAATTCTCGCATTGAATTTGTCTAGTCCGAAATAAACTGCATTTGCTCTAGAACAAATGGCTGCACGTAATGCATTTGGACTTCCTGCTGGTGCTAATAATTCCATAATTAAAAGTGCCCCATTTCTGAGGCACTATGTTTTACGCTGAGAATACTGCCATTAAGAAACCAGCCGCAACTGCAGATCCTATAACACCTGCAACGTTTGGTCCCATAGCATGCATTAGCAAGTAGTTGCTTGAATTGTACTTCAAACCTACTTGGTTACTTACTCTAGCTGCCATTGGAACAGCAGATACACCTGCTGAACCGATGAGTGGGTTGACCTTGCCTCTAGAAAGAACATATAAGAGTTTGCCAAGGAGTAATCCACAGATTGTAGCGAATACAAATCCTGCAAGACCTAAAGCAATAATCTTTAATGTGCTTAGAGATAAGAAGTTTGTTCCAATTGCTGTAGCACCAACTGAGATACCTAAGAACAATGTAACAATATTCATTAATGCATTTGAAGCAGTATCTGAAAGACGAGCTGTAACGCCTGTTTCTCTTAAGAGGTTACCAAACATTAAGCATCCGAGAAGTGGTGCGACTGAAGGTAATACTAAGCAGGTTAATAGTGTAACTATTATTGGGAATAAAATCTTCTCTCTCTTTGTTACAGGTCTTGTTGGCTTCATCATAACCATTCTTTCCTTTGGTGTTGTTAATGCCTTCATAAGAGGAGGTTGAATCAAAGGAATTAATGCCATATATGAATATGCTGCAACTGCAATAGGCGCAAGTAAATTTGGTGCTAATGATTTAGTTAACCAAATAGCTGTTGGGCCATCTGCTCCAGCAATAATTGAAATAGATGCTGCCTCACCACCATTGAATCCCATCATGCAAGCAAAGAAGAATACGATATAAATACCGCCTTGTGCTGCTGCGCCAAGTAATAATGACTTAGGATTTGAAATCAAAGGTTCGAAGTCTGTCATTGCTCCTACACCGATGAAGATTAAGCAAGGATAAACACCTGTCTTTACGCCAATATAAAGAATATCTAGCAAACCACCATTTTGAAGAATATATCCGTAATTGATATGTCCTTCTGCATCCATGGCAGGAGATATGCCACCTTCAAAGCCTTGACCAGTCCACCATGTTGCATGGAAGATAGAATCTGAGATATTCCCTACTGGCAAGTTTGTTAACAAAATTCCAAACGCAATTCCTACGAGAAGAAGAGGTTCGAATTTCTTCTTAATAGCGAGGTATAACAAGATGCATGCTATTACTAGCATGACAATGTTTTGCCAAGTAAAATTAGCAAAGCCACTTGTTCCCCATAATTCTTTTAATGTTTCACCAATATTCATTTTCTAACCTCACTGAATCTCGCAAAGTGGTGCGCCTGTTTCTACTGTTGCGCCTTTTTGTACGAAGATATTTGCTATCTTTCCATCTCTATCTGCTGGGATATCATTTTCCATCTTCATTGCCTCGAGGATGAATAATACATCTCCTTTCTTAACTGTTTGTCCAACTTGAACCTTAACTGCGTTAATTGTTCCTGGAAGAGGTGATTTAACTGCATTTCCACTTCCTGCTGGTGCAGGTGCTGCTGCAGGAGCTGCTTGAGCAACTGGTGCTTGTGGTGCTGCTACTGGTGCTGCAACTGGAGCTGCTGCTTCATATTCCTTTTGGATAATTGCTTCACCCTTTTCTACATCTACTTCATAAATCTTTCCATTTAATGTTACTTTGTAAATCATCTTATTTCTTCTCCTCTTCCACTAATTTAATAGACTTAAAATGCAATTGATTTAATGGAGTTTCAAGAGTATCTGCAACAATTGCCATAATCATGGCTGCATCTCTATCTGAGGTATTAACTAATACCAAGTCTCCACATGAACCCTTTGCAAGTTCTTCTGTATTTTCTGTTGTTTCTGTTGCTGTAGTTGCTGCTTTCTTTTTCTTTGGCTTAAATGCATCTTTAACTTTTTGCACGAATGCTGCATATTTTGGATGTTTTTCTGCAAATCCTTGAGTTTTGGTCATCAATAAACCAACTAAGTAAAGAATTCCCATTAAGAAAGCAAGCACTACGAAAACAATTGCTATACCAATAAGCGCTATATATAGCGAATCTAGTACACCAACTTTATCTGTTTTGGATAATGCCGCTAAAATAACTTCCATGTACTAGTCCTCCTTTATAGGCTCGATTGTGTACTTAACAACTTTTTCTTCTCTCTCTTTACGAGCTGCGAAGTATTTTTCTGTTACTTGTGGGAAAGCAATATATGATAGAACTTCTTCATCATTTCTTGCAATGCCCTTTAATTCTTCTTTTGTCTTTTCGAATACTGGTTCTAAGGAGTCTGCATATCTTCCTTCTACTGGTTTAACATCTCCTAAAACTTTCTTCTTAACATCTTCATTTATCTTTCCAGGAGCAGTGCCATATTCACCACGACAGTATGCAATAACTTCTTTAGAGATATTTTTATATCTCTCACCAGCGAGGACATTTGCTGTTGCTTGTACACCAACCATTTGGCTCATAGGTGTAACAAGTGGAGGATATCCTAAATCTTCTCTTACCTTTGGTGTTTCTTCTAAAACAGCATCAAATTTATCCATAGCATTTTGTGCTTTCAATTGTGAGATAAGGTTAGAAAGCATACCACCAGGAATCTTGTATACAAGAGCATCTGAGTCTGTAGACAATGCCTTTGGATCTAACTTTCCTTCTTTTACAAATTGGTCTCTAATTGGTTTAAAGAAGTCATTTACTTCTTTAAGAACCTTTGCATCCAATCCTGTATCATATCCAATTTGTGTTAATGCATAATGAATTGTTTCTGTTGAAGGTTGGCTTGTACCACCGCTGAAACATGATGTTGCTGTATCTATAACATCTACGCCAGCTTCAACTGCTGCATAATATGTCATATAAGCCATACCTGTTGTGCAGTGTGTGTGAAGTACTACTGGAATCTTAACTTGCTTTTTAATTGCTGTGATAAGTTCTGTAGCCTCACCTGGACTCATTGTTCCAGCCATATCTTTAATACAGATTGTTTGTACACCCAAGTTTTCCATTTGTTTTGCATATTCTGCAAAAGCTTTAATGGTATGTACTGGGCTTTGGGTATAGGAAATAGTACCACTTACTGTTGCACCTTTCTTAATTGCTTCGTCTGTTGCAACTTCAATGTTTCTAATATCATTGAGTGCATCAAAGATACGAATAATGTCTATACCATTGTCTACTGACTTATCTACAAACATTCTTACAACCTCGTCTGGATAATGCTTATAACCTAAAATGTTTTGTCCTCTTAATAACATTTGAAGTTTTGTATTTGGCATTCCCTTACGAATCTTTCTTAATCTTTCCCATGGATCTTCATTGAGGTATCTTAAACATACATCAAATACTGCTCCACCCCAACATTCACTAGAATAATATCCAGCTTTGTCCATTGTTGGTAAGATATCTGCAAACATATCAAATGGCAATCTTGTTGCTATTAATGATTGGTTTGCATCACGTAACACTGTCTCGGTTAAACCGATCTTCTTCATTTTGTTGCTCCTCCCAATTATATGTTTTATTGTTTTCTTTCGTTATGATAAAACCTCTGTTCTGGCATTTTTGATGTTTTTGCCTTCTTGGTCTTATCTGCTTGTTTATTGTTATTTTTTGGTTTCCCAACCGGTTTATTGCTTCTCTTGTTGTTGCTCTTTTTAGTGGCAACTTTCTTAGGTCCAGCCACCTCTATGGACAACACTCTCCCAAATGCCTTTATGCCATTAATGGCTAATATTTCGTCCTTATATTTGGCATCTATTTCCACGAAAGAGTATATGTCATGGATCTTGTATGCATATATGTCTCTCTTAGGCATATGGACTTTAGCACATATCATATTCTCTATATCTTTTTGTTCTGCACCATCTTTAGAACCTATATTCATAAAGAAACGAACTGTTGGTACAGCAAACTTCTGTCCATCTTTCTTATTATTAGTAACTCCATCTATTATAAACTCAGTGAGTTTATTTTTGGAAGTGTTTTCACATAATTCTAGATTTTTCTTATCTTTTGGTGTACAGAAAGAATATGCTACTCCATTCTTATTAGCCCTTGCAGTTCTTCCAATTCTGTGTATGTATTGCTCTGGGATATATGGGATATCATAGTTGAATATTGCCTCAATTCCTTCTACATCTATTCCTCTTGATGCTACATCTGTTGCAACAAGAACATTTACATCATGAGCTTTAAATAGTTTCATTGCCATATCTCTATCTCTTTGGTTCATATCTGAATGCAAGCACAAAGAGTTAATGTTGTCTTTGTTTAGTCTCTTGTTTAGATTTTCTACTCCGGCTTTAGTATTTAAAAATACTAATATATTCTTATATCCCTTCTGCCAGATTATCTCTTTAAGAGATGCGTATTTCTTTTCTTCGCTAATATGTAATACATATTGCTTAATGTCTGGTATTTCTTGTCCGGCTACAGTTGTTTTAATACAAACAGCATCTTTTTGGTAGTTCTTAGATATTCCAACAATTTCTGGAGGTATTGTAGCTGAGAACATTGCTGTTTGAACATTCTTTCCCTTGAACTTAGAGAACACCTCGTCTATATATTCCCTGAATCCAATATCCAACATTTCATCCACTTCATCTAATACAACTCTCTTTAGTCCACCAAGTTTTAATTGATTGTGATTGATATTGCTTACAACTCTTCCTAGTGTCGCAACAATGATTTGTGGTTTTTGCCTTAAATATGCAAGTTGTCTATCTAAATTCTGTCCGCCATATATAGGAGCAATCTTTAATCCTTCTACTCCACTTGCCATTTTCTTGAGTTCTTGGGCAACTTGAATGGTGAGTTCTCTTGTGGGTGTGAGAATTATGGTTTCGGTACATTTTGCATTAACATCTGACATATTGATGATTGGTATACCAAATGCAGCCGTCTTTCCTGTACCAGTTGGTGCTTGCACTAAAACATCTTTGCCACTAAGAATCAAAGGGATAGCCTGCTCCTGTACTGGAGTAGTTTCAATGAAGCCTAATTTGTTTACACCAATTAGGACATCTTCTCTTATTCCTTCATTTCTTAATTGCGAAAAATTCATAATCCCCTCTAGATAAAGAGATTATACCACAAATAAAAAATAATATGAATATGATTTTTTAGAAAAGCCTATAATATTTAGTTATTCAAACTTTCCCATTCTTCAACAAATGGTTCTAATTGTTTGTTAAGTTCATCTATTTGTTTTTGAATTTCTTCTATCTTTTTATAATCCGAGAAAACTTCACTGGAATTGAGCTTATCTTTTAACTTTTGAATCTCGTTCTCAATCTTTTGGATTTTATCTTCTAAAACCATTATTCTATGTTTTCTTCTAGCCTCAAGAGTGCTATCTGATACTCTCTTGCCTTTTTTATTCTTGACTTCCTTTACTTCTTCAGCAGCAATCTCTTCTTCTTGTTCTTGCATTAAGAGTTCGTAGTCTGCATATGTACCATCATACAAAGAAAGCTCTCCATTCTTAAATACACCAAGTCTATTACAAACTCTGTTGATGAGATATCTGTCATGAGAAACAACTATTACTGTTCCAGAATAATTCTTTAGGAAGTCTTCAAATGTTTCCTTCCCAACAATGTCCATATGGTTTGTTGGTTCGTCTAAGATTAAAACATTTGGTCTGTGCTTCATTATCTTGCATAGCGCCAATCTTACCTTTTCACCACCAGACAAATCACAAACTCTCTTAAAAACATCATCTCCAACAAGCATGAAAGAAGCCAGTGCAGATCTTGCCTCTGTTTGATTTAAAAGTGGGAACTCATTTCTAAATTCATCTAGTACAGTTTCAGTTGAATAAGACTGTGTTGCGGTCTGGTCAAAGTATCCAACTTTGGAGTTTAGACCGAAATAACATATGCCAGATAATGGTGGTAGCATTTTCATTATTGTATGCAAAAGCGTAGTTTTACCACATCCATTTGCTCCGATAAACCCTAGTTTTTGTCCTTTCTTAACGATTGTATTGATTTGTCCTAATGGTTCGTTATAACCAAATACAAGGTCTTCCATAACTATGGTATTTTCTACTGATTCGTAGTCCGGAGAGAAGTTTGCATGGAAGGTTCTAGTGTCTGCTTTTAGTGGCATAGCAATAGTTCCCATTCTTTCTATTTGGCTTAATTTCGCTTGTGCCATGGCTGCTTTGTTCGCCTTATATCTAAACTTCTCAACTATTCTCATTAGTCTCTCAACTTCCTTTTGTTTAAGAGACATATCCTTTACTGCTTTCTCATAATCTTGTTGTTTTTGCTCTACAAATTGAGAGTAATTGCCTTTATATCTTTTGGTTTCTCCGTACTCGATTTCATAAACAATATTGATAGATCTATCCAAGAACATTCTGTCGTGAGATACAACAACAAATGCATTCTTATAATCTCTTAGATAGTTTTCTAGCCATTCAATAGCCTCAAAATCTAAGTGGTTTGTAGGTTCGTCTAGCAATAATAAATCTGGTTTAGAAAGTAATAGTTTTAGAAGAGCAATCTTTGTCCTTTGTCCTCCAGAGAATTGGTTAAGAGGTTTCTTCTTGTCTTCGTCGCTAAATCCAAACTTTTTAATTGCTGTTAAAACTTCTTTCTTATAGGTATAGCCACCATTGTATTCATATTGGCTCATAAGATGGTCATAAGACTTTACGGCCTCTTCTGTACCATCTTTTTCCATTGTTTCTAATGCTTGTGCAATTTTATTCTCTAACTCTAGTAATGGGGCATATGCCTTCATGACCTCATCTAACATACAAACATTAGGATCTGAAAAAGCAACTTGCTCTAAATAACCAATAGTTGGTTTACCAGTAGTATAAAATCCTAGGTTTTCATCTCCTATTCCTTTAACTAATTCAACTTCACCTGCTATTGCCTTTAAAAGCGTGGTTTTTCCACATCCATTTCTTCCAACTAATGCGATTTTCTCGTTTTCTCTAATAGTAAAGTTGATGCTGCTTAATACAGCAACACCATCATATTCTACAGAACCATTAGTTATTGAAATCTGAAACATATTATTCTATTCTTCCTAATACAACCTTTCTTAACTCTGCTTTATCTTTAGATATAGTAGTGCTTTCTGCAAGTTTTTTCTCTGCTTGTTCAAACTTGGACTTATCTGAAGTATGCATTACGGCTATTGTATCGCCTTTCTCGACATATTCTCCCAAGCTCTTAACAATCTTTATACCTGCACTAAAATCTATCTTATCTTCTATCTTGTTTCGTCCAGCGCCTAAGTATAATGAAGCAAGTCCATATCCCTCTGTATTAACATATGAGATATAACCGGATTTATTAGCTACAAATTCTTTTGTTTCACCGAGGTCAAATAAAGATGTATCTTCAAGATATCTAACGTCTCCACCTTGTTCTTTAACCATTTCATAGAACTTCTTGTATGCTGAGCCGTTTTCTAGGTTCTTTCGTGCAATTTCTCTACACTCTTCTAAAGTTCCCATGCCTGCAAGATTTATCATATTTGCTGTAAGTTCTATAGAAAGGTCTACTAACCTCTCGTTTCCTTTTCCAGTCTTAAGAACATTAATTGCTTCTATAACCTCAATGCTATTTCCTATTGTATATCCAAGAGGTTGATTCATATCTGTTAAAACAGCAACTGTTTTCTTTCCTGCAGCATTACCTATATCTACCATTACTCTTGCAAGAGTTATGCCATCATCTATTTTTTTATTAAAACTACCATTGCCTACAGTTACTTCTAAAACTATTCCATCATCTGCGGCTGCGAGTTTCTTGCCCATAATACTAGATGCAATTAGAGGAAGGCTATCTACTGTTGCTGTTACGTCTCTTAATGCATATATCTTTTTATCTGCTGGAGCAAGTTCTTGGCTTTGTCCAATAACACTTACACCAACTTTATTAACTATTTCTTGGAACCTGTCTATAGAAAGTGATGTTTGATATCCTGGGATTGATTCTAACTTGTCTACTGTTCCGCCAGTGTGTCCTAAACCTCTTCCACTAATCTTTGCAACTTTAATGCCACAAGCAGCCGCAAGTGGTGCAACTACGAATGTTGTCTTATCTCCAACACCACCTGTTGAATGTTTGTCTGCTTTGTATCCCTTAACATCTTTAAGATTAACATGGTCTCCAGAGTTTTCTATACATCTTGTTAATGTAACAGTCTCTCTAGTTGACATACCTTGATAATATACTGCCAACAAAAATGCGGACATTTGATAATCCGGAATAGAGCCTCCCATATAACCACTAATGGCATATTTTATTTCGTCATCTGTTAGCTCAAAGCCGTTTCGCTTCTTTTTGATAATATCGCACATTCTCATAGTTTATTTCTCCAATTTAAACGATAAAGGTAGTAGTTCTGCAAAAAGAAATGTTTTATAATCATCCTTACTTTTTGCTAGAATAACATCAAAATCTTCTCTAACAAACTCTGATAAAGCCTGTCTACAAGCGCCACAAGGAGGAGTGATTTCACCAGAACTAGACACTATTGCAATGCCTATAAAATCTCTTTCTCCTTCGCTTACAGCCTTAAATAAAGCCACTCTTTCTGCGCACATTGAGGTTGGATAAGCACCATTTTCTATGTTGCATCCTCTATATATATTCCCATCTTTACAAAGGATAGCAGCACCTACTGCAAACTTTGAATATGGGCTATAACTATTGCTTTTAGCCTCTATTGCTGCCTCTATTAATTTAGAAATAATTACATTATCCATTGTATATTTCCTCCCAGAAAGATGTACCTTCTATATCTCCATCCATATCAAAACTAGACAAAATACTCTTTGCCATATCTGCAAATGTATATCTTATACCCAAGTCTTTACTCTTAATTTTTTTGCCATATGCCAGCAAGAATACATACTCCCTGCTGTGGTCTGTACTTGGTGTAATTGGATCACATCCATGGTCTGCTGATATAAGTAAATAATCATCTTCTCCAAGTTCGTTCATAAATGTTCCGAGCCATTTATCAAACTCTGTGATAGCTTTTGCATAGCCATCTACATCATTCCTATGGCCATAGAGCATATCAAAGTCTACTAGGTTTACAAAACATATACCTTTGAAGTCTTTCTTAAGATATTCACTTGTTTTTTGCATCCCATCTGTATTACCAGTAGTTCTTACAAACTCACTAATACCTTTCCCGGCAAAGATATCATATATCTTTCCTACACCAATTGTATCTAATCCGTTTCTCATCATTATATCCAACATTGTATCCTTTGGTGGTTTTAGTGAGAAATCGTGCCTATTGCTTGTTCTAACGAAGTTAGGATACTCTCCGACAAATGGTCTAGCGATTACTCTACCAACGCCGTGTTCGCCTTGTAGAAGGTTTCTAGCGATTTCACAGACCCTATATAACTCTTCAACAGGGACTATATCTTCATGTGCTGCTATTTGGAATACGCTGTCTGCAGACGTATAGACAATTAATGCCTTTTCTTTTATATGTTGTTCTCCATAATCTTTGATTACTTCTGTACCAGAATATGGCTTGTTGCATATGGTTTTATATCCAGATTGTCTTTCAAACTCTTTTATTACTTCTTCTGGGAAACCATTTGGATATGTTGGAAATGGTTTATTAGATACTAATCCTGCTATTTCCCAATGTCCTGTGGTTGTATCCTTACCCTTGCTTCTTTCTGCGAATTTTCCATATGCTCCAAGAGGTTTTGCAACCTTTTCTCCTGCGCAATCACAGCCATCTATATTAAATAGACCCAATTTCTGCATATTTGGAGCATTAAAGAAAGTAGATGTGGAAACCGAACGTAGTGTATTACTTCCTACATCATTAAAATCTGCAGCATCTGGCATTTCACCTATACCAAAGCTATCTAGGATTATAAAGAACAGTCTTTTCATGCTAATTCTAATGAAAGTTTCATCATATCCTCAAAGGATGTTTGTCTTTCTTCTGCACTTAATGCTTCACCTGTTACTAAGCTATCACTAATAGTGCAAATAGTTAGTGCTTTTTTCTTTGCCTTTTCTGCAACAGCATACAATGCTGCACTTTCCATTTCTACTGCCACAGCACCCATTGCTACAAACTCATCATTTCCTCTTGTTCCATAGAATACATCTGAAGAAAATAGTGGTGCCACTTTATATCTTAAGTTCATTTCTTTTGCAATTTGTTCAGCTTTTTGGAGTAATTCCTTGTCTGGAAGTGCTGGGATATTTTCTCCAATATATTCTTGTATGAATGTGGAATGATAGAAAGATTGGCTACCAAGTACTATATCTCCAACATTAATATCTTTTACCAAAGCACCAGCAGAACCAACTCTTATAATTGTTTGGATATCATAGAAATTAAACAATTCATGTGCATATATACCAATTGCTGGCATACCCATACCAGAAGCCATTACAGATACCTTTTTACCCTTATAGTATCCAGTATACCCTTGCACTCCTCTTACATTGTTAACTAGCTTTGCATCCTCTAGGAATCTTTGTGCTATATATTGAGATCTTAATGGATCTCCTGGCATTAATACAGTTTGCCCAAAATCTTCAATTCCGGCTGTTATATGTGGTGTTGGTACGTTTTTCATTTCCCTAATTGCTCCTTTGCTATCTTGACCAAAGCACTTGTTCCTAATCTAGATGCACC
>CAMZEU010000006.1 GCA_947305865.1 uncultured Clostridia bacterium
TTTTACAAGGATTAGAGACTTTGTCTCTAAGATTAGAAAGACATGTATCCAATGCTCTTAAAGTTGTTGAATATTTAAAGAATCATCCACAAGTTGAGAGAGTAAATCATCCATCTCAAGCAACAGGACATGAAAAAGAAATCTATGATAAATATTTCCCAAACGGTGCAGCATCCATTTTCACCTTTGATATTAAGGGAGATAAAGAAAAAGCAAAGAAGTTTACAGAAAGTTTGAAGTTATTCTCACTTCTTGCAAACGTAGGAGATGTAAAGTCCCTAGTAATACATCCAGCATCTACAACACATAGTCAATCTACAGAAGAAGAATTACTTGAGGCTGGAATTAGACCAACAACAATAAGATTATCTATTGGCACAGAGCATATAGATGATATTATTGCAGACTTAGAACAAGCATTTGAAGCAGTAAAATAATTGGAGGACATATAAATGAGCAAAGTATACACATCTGCAGATCAATTAATCGGTAAAACACCTTTACTAGAATTAACACACATTGAAGCAAAATACGGATTAAAAGCAAAGATCTTAGCAAAACTAGAATATTTCAATCCAGCAGGTTCTGTAAAAGATAGAATTGCAAAAGCAATGATAGATGATGCAGAAAAGAAGGGTTTACTGAATAAAAATTCAGTAATTATTGAGCCAACATCAGGAAATACAGGTATTGGTCTCGCATCAGTTGCAGCTGCAAAGGGATACAAAATCATAATAGTTATGCCAGAGACTATGAGTGTTGAAAGAAGACAACTCATGAAAGCATACGGAGCAGAATTAGTATTAACAGATGGAACAAAAGGAATGAAAGGAGCAATTGCTAAAGCAGCTGAACTCAAAGAACAAATTCCAAATAGTTTTATTCCAGGACAATTTGTTAATCCAGCAAACCCAGCAATCCATTTTGCTACAACAGGTCCAGAAATCTTTGAAGACACAGATGGCGCAGTAGACATTTTTGTAGCAGGTGTTGGTACTGGTGGAACAATTACAGGTGTTGGACAATACTTAAAAACAGTGAAAAAGAATGTAAAAGTAGTTGCAGTTGAACCAGCAACATCCGCAGTATTATCAACTGGTGTTCCAGGACCACACCAGATCCAAGGAATTGGTGCAGGATTCGTTCCAGATGTCCTTGATACAAAGGTTTATGATGAAATCATACCTATTGAAAATGAAGATGCATTTGCAACAGGAAAAGAAATAGGAAGATTAGAAGGCGTATTAGTAGGTATTTCTTCTGGTGCAGCCTTAAAAGCAGCAATCAAATTAGCACAAAGAAAAGAAAACGAAGGCAAAACAATCGTAGTATTATTGCCAGATACAGGAGACAGATATTTATCAACACCTTTATTTGCAGATTAATATGAAGACAATTTACGTAGACAATGCTGCGACAACGCAGACTAGTCAGAAAGTAATAGATGGGATGATTCCATATATGGGAGAAATATATGGGAACCCATCTAGTTTACATTCTGTAGGACAAAGAGCAAAAGAAGTGCTAGAAGAAGCACGAGAAAAAGTTGCACGATGTTTAAATGCAAATCCTAGTGAAATTTACTTCACATCTGGTGGTTCGGAATCAGACAACCAAGCGATTTTAAGTGCAGCCGAAATAGGCTTAAAAAAAGGTAAAAAACACATAATTTCTACTAAAGTAGAACACCATGCAGTTTTACATACATTAAATAAACTTAAAAAGCAAGGTTTTGACATTCAATTATTAGATGTAGATTCTGAAGGATTTGTTACTCCAGAGCAAGTAAAAGAAGCTATAAGAGATGATACCTGTTTGGTTACTATAATGTATGCCAATAACGAAATTGGTACTATAATGCCAATTAAAGAGATTGGAAAGATCTGTAGAGAGAAAGGTGTTACATTCCATACAGATGCCGTACAAGCCGCTGGGCATTTAAAAATAGACGTAGTAGACCAAAATATAGATATGTTGTCCTTATCCGCACATAAGTTCCATGGTCCAAAAGGAGTTGGAGCGTTATATGTGAAAAAGGGCATCTTTTTATCTAATTTAATTGAAGGTGGTGCTCAAGAAAGAAATCGTAGAGCTGGTACTGAGAATATTCCAGGAATAGTAGGACTCAGTATAGCACTTGAAGATGCGTGCAATAATTTAGAAGAAAATAATCATAAAATGATTATATTAAGAGATAAATTAATAGATGGCTTATCCAAAATAGAACATTCTGCATTAAATGGACCAAGAGTAAATCGTTCAGCAAACAATGTAAATTTCTGTTTTGAAGGAATTGAAGGCGAAAGTTTATTATTACTCTTAGATGCAAAAGGAATTTGTGCAAGTTCTGGTAGTGCTTGTACATCTGGATCTTTAGATCCAAGTCATGTATTATTAGCTATTGGAAGACCACATGAAGTTGCTCATGGCTCATTAAGACTCAGTTTAAGCGAAAATAACACTGAAGAAGAAATAGATTATATTATTGAGCAAGTAGAGCAAGTTGTATGTTATTTAAGAAGAATGTCTCCAGTTTGGAAGGAATTATTAACTGGAGAAAGAAAATTTATGTTATAAGAGGTATTTATTATGGCATTATATACAGAAACAGTTATGGATCACTTTATGAACCCAAGAAATGTAGGTTCTATAGAAAATGCAGATGGAATTGGTGAAGTCGGCAATGCAAAATGTGGCGATATTATGAAAATATATCTAAAAATCGAAGATAATATCATAAAAGATATTAAATTTGAGACATTTGGATGTGGAAGTGCCATTGCATCGTCCTCAATGGCCACAGAAATGATTAAAGGAAAGACTATTGAAGAAGCATTAAAAGTAACTAATCAACAAGTTGTAGAGGCTTTAGGAGGTCTTCCAGTACATAAACTCCATTGCTCAGTTCTTGCAGAGGAGGCTGTAAAGTCTGCAATTAAGGATTATTATGATAAAAATAATATACCTTATGATAAGTCAATCCTTCCAGATAACATAGGTTGCGAAGGTTGTCACATGGTATAAATTGAAATAAATATTCTTCTTTTTTAGATATTTGGGCGGTTATTTTAATATATTCGCCCATTTATTTTTTATGTCAAAAATTATATGATTTAGCGCACTTTGGATGTTCATTTTATATAAAACTATTCTAAAAAACATAAAAAATTAGAATAAAAACATTAAAAATAGGCATTTTAACGTACATTTTACTAGTCTTTGTTTGGAAACTGAGAATTACAAAACATTACTTGTTTTGTTGACTATTTACTTGCTCTGTGTTAAAGTTGAACAGCATTTTTATATAAAATAAAAATTTACGCACATACACGTATGGAGAAAACAATGAAAGAAAAATTAGAACAAATGAAAAACGAAGCTTTAGAAGCAATTACTAAGGCAAATGATTCTTCCTCATTGAATGACATCAGAGTACGTTATCTCGGAAAATCTGGAGAAATGACTCTATTGATGAGAGGTTTAGGATCTGTATCAAAAGAAGAAAGACCTGTTTTAGGTAAAATGTTCAATGATGTAAGAGCAGAGATTGAATCATCACTTGAAGCAAAGACATCTATTATTGTTGAACAAGAGAAGCAAGCAAGATTATTAGCTGAAGACATTGATGTAACACTTCCATCCTCATTTAAAGGCTTTGGAACTCTTCATCCTTTGTCAAAGACAAAGAAAGAGATAGTTGATACATTCTTACAAATGGGATTTACAGTAGATGAAGGTCCAGAAATTGAGACTGATTTATTTAATTTCCAATTATTAAATGTACCAAAAGACCATCCAGCAAGAGAGATGCAAGATACATTCTATGTTGGAGAAGAAAAAGTATTACGTACACAAACTTCTTCAATGCAAGCAAGAATAATGACAACACAACAACCACCAATCCGTGTTATTATACCTGGGAAGGTATATAGAAGTGATGATGACGTATCTCATAGTCCAATATTCCATCAAATTGAAGGACTTGCTGTGGATAAACACATCACAATGGGTGATTTACAAGGATGTTTAGAAGCTTTTGCTGAGAAAGTTTTCTCACCAGAAACAAAAGTTCGTCTTCGTCCATCATATTTCCCATTCACAGAACCATCTGTTGAAGTTGACGTTACATGTTCTGTATGTCATGGTAAAGGTTGTTCAGTATGTAAACATACTGGTTGGGTAGAAATTCTTGGTGCAGGTGTAGTTAATCCTGTAGTTCTCGATATGTGTGGTATAGATAGCAAAGAATATAGCGGTTTTGCATTCGGTCTCGGTGTAGAGCGTATTGCAATGATTAAATATGGAATTCCTAACATCAAACTTTTATATGAGAATGATGTACGTTTCCTGAATCAATTCGATAAATAGGAGGTAGACGAAGATGTTAGCACCTATTTCATGGTTAAAAGAATATGTAGATATAGATTGTTCAGTAAATCAACTTGTTAAGAAATTAGTTGGAATTGGTTTCGAAGTTGAAGACATTATATATCAAGATAAGAAAGTCAACAACGTTGTTGTTGGTAAGATAGTAAAAGTTGAACAACATCCAAATGCAGACAGATTAAGAGTTACACAAATCGACATTGGAACAAAGACAATACAGGTTATTACAAATGTTCCAGTAGTTGGTGGAGAAGTTGTTGCTGTTTCTTTAGATGGTGCAGTTCTCGCAAATGGACAAGTTATTAAGAGTGGAGAATTAAGAGGTGTTCTTTCAGAAGGTATGCTTTGTGGTCTTGAAGAAGTAGGACTCACAGAAGGCGATGTAGATGGCCAAAAGAAAGGAGACATTTTAAGATTCGCAGAAGGTACAACACTTGGTATGAATGCTTTACAAGCATTAGGACAAGATGATGTAGTCTTAGATGTTGCAATTACAGCAAATAGACCAGATTGTAACAGTATTTACAAACTTGCAAGAGAAGTTGCTGTTTGTTTAAACAAAGAATGCAAGAATCCACATATTAATTATGAGATTTCCAAGGATGCAGGAGACATTTCTTCTTTAGTATCTGTAGAAGTTAAAGCACCAGACCTTTGTCCAAGATATATGGCAGCTGGTGTAAAGAATGTAAAGATATTTGAATCTGATCCAGTTATCAAGCATAGACTTAGAGCAGTTGGTATTAGACCAATCAATAATATCGTAGATATTACAAACTATGTTTTAACAGAAATCGGACAACCAATGCACTCATTTGATGAAAGAGAACTTGGTGGAAAGAAGATAGTTGTAAGAAAAGCAAATCAAGGTGAACATATCATTTCTTTAGATGGAAAAGACAATGCATTAACAGAAAATATGCTTGTTATTTGTGATGCAAATAAACCTGTTGCTGTTGCTGGCATCATGGGTGGTGAAGAAAGTGGAATCAAAGATGATACATCAGCTGTTGTATTTGAATCTGCTAAATTTGCTAGAGACAGTGTAAGAAGAACATCCAGAGCATTGAACTTAAGATCAGATAGTTCAGCAAGATTTGAAAAAGGAATAGACTTTGCTTCTCAAGAGTTAGGATTAAAGAGAGCTTTAACAATGATTTATGAGAGCAAGAGTGGAGATATCACATCTGGAATTATAGATGTTAAGGTAGATTATAAGACAGTTAAAGATATTTCTTTCACAACAAAAGATATCAAAGATATCTTAGGATGCAATGTTCCAAAGAAATCTTTAATTAACATTCTTTCAAAACTTGGAATTGAAACAAGTGAAAATGGAAAAGTTATAACAGCACACATCAAGGAAGACAGAGAAGATATTTATGGTATAAATGATATCGCAGAAGAATTCATTAGAGTATATGGATACAAGCATATTCAACCTACATTATTTGCATATTCACCTTTAACTAAAGGTGGAAAGCTTGCAAAGATTTCCAATGTAGACCATGCAAAAGATATTTTAGTATCTATGGGATTAAGTGAAGCAATTACATATTCATTTACATCACCAAAATATGTTGAAAAACTTGGATTAGACCCAGATACAAAACTCATTAAGATTATCAACCCACTTGGAGAAGACTTATCCGTAATGAGAACAGTTCTTGCTCATAATATGCTTGAAACATTAGCATTCAACATTTCTCACTTCAATAAGAAGGCAAAGTTATTTGAGATTGCTAAAGTATACATTCCAAACGAGCTTCCATTGAAAGATCTTCCAAAGGAAGAAGAAAAATTAGTTATTGGTATGTATGGTGAAGGCGACTTCTATGATTTGAAGGGATATTTAGATGGATTATGCCAAGCACTTGGTGTAGAACCAACATATGCAAAGAAACAAGTATCTTACTTACACATTGGTAGATCCGCATCCATCTCTGTTTGTGGACAAGAAATTGGTGTATTAGGTGAGGTTCATCCAGATGTTGCAGAGAAATATGGAGTAGACGAACAAAGATTATATATTGCTGAAATCTCACTCGAGGAATTATTTAAGTGTATTAATCCAACAACAAAATTCAAGGCATTTAGTAAGTTCCCACCAATTGATAGAGACCTTGCTGTTGTAGTAGATAAGAAGGTTGTTGCTGGTGATATGCTTGCAGCAATTAAGAACGGTAAAATTGCAAATCTTGCTGATGCAAACATCTTTGATGTTTATGAAGGAGACAAGATTGGTAAAGATAAGAAGAGTATAGCACTTTCATTCACATTCACATCTAATGAAAGAACACTCAAAGACGATGAAATTCAAGAAGCTATGGATAAGATACTTACAATCTTAAGTAGAAAATTCAAAGCTAAGATTCGTGGATAATTATGTTTGATGAAAAGTCATTAAAAACACTAGAGTATGATGTAATACTTGAACAGTTAGCATCATTCGCACAATCCAAAGGTGGAAAAGAGTTAGCATTAGCTCTTAGACCTGTTAATGATTTAACAGAAGCTACTAATTCGCTTGCTTTTACAACTGAGGCAGACCATGTGTTGTTTGATATCTCAGTTTCTCCATCTTTTGATGTAGTGGATATTAACGAAGCTGTTGGAAGAGTTATTAAGGGTGCGACATTATCTATTCCTGAGCTTATAGACATTGGAAGATGCTTAAGAGTTTCAAGAAAGATAATTGAAGCTATTACAAAAGTTCCAAATGTGCCTTTATTGATGTCTAAAGTGTCCTACCTTTATTCTAACAAGGAGCTTGAACAAATTATTTCAGATAGTTTTCTATCTGAAACAGAGGTCTCAGACAACGCCTCAAGTGAACTAAGATCTATCCGTATTAGAATTAGAAAGATAAACGAAAACATTAAGACAAAACTTCAAAGTTATATCAATTCAAGTACATATTCCAAGATGCTCTCAGATGGAATTGTAACTGTAAGACAAGACAGATACGTAATTCCAGTAAAGAATGAGTATAGGGGACAAATCAACGGACTAGTTCATGACCAATCTGCATCCGGTTCAACAATTTATATTGAGCCAACAGTTGTAGTTGAGTTAAATAATGACTTACGTCAAGCACAATTCGACGAACAAAAAGAAATAGACAGAATCCTTAGAGGATTAACAGATAGAATTAGAAACTTTGCAGAACAACTCAAGTGGACATACGAAAATATTGTGGATTTAGACTTGGTATTTGCTAAGGCACAACTTGCACATTCTCAGAAGGCAAATAAGCCAGAATTAAATGATAATGGATATATATCCATTAGAGAAGGAAGACATCCACTAATTCAAGCAAAGAAAGTTGTTCCAGTATCTTTAGAAGTTGGAAAGAATACAAATAGAATGCTCTTAATAACTGGACCAAACACAGGTGGTAAGACAGTTACACTAAAGATGGTTGGTTTATTTGTTTTAATGGCTGCATCTGGTTTATTTATTCCAGCAAAGACATCTTCAATTTCTATGTTTGATGGTGTTTTCTCAGATATTGGCGATGAGCAAAGTATAGAGCAATCCTTATCCACATTCTCAGCACACATGGTAAATACCTGTGATATATTCAAGAAGGTTACAAATAAATCTCTTGTATTGTTTGATGAATTGGGTTCAGGAACAGATCCATCCGAAGGTGCTGCTCTAGCTGTTTCTATAGTAAATTATCTTTTAAAGATAAATTGCGTATCTTTAGTTACATCTCACTTTAATGATTTGAAGGAATTTGCTCTTATTACTCCTGGTGTAGTAACTGCATCTATGGAGTTTGATATAAAGACACTTTCTCCAACATTTAAGCTTGTTATGAATACTATTGGTTCATCCAATGCATTAGATATTGCATCCAAATTAGGATTAGATCCAGCAATTATAGAAGATGCAAGGTCTAGACTTTCTAAAGAAAAGAAGCAATTTGATTCAGTTATTATTGCAGCTGAGGCTACCAGAAAGAAAGCAGAACAATTAGTTCAAGATGCAATTGGAGATAGAGAACAAGCAGCTCTCTTAAGAGAGAATGCAGAGAAAGAGAAAAGAATTCTCCAAGAAAAGCAAGATAAGCTCAATGACAAGATTAGAAAAGAGACAAAGAAACTAATTGAAAGGTCTGTAGATGAAGCAGATGAGATTATTGAGCAATTGAAAGAAATACTTTCAAAACCAGTAATTGAAACAAAAGATCTCTTTGAAGCAAGAGCATTGAAGTCTAAACTTCAAAATATGGCTGCCGAATATGAAAGAGAGCCTGTAAATGAAGTAAAGACAGAAAGAGATGATTCACCATTAAAGGTTGGAGATAACGTTTACGTTAAATCTTTAGACAAAGTTGGTGTATTAACAAGACTCACTCCAAAGGGAGATGGCGAAGTAACTCTTGGTAAGATTCATACAAAAGTTAAAGCAGGAGACTTCTACAAAGTAAAAGGAAAGAAATGAGTATGGTAAATCCAAACTACATCCAAACAGAAAGAGTAGATCCATCTCGCAATTCTAATTCATTGCGTATAATTGGAACTATTCTAGGGATTTTATCCCTAGGTTTCCTTATTTCAGCTTTCTATGTTTCATATTACATGTTCATAGGTTTTGGATTTTTAGCAGTTTCCGGATTCGTACTTATTGTTCTTCATAACAGAAGAGCTTTCTCATTTACATATGCAATAGACGATGTCTGCTTAGTAATAAGCAAGCAAGATATGGTTAGAAAACAAAGCAGAATATTAATGCTAGAACTAAAGGATATAGAGGATTACTCAATATTCATGGATGTTGTAAACAAAGGAGACATTGTTGCATGTCCAGATACACAATCCACATTAGTAAAGCAAATAGTATTCAAAGAAATGAATGAGAATAAAAGATTATTATTCTCACCAGACACATATCTAGACTCGTTAATAAAGATGTACATAGACCAAAGAAAATGGAAGTAAAATGGATTACATATATTTAGACAATGCAGCTACAACAAAGGCTTATCCAGAATGCTTGGATGAGATTAAGAAGTTCAATGAATTGAATTATTTCAATCCATCTGCTTTATATAAGCCATCTGTAGATGTTTTTGTTGAATTAAATAATGCAAGAGAATATATCAAAAAGAGTCTTGGAGCACCTGATGGAGATTTAATTTTCTTATCTGGTGGTTCTGAAGCAGATAATACAGCACTTTTCTGCACAAAGAAAAAGAAAGGATGCAGAATAATAGTTGGTGGTGGAGAACATGATGCCATTAACAATTCTGCAAACCAATTAAAAGAGCAAGGTTATGATGTTGTATTTGCACCAATTAATGCAGATGGTTCTATAAATATAGAAGAGTTTGAAAAATTAGTAACTCCACAAACAGAATTAGTATCCATTATGCATGTATCCAATGAAACTGGTGCTGTAAATGATATTGCAAAACTTGTTCGTATTGTAAAGAGAGTAAATCCTAAAGCATTATTCCATTCAGATGGTGTACAAGCATTTGAAAAGATACCTGTAAACTTAAGAAGTTTAGGAGTAGACCTTTATTCCATTTCTGGGCATAAGATTCATGGACCAAAAGGAATTGGTGCTTTATATATAAAGAAAGGTGTAAGCGTAAAACCTCTTATATACGGTGGTGGTCAAGAGAAGGGTTATCGCTCAGGAACAGAGCCAACTGCGCTAATAATGGCATTTAAGAAGGCTGTGGAGATAAACAATGAGAGATTTGATGCAAACATTGCAAAGACATCTGCATATGTAGAGCAATTAAGAAAATCATTATTGGAAAGAATAGATAATCTTAAGATTATAACTCCAGAAAATGGATGTGGAAATATATTAACTGTGGCATTTGCAAAGGTTAGAGGTGAAGTACTTTTACACACATTAGAAAAATATGGAATTTTATGTGGTATTGGTTCAGCTTGTTCATCTCACCATGAAAGCAGATTCAAGAAATTATTAAAACTAGATGAAGACCACAGAGATGGAATTATTAGATTCAGTGTATCCGAATTCAATAATCCAGAAGAAATAGAAAAAGTTGTGAATGCAGTCCAAAAAGAGTGGGAAGAACTTTGTAGGATTGGCAGAATATAGGAGCAAAATGGAAAGAGTAATTATTATTAGATATGGAGAGATTTTCCTAAAAGGAAAAAACAGGGATTATTTTGAGAGTTTATTAATCCACAATATTAAAGATTCTTTGCAAGGATTAGAGTATACTTTCACAAAATCTCAAGGAAGATATTTCATTGAAAATTACGCACTAGATATAGAGGATGAACTTGTAGACAGAATTATTAAAGTATTTGGTGTCTATTCAATTTCAATTGGACAAAAGGTTCCAACAAATGAAGAAGGAAACTACGAAGAAATAAGAAAGGCACTTGTTCAACTTGCTATTGAAACAGTAGAGAGCACATACAAGAAAGATCCAACATTTAGAGTTACAGTAAAGAGAGCAGATAAGAAGTTGAAGATGAATTCAGCTGAGATTGCTGCTTTTGTTGCTGGAGACATATTAAGAGCAATACCAGAATTTAAAGTAGACTTAGAAAGTCATGATTTTGAGTTCTTTGTAGATATTAGAGAAAACGGAAAAGCATTTGTATACTGTGGTGTTATTCCAGGACCTGGTGGATTACCAGTTGGTTGTTCAGATAAGGGATTAGTACTTATTTCTGGTGGAATAGACTCACCAGTTGCAACATATATGATGGCAAAGAGAGGTATGAAATTAGTTGCAATTCACTTTGCATCACCACCATACACATCTGAAAAAGCAAAAGAGAAAGTCGTAGAACTTAGAAACATAGTTTCTAAATATGCTACAAGTATTAAGATGTATGTTGTAAACTTCACAGATATTCAAGTTGCAATACACGAAAAATGTCCAGCTGAACTCATGATAACAATTATGAGAAGATTCATGATGAGAATTGCTACAGAAGTTGCAAAGAGAGAAAAGTGTGGTGCTATTATCACTGGTGAATCTCTAGGACAAGTTGCTTCTCAAACTGTACAAAGTATTACTTGTACAAATGCAGTAACAACAACTCCTGTATTCAGACCTTTAATTGGTATGGACAAAGAAGAAATCATGGCAATTGCTAGAAAGATAGGAACATTTGAAACATCCATTCTTCCATATGAAGATTGTTGTACAATATTCCTTCCAAAGCAACCAGCAATTCGTCCAAAGTTAGATTACGTAGAAAAAGTAGAGAAGAATATAGACAATGCAGAAGAACTAATGCAAAAGGCATTAGATGAAATGGAAATATTATAATGGAAAAGTTGTACAAAGTAATGACTTATGGATGTCAGATGAACGTCCATGAAAGTGAAAAGATAGCTGGTATTCTAGAAGAACTAGGATATAAAGATGCTGGAGAGAATATCCCAGATATTTATGTTTTCAATACTTGCTGTATTAGAGATACTGCAGAGAAACATATCTTTGGAAATCTTGGAGTTGTAAAGACAGAAAAGAAAAACAAGAAGGATATGATAGTTGCTGTAGTAGGTTGTATGACTCAACAGGAAGGATATGACAAAATACTAAAAGAGAAATATCCATATGTGGATATTGTGCTTGGAACAAGGAATCTAGATCAACTCAAAGAAGCCATTTTGAATGTGTTAGAATCACGAAAAAAGGAAAAAGAGAAGAGATATAGATATATGTCTCAAGAGATGGTTCAAGATTATCTTGAAACGGATGATGCAATACCAGTTACTCGTACATCTTATCCAAATGCATGGGTAAACATCATATATGGATGTAACAATTTCTGCACATATTGCATAGTTCCATATGTAAGAGGAAGAGAACTTTCTCGTCCTATGGATGCTATTGTAGATGAAGTTAGAAAGTGTTTGGATGAAGGATACAAAGAAATAACACTTTTAGGCCAAAACGTTAACTCATATGGAAACGATATTAAAGATGGACACACTAATTTTGCAAATCTTCTAAAAGAAGTTGGTGCACTGGATTATGATTTCCGTCTTCGTTTCATGACCAATCATCCAAAAGACTTAACTGAGGATGTAGTTGAGGCTATGGCTTCATCTAGCAAGATATGTAATAACATACACCTTCCAGTACAATCTGGTTCAAACAAGGTGTTAAAAGACATGAATAGGCATTACACAAGAGAGAAATATTTCTCACTTATAGAAATGCTTAGAAAAGCAATGCCAGATATTGGTATTACATCTGATATTATGGTTGGTTTTCCTACGGAAACAGAGGAAGATTTTCAAGACACAATGGATTTAGTAGAGCAAGTAAGATATTCCAATGCTTTCACATTCATTTATTCTCCAAGACAAGGAACACCAGCTGCAAGTATGGTTCAAATTCCATACGAGATTAAAAAGAGAAGAATTGGAGAGTTAATTAAGCTCCAAAACAAGATTACAAAAGAGTTGTCCAACGAATATGTTGGTAATGTATATAGAGTTCTTGCTGAAGATGTTGCTCCTAAATTAGAAGGAATGGTTTGTGGAAGAACAGAAAGTGGAAGACTTGTAAACTTTGCTGGAAGCAAAGAAGATGTAGGAACATTCTTCAATGTAAGAATTGAACAATCCAAGTCTGCATCATTATTTGGCAAGAAGGAGTGAGGTAGAAATGAATATAGATATGTCTAAAATCTCTCCAATGATGAGAAAATACTTTGAAATGAAGGAACAATACCCAGATTGTATTATGTTCTTCAGAGTTGGAGACTTTTATGAGATGTTCTTTGAAGATGCAGAAACAGCTTCAAGAGTTCTAGACTTAGTCTTAACAGGAAAGGATTGTGGACTAGAACAAAGAGCACCTATGTGTGGTGTTCCATTCCATGCTGTAGATGTATATATAAGAAAGCTTATAGAGAACGGATTCAGAGTTGCTATTTGTGAACAAATAGAAGACCCAGCAACAGCTAAAGGATTAGTTGAAAGAGATGTTATTCGTGTTGTAACTCCAGGAACCGTTATGGAAGAAGACATCTTAGATGAAAAATCATCTAATTACCTCGCATCTGTATATACAAATGACACAACTTTTGGTATTGCTTGGACTGATATTTCTACTGGTGAGTTCAATTTATATGAATATGAAGGTGCCAACTATTTAGACAGACTTTCAGATATTTTAGGAACAATTAAGCCAGAAGAAGTTATTTCCAATGACCATTTTGCAAGAATTTATTATGAACTCAATTTCTTTAAAAACAATGGAATGAAGTGTAGATGCTATCATGAATTTGCATATGCATATGACTACGCTCTTAAGAAATTGACAGCTCTTTTAAATGTTGCAACACTAGATGCCTTTGAGTGTAAGGATAAGAAGTGTGCAATTTCTGCCTCTGGTGGATTGATGGAATATTTATTCCAAACACAAAAGAGAGCAATGTCTCATATTAATAAACTTACATACATTAAAGACAATTCCTTCATGATTCTAGACCAAGCAACAAGACGTAATCTTGAGTTAACATCTAGAGCAAAAGATGGAAAGAGACAAGGTTCATTAATTAATGTCATAGACAAGACAGTTACTGCAGTTGGTGCAAGAACTATTAGAAGATGGATAGAACAACCACTTCAAGACTTAAATGAAATCAATGCAAGATTAGATGCAGTTGGATTATTCATAGAAAACAAGCCTGTAAGAGAGAATTTAAGAGAATTATTATCTGGATTTAGAGACCTAGAAAGACTTGCTGGACGTATTGCATTTGGTAATGCAAATCCAAAGGATTTGTTAGCTATAGCAGATACTCTTACAATACTCCCAGATATTAAGGCAAGCTTAGTTGGATCTGACTCTTCTTTAATTAAGAAAATCAATGCAAATATTCATATCTTAAAGAACGAATGCAAAGAACTCACAAAAGCATTAGATAGAGATATGCCAGCAAACTTCAAACTCGGTGGATTCATTCAAAGAGGATATTCAAAGCAATTAGATGAATTAAGAGACATTAAGAATGTTGGAAAAGATTGGTTACTTAACTTAGAAAACACAGAAAAAGAGAAGACTGGTATTAAAACACTTAAAGTTGGATACAACAAAGTCTTTGGATATTACATTGAAGTAAGCAATTCATTCAAAGATAAAGTACCACTAGATTATATTAGAAAGCAAACACTCGTTGGTGGTGAAAGATTTATCACTCCAGAGCTCAAAGAAATAGAGGATAAGATACTCTCAGCCGATGAAAATGCTATGAAGATAGAAAATTCTATCTTTGAGTCACTCAAAGATATGCTTTACAAAGTCCTTAATGAGCTACAAACAACGGCAAGAGCAATTGGGATACTTGATTCAATCTTATCTCTAGCACAGGTTGCAGCGTCTAATAAATACTCTCGTCCAATAATGAACAAGAAGGTAAAGGGTATTAATATCGTTGGTGGAAGACATCCAGTTGTAGAGCAAATTTTAGAGAAAGGCCAATATGTTCCAAATGATACATCACTAGATTCAGATGAAAATAGAACTATGGTTATAACTGGTCCTAATATGGCTGGTAAGAGTACATACATGAGACAAGTTGCTCTAATAGTCTTAATGGCTCACATTGGAAGTTTTGTTCCTGCAGAGAGTGCAGAGATAGCTTTAACAGATAGAATATTTACAAGAATTGGAGCAAGTGATGACCTTTCTGGTGGACAATCTACCTTTATGGTAGAAATGATAGAAGTTGCAACAATTTTGAATTATGCAACAACAAATTCATTATTAATACTAGATGAGATTGGAAGAGGAACATCTACATTTGATGGACTATCCATTGCTTGGTCTGTTCTTGAATATATAACAAAGAATTTAAGAGCAAAGACATTATTTGCAACACATTTCCATGAACTTACAGAACTTGAAGGATTGGAAGGTGTAAAGAATTACAGAGTACTTGTTAGAGAAACGTCAGACACAATTATATTCTTACACAAGATTGTTAGAGGTGGTGCTTCACGTAGTTTCGGTATTGAAGTTGCATCTTTAGCTGGTGTAAAGAAGGAAGTTGTAGATAATGCAAAGACTATAATGAAGAAGCTTGAAAGTGAATCTAAAGACAGAGATACAAACTCACTTTTAATTTCAGTTTCTGGCAAGAATTCTAAGACTGAACAAATAAATTTGTTCGATACTCCAGAGCAAGACAAAATAAGAGATATATTAAAGGACTTAGATCTAAACAATATAACTCCATTACAAGCTCTCACAATATTACAAGATTTGAAGAGAGAAGTTGAGGATAAATAATGGGAAAGATTAACCAATTAAAACCTGAAGTTTTTAACATGATAGCAGCTGGCGAGGTTGTAGAAAGACCTGCCTCAGTTGTTAAGGAATTAGTTGAAAACGCAATAGATGCTGGTTCCAGAAGTGTTGAGATTAGCATTGTTGAAGGTGGAATTAAGAAGATAACTGTATCAGATGATGGTTCTGGTATTTTACCAGATGATATGAGACTTGCATTTACGCCTCATGCAACAAGTAAAATCAAAGATTTTAATGATATAGATGTTTTATCCACACTAGGTTTTAGAGGTGAAGCTCTTGCATCCATTGCATCCGTTTCGGAAGTAACTTTAACAACAGCCACAAAGAGTGGAGAGTGTTCAACGATTTCACTTAAAGGTGGTGAAGTAATATCTGAAGGATTTGCATCTCGTTCACAAGGAACAACAATAGAAGTTCAAAACCTTTTCTACAATACACCTGCAAGATTGAAGTTCTTAAAAAAGAGTTCATCTGAAGCCAATATGGTTATAGATATTGTAAGAAAATTGATGCTTGCAAACCCAGAAATCGCTATTAAATTGATAGTAGATGGAAAGGAAATTTTTGAGCAACAAAGTGGCACTTTAGAAGATTCCATATACTCTGTATATGACGCAAAGACAATGCAAGGTTTGATGCCTATTGATGAAGATTATAATGGAATAAGAATTAATGGCTTTATTTCAAAGATTGAATTCACAAAAGCAAATAGAACATACCAAACAATTATAATCAACGGAAGATGTGTTGAGAGCCAAGTTGTACAAACAGCTGTTGAGCAAGGATATTCAGGATTCTTAATGAAGAGATGTTATCCGGTTTATGTTTTGAATATAATAATGCCATTTGATCAACTAGATGTAAACGTACATCCAAGAAAGGCAGAGGTAAGATTTTCTAACCAACAAGCAGTATTTAGTGCAGTTTATCATGCAATTAATAATAACATTATTAAATATGCAAAAGATATTGCTGTAAACTTTGCAAATTCAACTCAAGGAATTCTTGAGCAAGAACAATATCGCAAAAAAGCCGAAGGCATTAAAACTGAACAAACAGCTTTTGATACATCGGTTTTGCATCAAGTTCAAATTAGACAAAAACCAGATTATTTGCCAAATTTAGCTAAGCAAAATCAATCCGAAAACGATCTAAATTCATTAGATTCTACTCTTCAAAATTCTTTTGATAACTTTTCGCAAAATCCTATTCAAAATGAAACACCAGAGTATTCTAAATTTGAGTATTCTATTTCTAATGATTCTTTAGAATCAACTCCAATTTTTGATGGCGAAATTATTGGTCAACTATTTGATACATATATTTTAGTTGAACAAGGCGAAATTGCGTATTTAATTGATCAACATGCTGCACATGAAAGAATTTTATATGAAAAAATCAAAAAGAATCTTGACAAAATGGATTCTCAACCTTTATTGGTACCATACACGATATATTTGAGTGGAACAGAGAGTGATTATTTTGTACAGATTATACCAAAACTCGAATCTATGGGTTTTGATGTACAAAAAGAAGGAGAAACTAGATTTACGTTTTATGCAGTTCCAGAAATATTGGTAGGAATAGATATCAAGAAATTTATGGGAAATTTATTTGAAGATATGATTTCAGATGAAGATCTCAATATGGAAGTCATAGTAAAAGATAAAATTTCACAACAAGCATGTAAAGCTGCTATTAAGGGTGGAAATGAATTCAGTCCAGCTCAATTAAAGCAAGTTGTACAAGCTTTAATAGATGAACAAGGCAATTTACCGGGAAAATGTCCACATGGCAGACCAACGGTTGTTGCAATCTCTAAAAAGGATATCGAGAAATTATTTAAGAGAATAGTATGAAGATAGTTGTGCCAAGTCAAAATCTAGAACCAATCTTTGTTGCTGGACCTACTGCGTCTGGCAAATCTGATTTTGCGTATTATCTTGCAGATTTATTCGAATCTCAAATTATTTCTTGTGATTCAATGCAAATTTACAAGGGTTTAGATGTTGGCACAGCAAAAGATCCAAAAGAAATTAGAGATAAATACAATGTTAAGATGGTAGATATTGTGCCACTTGATTATGACTATTCAGTTGCCGAATATGCTGAAAATGCAAAAAAAGAGATAGAAATTGCCATTAAAAATGGCAAATTGCCAATAATTGTTGGTGGAACTGGACTTTATTTTGAATCTCTTTTATATCCAATGAGTTTTGGCGAAGCACCAAAGGATGCAACTGTACGTGCTAGATACGAGCAAGAGCTAAAAGAGAAAGGAAATGAGTATTTATATGACAAATTACTCAAAATGGACCCTGAGGCTGCTACAGTAATTCATTTGGCAGATAACAAAAGAATTGTTCGAGCACTTGAAATAATGGAGCTTACAAACAAGAAATGGAGCGAAGTTAAGGATAAAAAGCCAGAAATCAATCCAATTATGGTTGCTTTTAACACTGAAAGAGCTTCATTATACGAAAGAATTAACCAAAGAGTAGATAAAATGATGTCTCTTGGGCTCTTGAATGAGGTTAAAAAAGTAAATAATTTCACATATAATTCCATGAAAGCAATTGGATATCGTGAATTTATCGACTATACCGGAGATAATTTAGAGCAAATTGTAGATAAAATTAAGCAAGACACTAGAAATTATGCAAAACGCCAACTTACCTGGTTTAGAAAATATCCATTCGTTCACTGGGTTGAAATTGGAGATTACGAAGATGCTCTATCTTATATAAGATCAAGGCTCAAAATATGATAACAATTTAAAAAACGCAAAAATATAGAATACTTTAATGGAGAAAATACAGAAAAATGGCCGAAAATAAAGCAAAATTAATAATTAAAGAAAGTGAGCAAGAATTAAATAATCAGTTCGCAAGAATTGATGAAATAGCGCTTTTTAACCAAGAAAAAGTCTTAAATGCATTCAAAAAGAACCAAATTCAAGCCAGACATTTCAATGGATCTACTGGTTATGGATACGGAGATGACTCAAGAGACACGCTTGGAAAGGTATTTGCAGACATTTTTAAGGCCGAATCTGCATTAGTTTCTCCATTAATTTCGTCTGGAACACATGCTTTAACGTTAATGTTATTCGCAGTTTGCAAGGCTGGAGACAAGATTTTATCTGTAACTGGCGAGCCTTATGACACATTAATGGACGTAATTCAAGGCGAAAACTGTGGTTCTTTAAAGGATTATGGCGTTTCTTTTGAAGCAATTGATTTGGATATTGATGAAAATGGCGATCCACATTTCAGATATAATGAAATTAAAGAAAAAATCCAAAAGGAGAACATTAAAGCCATATTTATGCAAAGAAGTCGTGGATATTGCTGGAAACAACCATTAACAATTGCAAATATCAAAGATATTTGTGAGTTCGTAAAATCCATTAAAAACGATATTATAATCATTGTTGATAACTGTTATGGCGAATTTGTTAATGAAAAAGAACCAATTGAAGTTGGAGCAACGCTTTGTGCTGGATCTTTAATCAAAAATCCTGGTGGTGGCATCGCACCAACTGGTGGTTATGTTGTTGGAAGGTCCGATTTAGTTGAAAAAGCTGCTCAAAGATTGACTTGTCCTGGTGTTGGAAGCGAAATTGGCTCAGATTTAGCATCTTATTTACCATTTTATCAAGGCTTATTCTTAGCTCCAGTTACTGTAAAAAACGCACTAAAAGGCTCACTTTTGTTTGCCAGAGCTTATTCTAAACTCGGATTAGAGACACTTCCAAAGCAAGGATACGAACCTAACGATATCGTGACAAGCATAAAATTCAATAATAAAGACAATTTGATAGCTTTTTGCAGATCAATTCAAGAAATTTCGCCAATTGACTCAAATGTAACGCTAGAACCATGGGATATGCCTGGTTATCAAGACCAAGTAATTATGGCTGCTGGAACGTTTATTGGTGGCGCTTCGATAGAATTAAGTGCAGATTCGCCAATTCGTGAACCATTTATAGCATATGTTCAAGGTGGATTAACTTATGAACATGTTAAATTAGCTGTCGAATATTCATTAAATAAAATTTTAAAGTAAATATTTGACAAATCAAAAAGTCAAGAAAAAGCGAAAAATAATTCAAAAACCGAAAACAATTGGTCGGATAAAGAATTTTAGCAAAAAATATAAAATACTCTAAAAAAGCAAAAATATTTTTATTTCATTTCGCAAAAGAAGTATTTTGCGAATAGTTATAAATAGAGAATTTACTCCTATACTCTCACTATTTTTTCTTAAAATTTCTTGATGGAAATTATAATGAATTGAAGATTCTCTTCATCTCAGCTGCATCTTCTGCTTGTGTTCCTGCTGATTCTGATAAGATATATGGTTCTAATTTATATTCTTTTAAAGCAACAGCTAATGGTTCGAATTCTGGACCATATTCTGTGTCTTCAAATGTTAAGTGCTTAATCTCACCTTTTGCACCATATTGAATTTTGGAAAAATGTACGTGCATGATTCTAGCTTTTTCGTAACCCAATTGGTCTATAATTGGATCTAAAACGATTCTCTTATAGTCATCAGTTGTCTTTAAAGCACCTTGTAATAAGGAATTTACATGGCCAAAATCTACACATGGTATAATATTTTTATGTATCTTACATAAATCTATAACTTCTTGGACTGTTCCGATTTGTCCTTGCTTGCCCATTGTTTCTGGACAAATATATACATCGTCATATCCAGCATCTAATAATTTTTGCATTGTGTTTTCTACACCAGCTTTAACTTTGTTAAAAGCAAAATCTCTATCTTGTTTCATTTGTGCACCGGAATGGAAAACTACTCTGTTTCCACCAAAACATTTTTCAATTTTGACAGAATTTAAGATGTAATTATATGAATTTTCAATTTTCTCTTGTTCAAGAGCTGCAAAGTTAATAAAGTATGGCGCATGCGCTGTGATTTCTATGTTGTTAGCTTTAGCTATCTTTCCAAGCTCTGTAGCGGTCTCTGCTGAAATTAAGATACCTCTACCGAATGAATACTCGAATATCTCTAAATTACGCTTAGAAAGCCACTCAGGCATTTCCTTTGTGTGCTTATATCCTTCTCTAGCAAATGATTCTGAATTTCCAGATGGACCAAACTTTATCATATTAACCTCTTATAAATTGAAATAAGTTATAGCTTCTTGTCTGTCTTTCTCTATTTGTCTTTGGAGATCTGGGACATTTTTGAACTTTTTGATGTTCCTTATCTTCTTATAGAAGATTAATTTGATGTCTTTACCATATAAATCTCCACTGAAATTGAGTAAATTTGTTTCTATTGTGTAATTATTGTTTCCAAATGTTGGCTTTTTGCCCACATTGGTTATGGAATAATATTTATTCTTATTAATGATTACAGATGTGAGATATACACCTTCACTTAACTTAAGTCTATCATTTTCAAATGGGAGATTTGCTGTTGGGAATCCTAAGAATCTTCCTCTACCTTCGTCATGGTTTACTTTTCCAACTATGAAATAGTTCTCTGTTAATAAACTATTAACTAGTTCCATCTCTCCATTCTTAATATATGTCTTAATCTTGGTTGCAGAAACTTTACCACCATTCTTGGATACAAATGGCATAACCTTAAAGGTTATGTGTTTCTCTTGTAAGTATTTTCTTATCTCTTCTATTCCAAATTCTGCATTTCTTCCACATCTATAATCCTTTCCTACAACGATACATCTAATATTGAATGTTCTTGCAAGTCTATCTAGGAAGATGTTTCCAGGTAAAGATGCAAACAAAGGATCCATAGTTGCTACTATCATATTGTCCATACCATAGTTTTGTGCAGCTTCTATTCTCTCTTTAATTGTGTAGATTTGTCTTTCTTTTGTTCCAAATGTGATGTTTATATCGTTGCCAAAGGTCAAAAGTGCTGTCTCATAGCCCTTTTCTTTTGCAATTGCTTTGCATTCGTCTAGTAAAGCTTTGTGTCCAATATGAAGACAATCGAAAAATCCTAGTGCTAATACTAGTGGTTTGTCATATTTAGTTTCAAATTTAAGAACGTTCATCTTACTCTTTCCTTTAATACTAGTTTTCCATCTTCACTTTTATATCCTAAGGATATAAGGTAACCTTGATATCTTACTAAGAATAATCCATCTGGAAGATTATCGCATTTCTCTGGTATTCCATTTAAGCAATGAGTTGCTATTTCTTCTGGAAGTTCAACCTGAGGAATATCAAATCTCTTCATGGCATCATCTACACTTATAACATATTTGCCAGGCTCAGCATTAAGTTCATCAAAGGTTGCTGTTTCAGAAATATCAAACTCTCCTACTTTAGTTCTCTTTAAATCGGACATATATCCAATTGTTCCTAATGCCTTGGCGAAATCTCTTGCAAGTGATCTTATATAAGTTCCACCTGCACACTTGATTTCAAATGAATATGTGTTTTCGTTTATTTGTTCAAGTAGTTTTATATATTCTATATAAACTTTTCTACTTGGTATGTCTGGTGTTTGTCCGTGTCTTACTAGCTTGTATGCTTTAACACCATTTATGTTTATTGCAGAAAGTCCTGGTGGTACTTGGTCTATCTCACCTTCAAACTGAGGAATGGCTTTTAAGATTTCTTCTTTAGTTGGAATCTTTCCACCTTTTTCAGTTATCTCGCCTTCTGTATCTAGAGTTGCAGTTGTTTCACCAAAGGTGAACTGAGCAACATATATCTTTGTTTTTCCACCAAGTATTTGGAATAATCTAGCTGCTTTCCCTATTGCAATTAGTAATACTCCATCTACGTTTGGATCTAGAGTTCCGCAATGTCCGACCTTGATATTCTTGTTTCCAGTATATCTTTTATATATCCCTCTTACCTTTACAACGGCATTATTTGAGGTCATACCTCTTGGTTTATATACATTTACGAACCCGTTTAATTCCATTACATGTAATCTCTAACAACTTTTAGTATTCTTTCTAGGACATCTTCATAGTATCCAGAGATTCTGCATCCAGATGCTCCTTTGTGTCCACCACCACCGAATACAGCTGCCATTGCAGATACGTCTATATCTCCAACACCTCTGAAACTAATCTTCCAAGAAAGGTTTTCTGTTTCGCAAATGGAAACTGCAACTTTAATTCCCATGATGTTTCTAACAGATGAGATAATTCCTTCTGTATGCATTTGGTTTGTTCCAGTTGCTTCAAAGTCTTCTTTTCTGTATGTTATAATACCTATGGTATTATTGTCATAGAACTTAACTTTGTTTAATACTCTTTGCTTAAGATTAAATACATTCATACCTATGCTTGAGAAAGCATTGTAGATAATCTCTTGTGGATCAAGTTTGAATTTTCTTAACTCTTGTACAATAGAAAGAGTTTCATTTGTTGTGTTTGAGAATTGGAAGCAACCTGTATCTGTAATTATTGCTGTGAATAACATGGCTGCTATTTCATCATCTAATCCTCTAAGATATTGGACGAATTTGAAGATTATTTCTCCACAAGCAGCTGCATGAGCATCTATTAATGCTATATCTGCAAACTTACCACGAGATACATGATGGTCTATCATGATTTGTTTCTTTGCAGACATATATGGAGATATTCCACCACCCATTCTATCCAAAGATGCGATATCTACAGAAATTGCCAAATCTGCCTTGCCTTGGTGTTCACTAGTTTTTTTAATGTAATCCAAGTAAGGAAGATAATTGAATTTGTCTGGAATTTCGTCATCACAATATACAAAAGAGGTCTTTCCCATCTTAACAAGTTGTCTGCATAATGCAAGACCACTACCTATACAATCTCCATCTGGATTGACATGGATAAAGATAGAAATGGTTTCAGCTTTGTCTATCTCTTTCTTGATGACAAACATTCTCTCTTTTTGATAGCTTTCTGCTGTCTTAAATATTGGTTGTTTCTTATCCATTATTTATTATCCTCATCCGCTGGAGGTATATTTAAACCTCTAAGTATCTCGTCTATTCTTGAACCTTCTTCCTCTACTGTATCTAGTACGAAATTGAGTTCTGGAATATTTCTAATCTTGACCCTAGTCTTTAATGCATTACGAATATACAATGCAGAACGAACAACTGTGTCAAAAGATTCTTTTTGTTGCTCCTTGTTATTGTCTTTTGTATAAACGCTAATGTATACCTTGGCATACTTCAAATCTGGAGTAGTCTTAACTTTGGTTACACTAATAATAGCAGTTCCAATTCTTGGATCTTTAATATCTTCAGATATTATTATAGAAATCTGTCTTTGTAATTCTGAATTAATTCTATCTACTTTTACGTTCATATTAGTCTACTATTTCCTCTTCTGAGTATGATTCAATGATGTCTCCAACTAAGATGTCTTCAAAGTTATGTAATTGAATACCACAATCCCAACCTTCTTTAATTTCTTTAACATCATCTTTGTTATGCTTTAAGGAATCAATCTTTGTATTAACAATGACTTCATCACCTCTTAATACTCTTGCCTTGCTGCCTCTTGTGATAATACCGTTAATAACGTGAGAACCTGCAATAACACCAGCACCAGTGATGTTGAAGATTTGTCTAACTTCTGCTTGGCCGTTAACAACTTCTCTATACTTAGGTGCAACCATTCCTTTAACTGCGAACTTAACATCATTAATTGCATCATAAATAACGTTGTAACTCTTAATTTCAACACCAATCTTAGCTGCAGCATTCTTTTGTGCTTCGGTAATACCGAGGTTGAATCCAATAATGATTGCCTTTGCTGTGAGAGCGAGATTGATATCATTATCTGTTACAGCACCAACTGCTTTATGGATAATTTCAACTTTAACTTCTTCGTTTCCAAGAGGTTGTAATGAATTACATACTGCTTCTACAGAACCTTGTACGTCTGCTTTTACAATAAGTTTCAAGCTCTTTAACTCACCTGCTTTAATCTTTGCAAAGATATCTGCAAGAGATGTTGCGCCAGCATTTTGTGCTTCTTTGTTGAGCTTATTCTTTCTTTCTTCGATTAAGTCTTTAGCGAATTTATCATTTTGAACAACTATGATTTGGTCTCCAGCTGCTGGAACTTCAACAAAACCTGATACAGATACTGGAATACTTGGTCCAGCTGTCTTAACAGCTTTGTTCTTGTCGTCTGTCATGGATCTAATCTTTCCATAACATGTTCCTGCTACAACTACATCTCCAACCTTAAGAGTTCCTTTTTGTACAAGAATTGTAGCGATAGGACCTTTACCTTTATCCAATCTAGATTCAATAATAGTACCACTTGCTTTTCTGTCTGGGTTTGCTTCAAGATTCATATCTTCTGCAACGAGTGTAACTGTTTCAAGTAATTCATCAATACCAAAACCAGTCTTAGCTGATACTCTAACTACTGGAACTTCGCCACCCCATTCAGCTGGTTGTACTTCGTGTTGAGCAAGTTGTTGTAATACTCTATCTGGATTTGCACCTGGTCTATCCATCTTATTAAGAGCAACAATCATTCTTACACCTGCATTCTTTGCATGGTTAATAGATTCTATTGTTTGAGGCATTATACCGTCGTCTGCAGCTACAACAAGAATTGCTATATCTGTTACTTGGCTACCTCTTGCTCTCATTGCTGTGAATGCTTCGTGACCTGGAGTATCAATAAATGTAACGAGTTTGTCGTCTACTTTTACTGTGTAAGCACCAATTGCTTGTGTAATACCACCTGCTTCCTTGCTTGCTACGTTAGCTTTTCTAATGTAGTCTAACAATGAAGTCTTACCATGGTCTACGTGACCCATTACAGTGATGATTGGAGGACGTGGTTGAAGCTTATCTAATTCTTCAATATCATCATTCTCTTGTTGTGATGAAAGCACAGATTCTGTTGTTATCTCTGGCTTATATTCAATATTAATATTGAATTCTGTTGCAATTAATTGTGCTGTTTCAATATCTATATTGTCATTAATTGTCTTAATAATACCAAGCATGAATAACTTCTTAATGATTTCTGTTGCAGGAATACCTGTCTTAGAACAAAGAGTCTTCATTGGAACGATTTCAGTTGTAATTACGCAGCTTTGAGGAGTATTGTCTGCTTTTTGTGCAACTGATTCGGATTGGTGTTTAACCTTTCTTTGTCTTACGTATCCGTTTTCATCTTCGTCGTCATAGCCATCGTAGTTTCCACGATGTTTTGTATCTACAACATAACCTTTTCTAAGTTTTTCTTTTTCGGATTTAACTGTCTTTTCATCTCCACTGAACTTATTCTTCTTACCCTTCTTTGTTTCTTCTATCTTTGGAGGATAATTTACTGGAGCAGCTGCTTGGCCAGGTCTTTGTGGTTGTTGTGGTCTTGGACCCTTATCTGTACCTTGACCTCTTTGTTGTCTCTTTCCATCATCCTTTCCAAATACTTTAGTAATTGTGGTAGCTGGTTTGGATTTGTCTGGCTTTTCTGGCTTTGGCTCTGGCTTTGGAGAGATAAATACTCTCTTGATGTCGCCATTTGCTGTTCTAACTGTAGCAATATTTCCTTCAATAGAAATAACTTCGTCTTTTGGTTCTTCTTTTTTAGGCTCTTGTTTAGGTTCAGCTTTTTGTTTTTTACTTGGTTTTTCTGGCTCTTGAGTTGGCTCAGTTGTTTCAACTGTTTCTTCCTTCTTTTCTTCTACAACAGGAGCAGGAGCTGGTTCTTCGACCTTGGCTTCTTCAGCTGCCTTTGCTGCAGCTTCTTCCTCTTTGGCCTTTTGTGCAGCTTCTTGTTCAGCCTTTAATCTTGCTTCTTCAGCTGCCTTTGCCTCTGCTTCTTGCTTAGCCTTAAATTCTTCAATAGCCTTTTGATAAGCTTCTGCTTCAGCAGCTTGTTCAGCCTCTTTCTTAGCTATTAATTCAGCTTCTTTGGCATCATACTTATCTTTGATAACCTTAAGTTTATCCTTAGCTAGGCTAATTCTATCCATTAACTCCTCTAACTTTGTTAGAGTGTTTTGAATATCATTTGGTGAAAATTTATTATTGTTATTATTTTCTGCCATTTGTTTCTCCTATTAATTCTGTAAGTCTTCTTTAATTCCCTTTGCAAGATTTACATCTAGTATTGCAAGCGAATGAACATTTGGTCTGTGAGTTAAAGATGGTAAATCTTCGATTTCTATTACATCATTTGATTTAGCAAATCTTCTTACTCTTTCTTTGTACTTGTCTGATGAAGAACTATCTATAATAACTAATGCTTCCTTAGTTAATGTTTTAATTTGGTCTTCGCCAAAAACTATTTTTCTAGATTTAATGGCAAATCCTATTAAAGTTTCGATTTTTCTTCTATTCATTTGTTATCTCTTTTATGACTATGTCATAAATATCTAGATTATTGTTTATTTTAAGAGCTCTATTAATAATGTTCTTCTTCTTTGCAATCTTTACACAATTCAAATCTTTGCAAATGTATACGCCTCTACCTTCCATCTTGAATTCTCTGTCTATTACAACAATTTCATCTTGTATTGTAAGACGGATTAATTCATTTTTATTTTTGTGGCATCTGCATGCACAACATTGTCTTGTAAAGGCTTGGTTCCTCATTAATTAATATTATTCTCCCTTGTCTTCCTCTTTGTTTTCTAATGTAGATGAGAATGGTTTAACATCAATCTTGTAACCTGTTAATTTAGCTGCAAGTCTTGCATTTTGTCCATTTCTACCAATAGCAAGAGAAAGTTTTTCATCTGCTACGATAACTTTTGCTGTCTTTGCATCTGGATCAACAGAAACAACCAAAGGTTGAGCTGGTGATAGTGCTCTGAAAATATATTCGTTTGGATCTTCACTGTATTCGATGATATCAACTTTTTCGCCACCGATATCGGAAACGATTTCGTTAATACGAACACCTTTTGGTCCAATACATGCTGAAACAGGATCGATATTAGGATCATCTGAAGAAACAGCTATCTTTGTTCTACCGCCACCTTCACGAACTATATTAACAATCTTTACTAATCCAACTCTGATTTCTGGAATTTCTGTCATCATTAATGCTCTAACATATCCAGCTGCTGATCTTGAAACGAAGATTTGTGAACCACGGTTATTGGATGTGGATTCCTTAATGTTCTTGATATAAACTTTGAGAACATCACCAACATTGTATCTTTCGCTCTTGATTTGGTCTCCTGGTAATAAAATACCCTCAACTTGTTGTTCTGGGAAATCTACATAAACTGCTGGACCTTCTTTTCTTCTGATAACAGAATTCATGATAGTTCCTTTCTTATTAGACATCTCATTAAGAACATATTGATTTCTTGTTTCGAGAATCTTTGAGAGTATCAGTTGCTTTGCAACTGTAGAAGCACTTCTTGAGAATGTTTCTGGGTGGATTTCTTCTAATAATACATCACCAACTTTATATTCTTTTGGTGGATCCATTTTAGCACCCTTTTCATTTGCTTCTTCCAAAAGGATTTGCTTTTCCTCATCTTCAACGTTATCTACTACATCTCTGTAGGAATAAACTGAGAGAGTTTGTTTTGTTTCGTTCATAACGATTGCGATTTGTACAGATTCGCCTTTGTCTTTCTTGTATGCAGCTTGGAAACTGGATGCAAGGATTTCTTTCATCTTTTCTTGATCGATTCTGTAATCTCTTTCGATTTCGTTGATTGCTTCGAACATTGCTTTTACATCAAGCATTGGTTCTTGCTTTACTTCTGCTTTCTTTCTTCTTGCCATTGTTTTCCTCCTCTAAAACTCAATGTACGGAAGTACCTTATTTATTTTTGTTTTATTTATTGTTATTTCTTTTTTATTTTTACCACCGATAATTGTTACATCATCACTTGTATATGCTTTTAATTCTCCGTGGATTTTTTCTTTTTTGCCATTTTCTTCGTAGAAGATCTCAATTACTTCTCCAAGATTTCTTCTGTAGTCATCGTCATCTACGATTGGTCTATCTAAACCTGGAGATGAGATATTGAGTTGATACTCTGATGGGAAGTCTGCCTCATACAAATCTAGTTCATCACTAACTGCATTATGTAGTACTTCTAAGTCATCAATTTGTATTCCACCTTTCTTCCAAACAAAGATAGTTAATGATGGATGTTTGTATTCTTTGAAATATTTTATTTCAACTACTTCATATCCGTTGGTTTCTGCTATTCTGCAAATAACCTCATTAACGCTTACTCTAACGTCTTCTCTAATTGGAAATTGTGTGCTATATGTTTCTTTCATTTTTCTTTGTCCTTTTTTTATATAACAAGAGTGAGTCGTTTCCGGCTCACTCAAGAATTACATATTCATGATGTGTGTATTTTAATGTTTATTTTTAAAATAAGCAACTAAAATTATATAATATTATAATTATTATTTATCTTTTATCCATTTCGACAGCCAAAATCTTTAATACTTCAGCTGTTGCAAGGACGTCTGCAAGTGCTCTATGTGCATCATTATGTGAGATGTGATAGTCTGCAGATAATTCAGTTAATCTATATCCCTTTCTGTTAGGAAGTAATTCTTTAGCTTTTACGATGGTGTCAAATGTTTCGTTGTTAAACTTATATGAATACTTTCTAGCAATATTTTCTACAAATGGAAAATCGAAAGAACCAATATTATGGCCTACTAATGTATAGTCTTTACAGAACAATAAGAAGTCTGGCAATATCTTTGATATTGGTGGACAATATTGAACCATATCATTTGTAATATGTGTGATTTCACTAATTTGTGGTGGGATAGGTTTTGATGGCTTTACAAGTGTTTGGAAAGTTTCTGTAACTAAACCATTAACCATCTTGCATGCACCAATTTCTATAATTTCGTCTTTAGTTGTGTCTAATCCTGTAGTTTCTAAGTCAAAAATAACATAAGTTTTATCTTTTAACAGGCTTGGAACTTCAACATCTTGGTCATCTAATAATGATAAAGATGCAACTGTAAATACTGGATCGTTATATGGTTGTGGAGATACAGTTTGATATTCAAGTGGTAAATCTTTTGTCTTTTTATACTTGATGGAAGAATAATCTATATCACATCTTCCAATTGCATCTACCATAGCCTTAACCTTTCCCTTATTCATCATGTCATCTTGAACTTGGCCTTTAACAAGAACTTCATCTCCATCATGAATTAGTGAGAAACAAATAATATCTTTCTCTTCTGGGAATATTACACAATTAATTCTTCCTGTTGTATCATTGATGTTAAACGAGACGAGTTTTTTCATCTCTGGACCTGATTTGGGGTTGTTAGAATCATACTTTTTGTTCTTATACTCTTTAATTAAGAACTCTGAAACCTTGCCACAAAGAACACAATTTTGACCTGCTCTTGAGCTTGCATTTACGATATAAGTTGGCATTTCAGCAATGCCTTTTATACCTCTTTTTCCATATACCATGCTAAAGTTATTTACTGTGATTAAACCAACATCATCACTTTGTTGAATAAGTCTTGGAGTATACTCGGATACTTTCATTCCTTTCTTTTCTGTAATATTAATGATAATGTTTTGTATAAAGTTCATATCTAAATAATCTTTGAATGGATCTAAGAATTGAATGCTGCTTACCATTAAATAAATAGGTGTATCAAATGTGAAATCAATAATAATATTTTGTTCATCTACACTTATTTTAAGGTTATCATCGGATATTTCTTTAAGTAAAATTGAGTTGTTTGAATTTAAAAATTCAATTATTTTATTTTTTACAACTTTTTCATCTGCGAAAGCCTTAACATAAGAAACATTTACTTTTAGTCCATTAGTAACAATTTTAGATACAATAGACTCCACTTCTTGCTTTTGGTCTTCTGTGAAGTTCTTTATATCAATTGGTGAAATCATGAACTTAATTTCTAGTTCAGTATCACCTTCAGTTTTTCTTATATAATCAGCTGATTGGAATTTAATCATTGGGAATTTCCCATTAGCTAATCTTTCAAATTCTTCTACAAACTTAATACTCATTATTCTTCCTTAAGGTAGTTATTCACATATTTCATAAACTCTTCTACCAAATTTTCATTACTAATTCTGGCAACTTGTTTGCCTTTCACAAATATTATAGACTCTTTTTCTCCACCAGCGATACCTAAATCTGCGCCTTTTCCTTCATCAATCCCATTTATGGGACATCCCATGACCGCGATCTTTATATTTTTGTTGATTTTCGCTAATTCTTTCTCAATTTTCTCGGAAAGAAGTGGTACATTTATCTTTGTTCTGGCACAAGTTGGACAAGAAACAAGTTCTGGAACATCATTTCTAAGACCTAGGCTCTTTAATATCGTCTTAGCAGCAATTACTTCTTCAACTGGAGAATTAGACAAGGATACACGTACAGTGTCTCCTATGCCTTGTTCAAGCAGTCTAGAGATAGCAATACTGGACTTAACCAATCCTTCTCTTAATGGACCAGATTCTGTTAGGCCAATGTGCATAGGATAATCGCATATTTTAGCAATTTTTTCGTTGCATTCTATTGTCGTTTGGATGTTAGAAGATTTAAGCCCTAAAACTATATCATGAAAACCAAGGTTTTCAAAGACAGATAAACAATCCATTGTAGAGTTAACAATTTTATCCACTTCACTTTGATTTTCATAGCTTTTATTTATAGATCCAGCATTGACACCAATTCTTATGCAAGCATGATTATTTTTGAGTTCTGAAACAAGCTTATCTATTTTAGAAAAGTCTGGCATATTGCCTGGATTCATTCTTATTTTCTTTGCACCTGCTTCTAGAACTTTATATGCGAGTTCATAACTATAATGAATATCTGCAATTAGAGGTATATTAGTATTCTTTTGCAATGTTACGAATGTTTCTAAACTCTTATCATCTGGAACTGAAACTCTAATTAAATCACAATGAACCTCTTCAAGTTCCTTGATTTGCGTTAAGCAAGCATCCACATCTGTGTTCTTTGTTTTTAACATAGATTGAATTGAAATAGGATAATTGCTTCCTATTCCTACGCTTCCTATATTGAAATTGCGAGTAATTCTTCTTCCCATAACACCTCTAACCTGATACCAAGTGGAATATATCAAAGAAAACAGCCAAAGCAACTAATATAACTAGACCTACTGTATGTATTATTGCTTCTATTTTTCTCGGTACTGGTTTTCTAAAAATCCACTCTATTGTTGTAAACACCATTCTAGATCCATCTAGTGCAGGAATTGGTAGTAAGTTAAATACTGCAAGGTTTGCAGATATTATTGAAATAATATAAAGTAGATAACTAAATCCACCAAGTTGTGTGCCTTCAGCCATAATTTTAATGGTTGTAATTGTTCCACCTACAGCTGTTGCGCCAAGTTTTCCTGTAATTAATGCACCAAGTGTTGCCAATATCTTAAATACTACAAAGAAACAGAATCCAAATGCTCTACCAAGTGCTTTGTCATATGAAAGTTTTTGAGCAACTATTGTTCTTGTAATACCGAAACCATATGAATAGTAACCTGTGGTACTTACATTTCCAGTATCTGAACTTACCTTACTTACATATGCTGCAACAGGTATTCCATCTTCTTCACATACTACGATATGTTGGTCTGTATCTGTTATATGAGCATCTAATTCACCAAAGGTGAACTTTTCACTTTCTTCTAATTCCTTGTCATCTAATTGGATTACTACATCTGTATCATTAAATGGTTTGTAATAACCTTTTGATGCTGTGATAGTTACATCTTTTCCATCTCTTAAGACTTTAAATGTTCCACTATCTTCAACCTTGTTAAATAAGTTGTTTATGTCATCTGCAAGTAAAATATTTACTTGTTTGTTATTAATTCTAAGTATTACATCTCCATCTTGGAATGTTGCTGGAGCACCTTCTAAATCATGAACATTTGTTACTTTTGGAAGGAATTGTCCGTATGTTGCAAAATATATTGAAATAACAATAATTGCAAATAAGAAATTGAATCCAGCACCAGCGAATT
>CAMZEU010000007.1 GCA_947305865.1 uncultured Clostridia bacterium
GCATATACAGCAGAATGGCACATTGAGGACTTGTACTATACAAAAACGAACAATAAACTATCTGTTTCGAAAATATATGATAAATATGGCACAGATAAAAATGCAATCGAAATCCTTGAAGATGCAATCCAATATTTGGTTCTTGCAATAGCAAATACATCCACAATTATAGATCCAAAACACATAATTGTTACTGGTGGACTATTCAACAATGATAAGCTCTATAATTTGGTTATAGAAAGAGTAAGAGAATTAGGTCTTAAAGCAGATTGTGACATATCCAGAGTTGCAGATGGAGAAAGTATAAAGGCTTTTGCAGGTGCTAAAGACATTATAATGAATAAAATATTAGAGGTATAAATTATGAAACAAAAAATTAAACTCGGTGTAGTATGTTTAACTAGAAACACATTTGACTTCAATGCAGCAGCATCTCTATATGAAGATATTAAGAAAGATTTATCCAAGATAGAGAACCTTGAATTATGTGCTGTAGAAAAGATTATCATGACACAAGATGAGGCTATAGAAACAGGTAAGTTCTTTGCTTCAAACCTAGTAGATGCAATTGCAGTTATTTCTGGTACATTCCATCTTGGACATTTAGTACTTGAAATCAAGAAGATTTGCAATAAACCATTATTACTCTGGGGACTTCCAGAACTTCCATACAATGGTGGCAAAATCCGTCTAAATTCAGTATGTGGTGTAAACCTTAATGCAAGCAACCTTACAAAAGCAGGATATTCAGACTTCACATATACTGTTTCAGATAAGATTGATGAGAATTGGTTAGATGCTATTCGTATGATGGTTGCACTTAAAAGTGCAAATGTTGGTATCATTGGATACAGAGCAGACGGATTCTTCAATGTTGGCATAGATGAACTTGCAACATATAAGAAGTTTGGATGTTTAGTAAACCATTACGAATTAAACGATATATGGTCTTATAAGGAAAGCGAAGATGCAATAGCATTCTATGAAGCAAAGATTAAGAAAATCTTTGATTTAAAAGCTGTTAATGAAACACAAGTTAAAAAAGTTGCAACACTTGCTTCTAAACTCAAGAACTTCATGACAGATAAGAACATTAAGATTATGGCAATTAGATGTTGGCCAGAATTTGCTGCAGGATTTGGTATTTCTCCATGTGCAGCAATGTCTTTATTACAAGATGAAGGTTATATTCTTGCTTGCGAAGGAGATATAGATTGTGGTTTAACAATGTTATGTCACCAAGCAGCAGGTGCTATTACTCCATTTATGGCAGATCTTTCACAAGTAAATCTTGAAGAAGGTACAGCACTCATGTGGCATGATGGTGTAGCAGCCTGTTCTCTCTGTGACGGCGTTTGCACACCAACCTTAGATTCATACTTTGCAGGTGGTAAAGGTGTTACTGCAGGCTTTGTAATGAAGTCTGGTGCTATGAATATGGCAAGATTAGATAGTATCAATGGTAAATACAGACTCTTCCAAGAAAAAGGTACAGCACTTCCAATGGACAAGATTTTAGCTGGAACATATGCAAAGGTTAAATTCGAGCATCCAATGAAAGATGTATTAGATAGAGTTGTATACGCTGGAGTTGCACACCATGTATCTATGGTATATGGAGATTTCACAAAGGCATTTGAGATATTCGCAAGATTATTGGGAATAGAAATGTTATAAGATAATGGACTTTTTACACTTTAAAGCTAAAAAAGTTATAGACATCGTCCTAATGGATGTAGTTTGGGCAGCATATTATATATGCTCAAACTGGATGATAGCCAAAACAGGCTCTGCATTCGTTACAGGAATGATACTAAGAGCATCTGCATTAGTATTCTTGGTTGCCTATATCTTAATAAAGAAGGAGGTTAGAGACCTTTTCAAGCAAGGAAAAGTTACCTGGCTTCTATTGCTTATAGGTGTATTAGGGTTCACAACAGATGCATTTGCTAATATAGGACTAAAACATGGTTCAATTAGTACAGGAACAGTATTGTTAAAGACAGATATTATTATGGCAAATTTAATAACCATAATAGTATTTAAACAAAAATTACACTTAAATGAGTGGGTAGGATCTTTAATAATGCTTGGTGGTGTAGTATTAGTGCTTGGTGTTGGAAGTAAAGACTTCCAATTCAACTGGTATGACCTATTCTTCATAGCAAGTGCATTATCTGTAACAATAGATGCTTTCTTAATTAAGCATGTAAGAACAAAATATGGTACAAGTTCGGACATTATTGCATTCTATAACAACTTCGTTGTTCTTGTACTATTTACACTAGCAACATTTATAAGCCAGGACTTCAGACTTATGAAGAATTTAGAGGCAACATATCCAATCTTCTTAATTGCCCTTGCTGGTGGTCTTGCACAAACTTGCATCTATATCTTCTATTACACCAATCTTTCTAGAATGGCTGTATGGAAGGTTAAGCTTGCATTATTGTTCATTCCTATAATTAGTCTGATATTCGGTCTAATTATTTACAAAGATACTATAACTTGGTTACAAGGTGTAGGAATTGCTGTAATGTTAGTTGGTGGTGCAATAGTTGTTGTACATATTAAGGTTAAGAAACATAGAAATATTATAGCCCATACAAGCTATCATCTAGATACTATTCCAAACGAAGGAGAGGTATCTTATAAGGATGAATTGGCACAAGATGAGATGGCAGAGATAGAAGAAACATTGGGAATAGAAGACCCAGAAAAGATAGAGGAAGAACAAAAATAATCAGGGGGATTTGATATGAATTTAATTGTAAAAGAGAATGAACTTGAGTTAGTTTTTAATGGTAAAACCATACTAACACATACCAAGGAAAACCCATTTATTACGGCTGTAAAAGCCAATTATAACTATTCAACTTTTCATGGAAATTTCCAAGTAAAAGAGAAGATAAAAAAGAGAATTCCTCTAACATACTATGAAATTGAAAAGAAGCTAAACGATGAGTTAATCATTACATTTTATCACGATGAAGTATCGATTAAGGTAAAAACAATAAAAGTTGACGATTGCTCAATTAGGTTTACTTTTGATACTCCAAACCCAGAATATGCATGGGAATTCCACACCGTTGGATATCCTACAGAAGCCATATTTGGTGGTGGTGAACAATACCGTCAATTGAACCTTAGAAATGAGAGAGTAAAGAACTGTGTTTCTGAGCATATTGTTATCTGGCCAATTATTCAAAAAACATTATTAGGATTTATGCCATATAAAGAGAAAGGTCATTTCTATATAGATACATATGCTCCTATGACAACATTTGTGTCTAGTGAGAAATATGCTATTCGTTTTGAGACCTCTAAATACGGATATCAAGAATTCAAGGAAAAGACTAGAAACATATTCCGTTATGCAGAGTGTCCAAAGTCTATGCTTTATGTAATGGGCAAAGACTTCAAGGAAATAGGTACAATACTCGCAAAAGATATACCAAATAATGAACGTATTCCAGATTGGGTATACAACGGCTTAATTCTCGGTGTACAAGGCGGTATAGACAGAGCCGAAGAAATGGCTAATAAGCTAATAGATGCGGGTGCAAAGGTTTCTGGCGTATGGTGTCAAGACTGGAGTGGAAAGAAGATTACAGCGGCTGGAAAGCAAGTATATTGGAATTGGGAAGTAGATGAAGCACTATATCCAAACCTAAAAGAAAGGATTGATTCCCTAAAGGGAAGAGGTATTCGTTTCTTGGGATATATAAACCCATATCTAGTAAAAGATGGACCATTATACAATTACTGCAAAGACAAAGGTTGGCTTATTTTGAATAAAAAAGGCGAAGTATATCATGTTAAGTCTACAACATTTGATGCCGGTATGATGGATTTAACCAATCCAGAGATGGTCAAATATCTCAAAGAGATATTAATTAAGAAGAATATGTTAGATTTGGGTATAGATGGATATATGGCAGACTTTGGAGAATATCTCCCAACGGATAGTGTGCTTCATGACGGAGATCCAGAAGTTCTACATAATGAATGGCCAACAATTTGGGCAAGACTGAATAGAGAAGCAGTAGATTCACACGAAAGAGGCAAAGAAGTATTCTTCTATACTAGATCTGCATACAACGCTTCTCAAAAGTATACAACAATGATGTGGAACGGAGACCAACACACAGATTTCTCTAAAGATTATGGTATGGCTTGTACAATTCCAGCCTCATTTAATCTTGGATTTAGTGGTATGACACTTGTACATAGTGATATTGGAGGTTTCATAAGCTTCAACAAGTTAGTAAGAGATCCAGAGCTATTTGTCCGTTGGATGGAAATGAATACATTCTCCATGACAATGCGTTCTCACGAAACCATTAGACCAGAAGCAAATGCCCAACCATATGATGATGTTATCCTTCCATATACAGTGAAATTAACAAATGTTCATGTGGCGTTGGCTCCATATCTCAAAAAGGTTGCAGAAGAAGCATATGAAGGAATTCCTGCAATGAGACCAGATTTCTATGAAGAGAATGACTTCACTAAACGCAAAGATCCATATAGTTATCTGCTTGGAAGTGATGTCTATGTATGTCCTGTAATAGAGAGAGGAGATGTTGCTAGAGAAGTTAATCTCCCTTTGGGAGATTGGAAACAATTCTTCACCAACAAAGAGTATAAAGGTGAGGCAAAGTATTTAATAGATGCACCACTTGGACAACCAGTTGCATTCTACAGAGTAAACAGCGAATTTGCTCAATTATTTAGCAACATAAAGCTTTAAAATAGTCGCAAAATTAAGATTTTAAAAGACTTCATTTTGGAGTCTTTTAATTTTTTATTTTTTAGTATATAATATTTCTAATGGAGGAACGTGTTATGTTTAACGATGATTCATTCTTATTAACCAATGAAAAGGCAAAAGAATTATACGAAGTCATAAGAGACATGCCTATTTTGGATTATCATTGTCATTTAAGCCCAAAAGAAATTTATGAAAACAAGACATTCTATAACCTAACCGAATTATGGTTAGAGGCAGACCATTATAAATGGAGAATAATGCGTAATGCAGGAATAGATGAGAAGTATATAACTGGAGATGCAGATCCATATGAGAAGTTCTTACAATTTGCATCCATTATGCCAGACTTCATTGGCAATCCTGTATATCATTGGGCACACATAGAATTAAAGCAGTATTTTGATATTGATACACCTTTATCTCGAAACTCTGCACCAGTTATCTGGGAAGATACTATGGAGATGATGAAAGAAGGTGGTTTCTGTGCTAGAAACTTAATCATTCAATCCAAGGTTAAAGTTATAGTAACCACAGATGACCCAATAGACAAATTAGACTATCACGAACTTCTTGCAACAGAGGATATACCTTTTAAGGTATTACCTTGTTTTAGGCTAGACAGAGTATTAGGCATCCAGAAGGAAGATTTTGCATCCTATATAGGAAAACTTGGAAATGCAGCAGGAATGAGAATAGCAGACCTCTCAGAGCTTATAACAGCGTTAGAGAGAAGACTTAACTTCTTTGTTGAACATGGCTGTGTAGCTGTAGACCTATCTTTTGCAGACTTCCCAAAGGCAGAAGGAGACTTAGAAATTGCAGATGTTGCTTTTAAAAAAGCAATTGCTGGAGAAGAGTTAACTTGCGAAGAGAGAAAGGAATATGTATTCGTAATGCTCTGCGAGATAGCAAGATTATGTAAAGTAAACAACTTAGTAATGCAAATACATGCAGGAGTACTACGCAACCAGAACAAAGTTAGATTTGCTCAAATTGGTCCAGATACAGGAATAGATAGCCTAGGAAATACTTTAGACATAGTATCTGGTGGCAAGCTCTTCAATAAAATTGAAGAGAATAGTGGTACACCAAAGACAATAGTATACACACTCAATCCAACCTCATATTACACCTTGGCAACAATGCTAGGAGACTTTGCAGGAGAGATTAGAGGAAAGATGCAACTTGGTGCAGCATGGTGGTTTATGGACCACAGAGACGGCATAGAAGAGCAACTAAAGATATTCGCCAACACTTCTGGCTTGGGCTTGTTTAACGGCATGTTAACAGACTCAAGAAGTTTTACTTCTTATGCTCGTCATGACTACTTTAGACGCATCTTGTGCTCTTTAATAGGTAAGTGGGTAGAGGATGGAGAATATCCAGATGATGAAGATATGCTAAACAGACTACTCAAAGATATTTGTTACTATAATGCAGAAAAATACTTTTTAGGAGGACATAAAATTTGAAACTAAGTTTTAGATGGTATGGCGAAAACGACAGAATCTCCTTAGAATACATAAGCCAGATTCCAAATATGTACAGCATAGTTACAGCTGTATATGATGTTCCTGTTGGCGAGGTATGGCCAAGAGAGAATATTGCAAGATTAAAGAAATTAACAGAAGATGCTGGCCTTAAATTTGAGGTTATAGAAAGCGTTCCGGTACACGAAGACATTAAATTAGGTCTTCCTACAAGAGACAAATATATAGAGGCATACAAAGAGAACATAAGAAGACTTGGAGAGGCTGGAGTTAAGTGTATTTGCTATAACTTTATGCCAGTATTTGACTGGACAAGAACCCAACTAGATAAGGTTGCAAAGGATGGTTCTACATCTCTTGTATATTACACTGAACAACTCGCAAAGATGGATCCATTGAATGGAGAACTATCTCTACCTGGTTGGGACTCAAGTTACAAGAAAGAGGACTTAAAACATCTGTTTGAACAATATAAACTAGTGGATTCTGAGAAATTATTTGAAAATCTAAAGTATTTCTTGGAACAAATAATTCCAGTCTGCGAGGAGGCAGATGTTAATATGGCAATACATCCAGATGACCCTCCATGGCCTATTTTTGGATTACCAAGAATAATAACAAACGAAGAAAATATAGATAGATTCCTTAAGCTTGTAGACAGCAAGAGAAATGGACTAACTTTCTGTACTGGATCACTTGGCGCAGACCCTAAAAACGACTTAGTTAAGATGGTAGACAAGTACTCCAAGATGGGAAGAATACACTTCATGCACGTAAGAAACATCAAGGTCTTAGATAATGGCTTTGAAGAAACAGCCCACGACAATACCTATGGCTCATTAGATATCCTTGGAATAATGAGAGCATTGGTAGACAATGGCTTTGATGGTTATCTTAGACCAGACCATGGAAGAATGATATGGGGCGAAACTGGTAAACCAGGATACGGCTTATTTGATAGAGCATTAGGTGCAAGTTATCTCAATGGTGTTTGGGAAGCATTAGAGGAAGAAAGGAGAAAATAATATGGAATTCAATTTAGACTTAACAAACAAGGTTGTTGTTATCACTGGAGCAGGCGGCATTATCTGTGGTGGTATTGCTAAAGCATTAGCTCCTTCTAAGGCAAAGATTGCAATTCTAGATTTAAATCTAGAAGCAGCAGAAAAAGTTGCTAAAGAAGTACAAGAAATTGGTGGCACAGCAAAGGCATATAAGGCAAATGTATTAGAGAAGGCATCTCTAGAAGAAGTAAAAGAGGCTATAAACAAAGATTTCGGCACAGTTGATATTCTTATCAATGGAGCAGGTGGAAACAATCCTAGAGCCACTACATCCAATGAAACAAACGAAATTGGAGTAACATATGAAAAAGACTTCTTTGCACTAGATGAAAGTGGTGTTCGTTTTGTATTTGACCTCAACTTCTTAGGAACATTTATTCCTACACAAGTATTTGCAAAAGATATGCTTGGCAAGAAAGGATGTTCAATATTGAACATATCTTCCATGAATGCCTTCACACCATTAACAAAGATACCAGCATATTCAGCAGCAAAAGCAGGTATTTCTAATTTCACAGAATGGCTTGCAGTACACTTTGCACCATCTGGTATTAGAGTAAATGCAATTGCTCCTGGATTCTTTGTAACAAATCAAAACAGAGCATTGTTATTCAAGGAAGATGGAACACCAACAGCAAGAACCGAAAAGATTCTTGCTGCACCACCAATGAAGAGATTTGGTGAAATAGATGAAATTATGGGAGCAGTTAAGTTATTGCTTTCAGAAGAAAATGCAAGCTTTATTACAGGAACTGTAATTCCAATAGATGGTGGCTTTAATGCATATTCAGGAGTATAAGATGGATTATTCATTTTTAGAAAGTAACAAAATAGTACCAGTTGTAGTATTTAACAGCGTAGAGGAAGCTCTTCCTAAGTTAAATGCTCTTAGCAAAGGTGGTATTAAAGTGGCAGAGATTACATTTAGAACTGCTTGCGCAAAAGAATGTATTGCTTTAGCAAGTAAGGAATGTAGGGACATGTTAATAGGTGCTGGAACTGTAATAAATGCACAACAAGCAGAAGATGCAATAGATGCTGGAGCAAAGTTTATAGTCTCTCCAGGATTCTCTAAGGCAGTATATGAAGTATGTGCAAGAAGAAATATCCCACTTCTTCCAGGTATTGCCACACCAACAGATATTATTGCTGTTAAAGAATGTGGTTTGGATATAGTGAAATTCTTCCCAGCAGGAGCCTTTGGAGGAGTGAAAATGCTGAAAGCATTAGCTGGTCCATTCCCAACTCTTAAATTCGTTCCAACAGGTGGTGTAGATGCAGAGAATATGAAAGATTATTTGGCACTTCCTTGTGTATTAGCAATTGGTGGCAGTTGGATGATGAAAGGAGATGCAGAACAAATAGAGAAATTAAGTAGAGAGGCCGTTAAGGTTTTGGAGGAAATAAAATGAAGGTAGTATGTTTCGGAGAATTAATGCTCCGTTTAGCACCAGAAGGAAGATTAAGAATCTTGCAAGAACCAAAATTTGAAGCAACCTTTGGTGGTGGTGAAGCAAATGTAGCAGTTTCTCTTGCTAACTATGGAGAAAAGGCAAAGTTTATTACAAAGCTTCCAAAAAATGACATAGCAGATGCAGCGCTAAGAGAATTAAAAGGGTTAGGCGTATGTGTATGTGGTGTTGTTAGAGGTGGAGACAGAATGGGCATATATTACTGCGAGAAGGGTGCTTCAATGCGTCCAAGTAAGGTTATATATGACAGAGCACATTCATCCATTAGCGAAGCAAAAGAGACAGATTTTAACTGGAGTGAGATATTGGATGGAGCAGATTGGTTCCATTTCACAGGTATTACTCCAGCTTTAGGAGATAATGTTGCAGCTATTACCAAGAATGCTTTAATAGAGGCAAAAAAGAGAGGAATAACAGTTTCTTGCGATCTCAATTATAGAAAGAAACTTTGGAGCAAAGAGAAGGCTTCAAAAGTTATGGGAGACTTAATGCAATATGTAGACATTTGCATAGCAAATGAAGCAGATGCAGAAGATGTATTTGGCATTAAAGGTGAGACAAGCGATGTAGAGAAAGGCAAGTTAAATGCAGCAGAATATGAATCCGTTGCAAAGCAATTAGTTGCAAGATTCGGTTTCAAAGCAGTTGCTATTACACTTAGAGAAAGTATTTCAGCAGATGATAATAATTGGGCTGCAATGCTTTATAAAGATGGCAAAGCAATGTTCTCCAAGAAATATACAATTCGTATTGTAGATAGAGTAGGTGGTGGAGATAGCTTTGGTGGTGGTCTTATTTATGGACTTAACCATTACGAAGACCCACAAATGGCACTTGAGTTTGCTGTTGCAGCATCTGCTCTTAAACATACCATAGAAGGAGACTATAACAGAGTAAGCGTAGCAGAAGTTGAATCTTTGATTCAAGGTAATGCTAGTGGAAGAGTACAAAGATAAGGATAATACTATGTTAAAATTTGCTGTAATTGGAATAGGAAGAATGGGCTTTAGACATGCCTATAACTTGTACAGGCATAATATTGCTGGTGCAAAATTGGTTGCTGTTTGTGATATATCACAAGAGGCAAGAGATAAAGCTAAGAAATTTAAAGGTGTAGGAATCTATGAAGACTACAAAGAAATGCTAGAAAAAGAGAAATTAGATGGAGTTGTAATTGCTACACCACATTATTCCCATCCTGAAATTGCAAAATACACAATAGAGCACGGAGTCCATACTCTCATAGAGAAACCTGTTGCAGTAACTACAAAAGCAGCTAAAGAGCTCATAGAATGTGCTGAGAGATGTCCAGATGTTAAGGTTGGAGTAAGTTTCAACCAAAGAACTAACAGAATGTACAAGTATGCTAAGAAGCTCATAGAGAGTGGAGACTTAGGAGAAGTACAAAGAGTTAACTTCACAGCAACACATTGGTATAGATCTCAAGCATATTATGACCAAGGTGGTTGGAGAGCAACATATGTTGGAGAAGGTGGAGGATGCCTCATTAACCAATGTGTACATCAAATAGATGCCTTAATTAACATAGTGGGATTACCAGAGAGTATAATTTCTACAATGCATACAAAAGATAGAAAGATAAATGTTGAGAATGAGGCTACAGCTTTGCTGAAGTATAAAGATTTTGATTGTATCTTCACGGCATCCACACATGAAATTAAAGGAACAAACTGTCTTGAGATAGCATGTGATAAAGGCAAACTTGTTATAGGCAAGTACATAATGAAGGTATATAAACACAAATCCCAAAAGGAAGTAAATGCAACTACAACCTTTGGATATGGTGCAACTCCTTCATTCAAATCATATAAAACATATGGCTTTATTACAGGTCTAAAAGACCTAGTTATAGGACAACAAGCAAGGTCTATTAGAGCATTTGTAAAGGAAATTAATGGTACAGGAAAGCAACTTGCAACACTTCAAGATGGGTTAAATACTATGGAAATTATAAACGGAATATACCTATCTTCCTGGACATTATCTGAGGTTACATTGCCTATAGATGACGAGCTATATGAAAGCAAATTAGAAACTAAAAGAATGGCAGAAATAAATAAAAGTAAAGAGGAATAGAAAATGAGTAAATTCACAATATCAGGGTTTTATGATGAAGTTTCGGTAGACTTAAATACCCAAATCGGTGAAATCAAACAATTGGGCGAGAGTTATCTTTGCCCAAGATCTGTTAACGGAAAGAACATCGCAGACTATACTGCAGAAGAGTTCGAAAGAGACATCAAACCTATCCTAGATAAAGAAGGGATTAAGTTCTCATCCATTGGCTCTCCAATTGGTAAAGTTGGCATAGATGATGAGGCAGGATTTGAAAAGCAAAAGAAACAACTTGCAGAACTTGTTAAGATTGCACAGATGATGGACTGTAAGTATATAAGAGCATTCTCCTTCTATTATGGAGACAAGGATCCAGATTCTTGCTTTGATACAGTACTTGCAAAGACCAAGCAATTCATGGAGATTGTTAAAGGTAGTGGTGTTAAGTTCATGCACGAGAATGAAAAGCTTATTTATGGAGATGTTCCAGAAAGAGTGTTGAAACTTTACAATGCAATTAATGATGAAGATTTTGTTCTTTGTTTTGACGCAAGCAACTATGTTCAATGTGATGTAAATCCAAAAGAGGCTTTTGATATGCTCAAAGATTTAACAGTATATTACCACATCAAAGATTGTTCTAAATATAAAGTAGAGGTTCCAGTTGGCACAGGTGAAGGTTGTTATGAATACATCATCGGACAACTTAAGGAAAGAAACTATGAAGGTTTTGTGACACTAGAACCACATACATGGAAATATGCAGTATTAAAGATGCCAGTATATTTTGTTCCATTTGCATGTTTAATTATGAAGAACTATTTCAAGGCATTCAGACAAATAGACAAGGCAATGAATGTAAGTGTATTTAAGAAAGTTTCTAGAAAAGATGTCTTTGAATGGCAATACAATAACCTCAAGAAATTATTAGAGGCATAAGGAGATACTATGGATAAAGTTAGATATGGTATTGTAGGAATAGGTAAACAAGGTACTTTCTATACCACATTATTCCAAAAAGGAAATATGGTATTAAAAGGTGCAGAGCTCACAGCAGTTTGTGATATCGCAGAAGATAGAAGAAAGTATGCAGAGGAACACCTAAAAGGTGTTAAGGTATTCTCAGATTACAAAGAAATGTTTAAGAGTGGCTTAATAGATGCTGTCATGATAGAAACACCACACTATTTCCACTCAGAAATAGCTATAGCAGCTTTTGAAGCAGGCTTAAATGTTCTCTGTGATAAACCAGCTGGAGTATATACAAGACAAGTAGAAGAAATGAACAAGGTTGCAGAAGAGCATCCAAACCAATTATTTGGTATGATGTTCAACCAAAGAACAAATCCTTTATATATAAAAGCCAAAGAAATCATAGAAAGTGGCGAACTTGGAAATCTCAAGAGAATAGTTTGGATTATTACAAACTGGTATAGACCAAAGGCATATTATGCACAAGGTGGCTGGAGAGGCACCTGGTGGGGTGAAGGTGGTGGAGTTTTAATAAACCAATGTCCACACCAACTAGACCTATTCACATGGCTCGCAGGACTTCCAGTATCTGTTATGGCTACAACTTCTACAGTTGGCAGAGCAATTAATGTAGAGAATGACGTCACAGCATATTGCAAGTTTGCAAATGGTGCAACAGGTGTATTCATTACATCAACTCATGATGCTCCAGGAACAAACAGATTAGAAATCACTGGAGATGGTGGCAAAATCGTCATTGAAAACGGAAAGTTAGTATTTACTAAAAACGAAAAATTGGAGCCAGAATTCAGCGAGACAAACAAAGTATTCATGGGTTGTCCAAAGACCAAGAAGATTACATACAGAGGTTGGGGACACTATTTACAATTCAAGAAGTACCCGCCACAACACCTTGGAATTATTAAAAACTACACAGATTTTCTTCTTGGGAAAACAGATAAGTTCATAGCACCAGGGAAAGAAGGCATTATAGGATTAACATTCAGTAATGCAATACATCTTTCTGGATGGACAAATAAAGAAGTAAAGATTCCTTTTGATACAGCAGAATATGAGGCAGAATTAGAAAAGAGAAAGGAAGAAGAAAAGATTAAATCAGCAAAATAACAAAAGGGAGATAAATTATGAGTGAAAATGTAGAAACCGTACAAGAGCAAAGCTATATTGCTAAGACCTCTGGTCTTAAGATGAAAGACTATGTTGGTTATGCGATGGGTGATACTGCGTGTTGTTTGGTATTTGGATTAGTAACATCATTACTTCAAAAGTTCTACACAGACATCTTTGGATTAACACCACTCTTCATTATGCTTATGTTCATAGGTGCAAGAGTATGGGATGCAGTAAACGATCCAATAATGGGTAGAATCACAGACATTGTTAAGCCAAATAAATGGGGAAGATATCGCCCATGGTTCTTATATGCAGCAATACCTCTCACACTTTCTGCAATATTAATGTTTGTTAATTGGCCAGGCCTAGGAGAGGGAAGTGTTGGTACAATGGTATATGCCACACTTACATATGTATTGTTTGGTATGTGCTATACAATGCTCCAAATCCCATACGGATCTCTTGCATCCGTTGTAACCACAGATGAGAAAGAAAGAACGAAATTATCTGTATTCCGTTCCATAGGTGCAGGTGTTGGTTCGGTACCAGTAATTCTTATTGCATCTTTTGCATACAAGAACAGAGTAGACGAATTTGGAAACAACGTTATTGGTGAGAACGGAAAGGTCATTACAGATATGCAATACTTGCCAGTTATCATAGGTGTTGTAATTCTCGCTTTAGTCTCATTTGCTATGTTAATGTTAGCATTTAAGTTCAATAAAGAGCGTGTTGTGTCAAAACCAAGAGAAAACAGACCTAAAGGAGAAACACTCAGTATTGTTAAGAAATTGTTCAAAAATAGAGCATTCTTAGCGGTCTCTTTAGCAAGTATGTTACTCCTTGCAGGGCAGATGTTTACACAAAGTTTCTACCTCTATTTGTTCGATGAATATTTCGGTGCAAACTGGATGAACATTGTCTCCCAAGCATGTACATATGCTCCAATGGTAATATTCATGTTCTTCACTCCAAAGCTTGTTAGAAAGTTTGGTAAGAAAGAATTATGCGCTGTTGGTATGGCTCTAGCTGCTGGTGCAAACTTGTTACTATTTGCTCTAAGAGGAATAGACTTAGGAATCTTAATGTATCTATTCTTAGTATTATGTTTTATCAGTGGTTGCGGTATGACATTTATGGTATTGCAAGTATGGGCAATGGCTACAGATGCAATAGATGACATAGAAGTTAAGACAGGAACAAGAGATGATGGAACATCATATGCTTTCTTCATGTTCTTCAGAAAACTTGGACAAGTTATTGCAGCAGTTGCAGTCAACGCAGCATTATTGGCAATGAATTACAAAACAGGTAAAGGGCAGATTCAAGAATTGTCTACATTGAAGACAATGTATGATCTTGCAACACTTATCCCAGCAATTATGTTTGGTATTATGTCTCTAATCTTGTTTGTATTCTATCCATTATCTAAGAAGAAAGTCGCACAACTTCAAATAGATAAGGAAGCAAAATTAAAAGAGGCCGCGGAAGCAGGTGAAGTTGAAATTGATTCAACAGCTGAAGTAGTTGCTCCAGTTGAAGAAGTTCCTCAAGAAGAAACCACAGAGGAAACCCAAGAGGAACCTGTTGTAGAAGAAAAGAAAGACGAGGAATAATATGAAATACGGCATCCAATTATATTCTTTAAGACAATACTTAAAAACTGACGAGGACTATCGTGAGGTATTTAAACGTTGCAAAAAAATGGGTGCCGAAACAGTTCAGTTGTCCGTAACAGCAGGACATCCATATAATGCTGAACTTATAAAAGAGTTAGTTAAGGAGAGTGGATTGAGCGTTTGTTCAACTCATTCTCCTTATTCTCGTATAGTAAACGATTTAGACAATCTTGCCTTAGAGCATTTATCTTTTGGTTGTAATGAAATAGGAATAGGTATGATGCCAGGAGAGTACAGAAAGAATCATTATGAAAAATTAGACGATTTCATTGTAGAACTCAACAGGGCAGCAGAAAGATTAAAACAATATAATATTTCAATTGCATATCATAATCATTGGTTTGAATGGGATGATACAGAAAAAGGCAAGGTAATAGAAAGATTAATTAAAGATACATCTAAAGATGTACACTTTATCCCAGACACATTCTGGATCAAATTTGCCGGCGAAGAACCAATAGAGTTTTTAAAGCAAGTTAGTGGTAGAGTACAAACACTACATTTAAAAGATTACAAAAAGACACTAGGACTTCCTGTATTTAGAGCTGTTGGAAAAGGAATATTAGATTTCAAAGAAATAATAAAGACAGCAGAGGAGATAGGTGTCCAAAATAGTGTGGTTGAACTAGATCTATCTCCAAATCCTTATAAGAGTTTGCAATTCAGTTTGGATTATATCAACAAACTTTAATCATTCTTTTGTTTTAGATAATTCTAATGCAACAGCAGAGTGATGTAATTCATCTGCCATAATTTCTTTTATCCTTGGAAATTCATCTGCATATTTGCTATATGGTTTTACAGAAGCTTTTTCACCTATGGAAATAAATTTGAAAGTTAGTTTCTTTCCAAATACCTTATATGCAAACAAAACACCTCTTTGCATTGTCTTAGGGACTTTCTCTATAACAGTTTCAGTATATCCATGTAATATGCCAGCATGTTTGCCTTCATCGGCAGCAGCTTTAAGAAGTATTTCTTTTCTTTCTTCTGTCTTTGCATATTCTGCAAGTTTCTTGTACATAAAGACAGCATCCATTTCAGATTTTTGGAATTTAATTAATGCTTTTAGTTGTTTCTTTGTCATCGTGCACCTCTAAGTTGTTTTTATTCCCAAATATAAGTATCTTCTTTCTTGTTATATGTGTTCCATGTTACATATGGTTCTACATTAGGATTACCTGTACGAGCAAATGCAGAGAATCTATCCACCATTTCGTTGGAGATATCAAAGTCATGTTGTTCCATTGGCCTCCAGGATAAACCTAAACTTCCCAAAGCATACCAAACATCACAAGTATGGAATGAAGCCTCATCTGGAGGAAGTAGTCTGTTAAATTCAAATATGTAAGCAGGGCATCCTTTCTTTCTTTGAATCCTACAGAACTTTCTTGCCATAAGTCTAAGTATTGGAGGAGGTAAGTCCTTTTTAACCATACCAAAGATTACTGGTACATCTGTAATATATTTTTTGGATTTAAGGAATTCTCCATCTAAGACAATTTTAGTTTCTAATGCTTTGCCAACTAAATGTTTTGTTCTCCATGGTTCCCAGATTTGTTGCGCTGGCATTTGTTTGTATTCTTCAAAAGATGTTGCACCAGCTTCTTTCTCTAATTTTTTCCAATATCTATGATTTGGTTTAGTAATGGCAAAGAATGGTTTTCTAATGCCACCACCAGAAAGCATAATTGCACCTTTAATCTTTCCTTTTAGTTGTTCTAAACAAATAAGAGTTTGAATACTCATAGCTCCAGCACTTTGTCCCATAAGAATAATGTGGCTTGGATCTCCTCCAAAGGAGGAAATATTGTGTATTACCCATTCAATAGCAGTATATTGATCCATAATATGGAAGTTTCCGTTACAATGTTCTCCATCTGCAAAAGACCCAAAAATGTTAAGACGGTAATTAATGGTTACACAAATAACACCTCTCTTGCAGTATGCTGAACCATCAAAGTGTGTTTCATTAATACTACCACCAGTAAAACTACCACCATGAATATAAATTAAAACAGGGCAGTCCTTAGCATCTTTAGGTTGGAAGATATTAAGTATTTGGCAATCTTCAGAATATGTGAAAGTTTGTCCTACTCTAAATTCTTTATAAAAGAATCTATGTTCTTCATTCCAATATGCTCTCATTTGAGGACAACAAACACCTTGCTTGGTTGCATCTATGTCTTCGTCATAATGAGTAATTTCAACAGGCTTTTCAAAACGTCCTGCCTTAGCATATGGAATAGCGCGGAATCTTGCCCCGTATTCCATTTCTTCGCCTATAACTTTGCCACATGGAGTAATAACACTAATTTTTCCCATTAAAAACCCCTTATCATAAAATAACATAATCATTATACAAGAAACGGGATTGGATATAAAGATAAAAAATACATTTAACTTTTTTTAACATTTTGTTAAAATATATAGTATGGTTAGAAGTATTGATGAAACAGTTGCAAAAACTGAAAGAGATAAAGAAAGAGCAAGACTGGCTATAACAGGTCTTTTAATTGCTTTTGTTTGTTTATTATTTATCTCATTATATTTTGTTATTGGTTTCTTCTTTGATGCCTTCGCTGAGGCTTGCCCGATTTTATTAATACCAATAATTCCAAGCATATTTATTGCTCGCAATAAAAAGTTAAACAAAAAGCTAGGCATTTTCTTAATAGTTATTTTAATACTAGCCACATTTGGTACTTCTTTTACTGTTGGACTATATGCAACTTCTAAGCCAGGATATGGAGAAAAGATTTTATCTGGACATGTAGATACAATTAATTACTCCAAATCCTTTATGAAAAAGAATTATGATATAAACCAAAAAGCACAGATTAAGGTTTGGATTCCAGATAATTATGATCCTTCTAAGAAATATCCGGTAATGTTTGTTTTAGATGGAGACAATCTATTTGATTATGCAGCACAAACAGCTTCTTTCTTTAGCACGAAATACTATAATGCAGATGCAATCATCGTTGGAATAGGGTATGGATATTGGAACGGAACATTTGCTAGAGGTGGATTAGTTCGTACAAAAGGATCCAATTTAAGAGGACATTGGAGAGATTACTGCTTTGAAGATGATACAGAACTAGATTATACAGGAGCACTTATTGGCGGTTCAGACAAGAGAGGCAAAGAGTTTACAGATTTTGTTGTTAATACTGTTGTTAAAGACATTAGAGAAAAATATAGTGTAGACAACCAAAACTCAACAATATTTGGACATTCTTTAGGTGGTGGTGTCGCAGCATATTTCTTAACACAATATAGACCAACAGCAGACACACCATTCACAAATTTTGTAATAGTAGACAATGCATATTTGGAGTATTACAAAGCTCATTTACAAGAGTTTAGGGATGCACTTATTGCCAACGGCAATAAAACATACAGTACAGTTAAGACATATAGAATATGGGGTGGGGAAGTTAACCCAGCAGCAAACTCAGAACAACACAATACCTTCACAGTATTAGAGAGTTACGTGGTAAATGGATTAGAAAACCATTTCTGGATACCAAGAAAGATAGATCATTCTGAATCTCAAATCATTGGATTAGACAATGCACTTTGTTTAACTTTAGGATTTGAATTTGGCGAGACAGAAACGGGTATTTAATTTTTAAAATTTGAATTAAATCCATTAAATGTAGTAGAATTTAAAAAGATAAGGGGAGGATACTACTATGTTATTCGGAGACGGAAGTGAAGCCGCCAAACAGGCGGTGCAAGCAATCAAAGTATGGAGTCTGGATAATTTTAATTGGACTTTCATCTTTATAATGGCCGTAGTTTTCTATGTTTATTGGTCCGAATGGAGAAAAGGTAACTATAAAGCATTACTAGCAGGAGCAGCACTATATTGTGTACACTGGTTCTACGAAATTATTAATGCATTCATATATTATGGTTCCGGTTATCCACTTTGGGCAGTATCTAATGCAAGCACATCCTTCATATTACTAGTAGGTGTATCATGGGAACTTTCAATGATGTTCACTCTTGCTGGTATTATTGCATGGAAGATGCTTCCAGAAGATAGAACAAAGAGATTCTTGGCAAAAGGTAACTTTAAAGGCATACCTTGTAAGATCGTTACTGTAATAGGAATGGCACTACTATTCTCAGTATGTGAAATATTCCTCGCAGCAACACCTGCATTTATTTGGGTATATAAATGGTGGGGTGCAATACCAGTATTCATCACAACATACATCCCATTCTTCATTGCAGCTATTTACGTACCAGACACATCTAAGAAGTTTAAGATTATATTCTTCAGTGTAATGTGTGCGGTAAACCTCATTTTACTTGCTGTAATGATCCCAGTTTATATTGTACCAAGCCTATAATAGGAGGAAATATGGCATCAAAAGTATATCATGTTTCAAAGAGAGCATCAGATAATAAGTGGCAAGTCTTTATCCAAGGCAGTGATAAGGTTATCAAATTATTTGATACCAAGGTAGAAGCTGAAGCATATTGCGAACAAATGGCTAAGAATCAAGGAGCAACTCTATTGGTTCACAAGTCCAAAGGCAAGAGCAAAGGAAAGGCTAGCTCAGCTAAAGTAGTAAAGGGTAAGAAATAATATTACTCTAGAGTAATAATTAAAAATCCCTCTATCTTAGGATAGGGGGATATATTTTTTAAAGCATAAAGATTGCAGTAACTACGAACAAATCATCACTTCGTTCAAAGGATGCATCTCCACCATACTTCTGTGCAATAGTTTTAATACTCTTTGTACCGAATCCATGATATCCATTATCTTCTTTTGTAGATTGTGGAAGTCCATTACTACGGAATCTCAAATTTGTATCACAGAAGTTTTCAATTCTTATCGTGAATATACTTCCGTTTTGTGCAGAAGAAATACGAATGAACCTATCTTCTTCTGCTACATTTAACAAATATTCAACAGCATTATCTATTGCATTTCCAAAGAAGGAATTAATCTCTTGGTTAGACATAAAGGATAATGCAGAACCATCTAACATAACTGTTAATTGTATTTTTTGAGAATCACAGAGAAGTGATTTTTGCGTGAGCAAAGTATCCAAAGCATCATTTCCGGTTTTAACTTGTGAGTCATAAATTGAAATAGCTTTTTGAGTTTCTTCAATAAATTCTTTATCCAAGTTTTGTCCTTCAAGTAAAGTTCTAATCTGATGTTTCATATCATGGCACTTAATATTAATAAGTTCCATATTCTGTTCTTGCAATTCCGTTTTTGCTTTATAACTATCATAGAATGCTTTCTCGGCTTCCTTTTCTTGTGTGGTATGTGCCCAAACAAGTATAAAGCGTAGTGAGAAAATAATTATGGCATAGAGTAGTGCAACTATACCACTAAATGTATATGAAACTGCCTTGACTATTGAACCATTGTATGCAGTATTGAAAAGGTTTGAACCTTGTATACCAGTCATTATAAAAGTGAAGAAAATGAACATAACAACGATGGATTTGCTAATATTTTTATCTATGCTTTTTGCTGTCTTTGCAAATGCACGCGCACATGTAAAGAATAGAACAAAGAATACAACGAAATGAATAACAAAGAATAAACCAAAACTTAATGGGTTAATGCCATTATATACTGCAAAATAGAAAGTTTCGAGTCCAGATGCCTCTGTGATGGTGGCATAGATGCTGGAGCCAAGTCCATTACTTGCATATCCCATAATGGTGGCAAATAGAATCAAACTAGGGTTTTCTTTGAAACAAACAAAGAGGGTTCCAATACCAAGCAATAGAGAAAGAAGATTGGACGCCATACGAATCAATTCCACGTTTCTCAAACTAGTTTCTATTCCATGTGTAAATCCATAATGCAACCCATATGCCATGCCATTTGTTACACTACCTATAACAATAATTGAGAGAATTAGTCTTAGTATGAAAAGTTTCCTACGTTTAAAGGAATATGAAAACATTCCACAATAAATGATAACGCCAAGCGCACTTGCCATAAACATTGCTAAGAGATATATATAAAGTGTTCTGTTTTCCATACTATCTCCTTGTGCTCATAAAGTTGAGAAGGCTTTGCATAAAGGTTGCTTTCTTATTTCGTGAAATTGGCAAACGGTCTTCACCAACATAAACATCACTGTCTTGAACTTTCTTTACATGTGCAAGGTTTACTATGTAACCACTATTACATCTAATGAATCTATCTTGTGGCAAACGTTTTTCTTCGTCAGATAATGTTCCAAAGAAACTTATAGTTTTGGATACTGTATGATAATAGATGTAGTGGTCATGTGTTTCTACGTAATATATGTCATTAATGTTTACATTAAATGTACCTTGTGGGGTAGAGAGTGTAAGTTGTTCTTCCTTCTTGGTTGAACGCCTTTGTACTCTTTCCATCATAGTAGAGAAGGAAGCATAACTAACTGGCTTTACTAAAAAATCCATAGCTTCAACTTCATATCCTTTAAGAGCATATTGTTTTAAGTCTGTGATAAAGACAAGAGGAACATATGGATCTACCTTACGTAAATTTCCAGCAGCTTCCATACCATTCATAATAGGCATATCTATATCCATGAAGATTACATCATAAATTGGTTTGTATTGTTCTATGAAGAATAATCCGTTTTTAAAAACATTATAATGGCATTCTATACCTTTCTCTTCTTTAAGACGAGTAATGTGTTTTTGTAGGTTCTCTACACAATCCTCTCTATCTTCAACTATGGCTATTTCAAGCATTTTTTGCTCCTAAATTGATATATAAAAATTATATTGAATTGCGTACGAGGCTGTCAATAATTCCTCTTTTTTAGTGATGTAAATACCAATTAAGTAAAAAATCATACAGATTATGTAAAAGGTATTTTTGTCTTTTAATTTTTAAATTATATTGCAGTTGTGAGCAACAAGTGCCACAGAAAAATAATGACATACGATTTAAGGAGATATAAAAATGACAAACTTACAAGGAAAGAAAATGATAACAGTTGCAATGACAGGAGCAAGTGGAAATATGGGAAAAGCAGTTGTAAAAGAAACAATGAAATTACCATATGTAAAACTTAGATTATTGTTATTAAACGGAAAACGTGAACGCAACCTTATAAAGAAATGGCAAAAGGAATACGGGGATAGAGTAGAGTATTTCTTTGGAAATATGAAATATGAAGGAGATTGTCTCCAATTAGTAAAAGGATCAGACTATGTAGTTAACATGGCAGCAATCATTCCTCCACAAGCAGATAGATATCCAGAATTAGCAAGAGATGTAAATATTATTGGTGTACAAAAGTTGGTTTTAGCAATTGAAGCACAACCAGTTCAACCAAAGTTCATTCACATCTCAACAGTTGCAATCTATGGAAACAGAGACTTCAACCATCCATGGGGAAGAGTAGGTGATCCACTCCTTCCAAGTGCATATGATGAATACGGCACAGGCAAACTTATTGGAGAAAGAAGTGTTTTAGATAGCGACATCCACACATGGGCCATCTTACGTCAAACAGGAATCCTTTATGACAAGCTCTTAATGGCAAACATTTCAGATGGATTAATGTTCCACACATGTTTCAATGTACCAATTGAATGGGCAACAGATCATGACAGCGGTGTTTTAATTAAGAATATCATTGCAAAAGATTATGTAAATGATAACGAAGGTTTCTGGAACAAAGTTTACAACATCGGTGGTGGTGCAAAGTACAGAACAACAGGATATGAAACATTTGATAAAGGCTTCGGTATGATTGGTGGCAGTGTAGAATCCTTCATGCGTCCAAACTGGCAAGCAACAAGAAACTTCCACTGCATGTGGTTCAGTGATAGTGATGAACTTGAAAATAGATTCCACTTCCAAAGCAAGTCCATGGATGAATTCTGGACAGATGTTAAGAACAAAAACAGATACTTTGCTTTAGCAAAATTATTACCTGCATCTGCAATCTCAGCAATGGTTATCAAGCCATTATTAAGAGACAAGAATGCACCATATAGATGGGTAGTAAAGGAAGAAAACGAAGGTCGTACAAATGCATTCTTTGGTAGTAGAGAACAATGGGAAGCAATTGGCGAAGATTGGTCCAAATTTGATGTATGGAACAAGAACCAAATCCCAGGACACAATTACAGCAAAGAAATCAATATCAAATATGCAAACAAGTGCAAATTAAATCATGGTTATGATGAAAACAAACCAGATAGCGAGTTAACACTTGAAGATCTCCAACAAGCAGCTGCATTCCGTGGTGGAAAGTGCATAACAACAGAATTCACAAAGGGAGATTGGTACACAAAGGTTGAATGGGAATGTGCAGAAGGACATAGATTCAAGGCTTCTCCATACACAGTATTAAAAGCTGGTCACTGGTGCCCACACTGCATCCAAGAGAGCCATTGGAACTTCGACCAACTTGCAAAGAAGAATCCATTCTATGCACAAGTATGGTATGACACACACGAGAAAGAAGAAAACGCAATGTATTACATCAATTCAAAAGGATTAGCATTAGTAGCTTAATATAAGCTAAAGATTATTGGGAGGTAACTAAAATGAAGAAAGTAGATATATATGTATTTAGCGCAACAGGAAACACGATGAAGTGCGCAGAAGAATTAAAGAGGAATTTAGTAGAGCTTGGATCAGAAGTAGAAATCAAGCGTATAGAAAACGGAACAGAGAAGGTTGAAAGCGTAGGAGACACAGTTGTAATTTGTTATCCAGTACACGGATTCAATGCACCAACAAATGTAATCAACTTCAGCAAACAATTACCACTTGCAAATGCAGATGCATACATTCTCAAAACATCTGGCGAACCATTAACAATTAATGATGACTCATCCAAGATGGTAGTAAAGAACTTAAGATGGAAAGGATATGCATATAAAGGTGAGTTCCACTTTGTAATGCCATACAACATGATATTCCGTCATACAGACGAGATGGCAGCAAAGATGTATAAGACAGCAAAAGAACGTATTCCAGCAGCAGCACAAGTTGTATTCAATGGAGAAACACATCTTAAAAAGATATCTGCAAAAGCAAAGTTAGTTCGTGGCATTGTAAGTATTGAACACTGGGGTGCTAGATTTAACGGTAGATTCTTCAAGGTAGATACAGATAAGTGCATTAAATGTATGAAGTGTGTTAATAACTGCCCTACAAAGAATATCACATACGAGAATGGAAAGTTTAAGTTTGGTAACCAATGTCTTCTTTGTACACGTTGTTCATTCAACTGCCCAGTAGATGCATTCAAGATTGGCATGATGGACTTTATGAGAGTAAATGGAAAGTACAACTTCAATGCAGATGCAGAGCAAGCAGAAATAGGGAAGTACTGTCATAAATCATACACAAAGTATTTCTCAGAAGATAATAACTAAGATCTCCCCATAATCGAAATAAAAAAATCCCTCCGTTGCTTTTCTTCGCAATAGAGGGGTTTTCGTTTAATAATAAATTATTAATTATCTTGAAATTTGTCCACAAGCAACATAAAGATCATAGTATTGGTCATATAATCCTAAGCAAGCATCCATACCAGAGTTTACTGAGAAAGCTTTTGTTAAAACCATTTCCCATGAACCATATTGGTTGTAAAGATACTCAGGTGTTGGTCCATTTGGATTGCCATATTTGTCTTGGTTACGTTGTTTTGTTTCTGCGAGTTCATCTGGGGTTTTGCATTGTGCAAGACGAATTTCATTACGTCTTTCGCTAATGGCACGAGCAATAGTTTCGATATCATCACCTTTAACTGTCATTTCACTTAACATTACATACATAGACTCTAAGCTTGTATGATATGCAATACGATCTTGTCTGCCTTTTTCAACGACATCTGGATCAGACCAATCTGCATCTGCCCATTCTTTTAAACTTCCAGATTCACTTGGACGGAATCCATAGATAGCATTTTTATCTTCAACGATGTCTGCCATTGCGCTTGGATTATCTTTTGGATCATGTTCGTATTTGAAAGAATCGTCCTTTTTGTTGCAAGCAACAAATAAAGCACTAATTGCCATTACGAGAACTAAGACCATACAAATGTTGCGTAATAAAGTAGATTTCTTCATAATGCTTCCCCTTTAATAAAAAATCCCAGATTGGTGGGATATTATTATAAATTTTTGGCGGAGGAACAGGGATTTGAACCCTGGCTAGCTGTTAAACTACTACTCCCTTAGCAGGGGAGCCCCTTCGGCCTCTTGGGTATTCCTCCATGCCAACATTTAAGTAAAAAATATATTAACATAAGGATTTGTTGTATGTCAATTGCATTAATTTACTTTTATGTATACTAAAAAGTATATATTTATTGAAATAATTGCCACATTTCATTATAATTGAATATACGAATAAGGGGGTTTTTTATGGATAGATTACCTTTAATTAGAAACAAACAAAGAACAATTGGAATTTTAGACATAGTACTTGCTGTACTATATTTAGGCGTTATTGCATTATTAATAGTTGCAATGGTTGGTGCAATGAACATCAACACAGATGCAGATGGAGACGGCCAAACTAGTGGTAGTGAAGCTATTGGTGGAATCTTTGCTGCATTTGCTGGTGCTATCTTAATAGTATTTTTAATACTAATAGCCATTATAGTATTCATTGGCTTTATTTTCTGGCTTGTATCTGGGGCATTACAACTCAGTGCATCTACTGGCAAGAAAGATGTAAATCGTGGATTTAATACATTTGTTGGTGTAATTCAAATCATTTCATTTATCATTGTTGTAATATATGGCCTTGTATCATTATCTGGATTAAAGAAAGGTGCATCTGCAAGTGATGTTTTAACACCAATTATCTTTATAGGCGCTTCAGTACTTTGCCTAGTTTCCGCAATATTCAAATTTAAACTTAATGGGCTAATGAGAGCTCAAGATCAGAAAGAAGAAGTTGAAGAAATGCAACATACAGCAGAGCATAGAGCAGACAAGAACGTCTTTGAAGATGAAACAGATGAATAATTTTTTTAGGAGATAAATTATGATTACTGGAAAGAAAATCGTATTAACAGGTGCAAACAGTGGTATTGGTCTTGAAACTCTTAAGTTATTAGTTCAAGGTGACAACAAAATTTTAGCGGTAGACCTTAGAACAGACAAGATCGAAACATTCGACAAAGAGAAAGTCATACCTATGGTATGTGATGTATCCACCAAAGAAAATGTAGATGCAATCTTTGATAAAGCCACAGAGACAATGGGAGGAATAGATATCTTCTATGCAAATGCTGGTTTCCCATATTATGAAAAGATGGATTATGTAAATTGGGAAAGAGTAGAAAAGATGTTCCAAGTTAACGTATTCTCACCAATCTATTCATACCAAAAATATGTTCAATATATGGATGGAAAAGAAGGTCAATTTGCAATTACAGTATCCGCAATTGGACAAATGGGTGTTCCAGGATACACAGTATATAGCTCATCCAAGTTTGCAATGAACGGTTTCCAACAAAATATTCGTCTTGAAATGCCAAAGAACATTAAGCTCACTTGCTTATATCCAGTAGCAACAGATACAGGATTCTTTGCAAAAGCAGCAGAAGGTTCTGGAAAAGTTATTAGAGAAAAACCATTCCCAGTACAAAAACCAGACCATGTTGCAAAAGTAATGGTTAAGGCATTAGAGAAGAAGAAAAAGAATGTAAGTCCATGTAAGTTATTTGGATTTGCAAGATTCTTAATGGCAATTTGTCCACCAGTACGTACAATTTACTGGAAGATGGAAAAAGGCAAGTTAGACAGATATGTAGCTCAAAAGGCTGAAGCAGAAAATAAATAATCTTTTACTATAAGTAAGGGGATATAAAGTTATGGCTGAGTTAAACAACTTGGCCATTTCTTATTTTCAAATTATTTTGTAAAAATATCTTATATGGAGTTTGTTCTGCAATCATAACAGCAATGAATACTATAACAACTCCAATTGCTTCTTGTACAGAATTTGTCTCATGCAACAATATTCCCCCAGCAACTAATGCAAATACAGCCTCTAGGCTCATTAGAAGCGTTGCTAGGGCAGGGTTAACCATTCTTTGACCAATTGTTTGTCCGAGATATGCAATGCCACTAGAAAGAATTCCAACGTATAATATAGGCCATATACAATTAACCATTTGTGTTGGTGTTGGAGTAGAACCAGCTATGCCCATCCATATAAGACCAATAGTTGCAGCAACAAAAAATTCTGCAAATGTGATCTTAATTGGATCTACATTTCTAAATGTATCTAGAAGTAGTATTTGCTCTGCAAATATAATTGCGCAGAGAAGTGTTAACATATCTCCAAGTTCTATGGTAAAGTTTTCTTTTATGCTCATCATGGCAAAACCAAGAAGAGCTATTGGAATTGCAAACCATCCAACTAAAGGTGTTTTCTTTCTTGCTAATAATCCAATAATTGGAACGAATGCAATATAAAGAGCAGTAATGAAGCCGGATTTACCAGCATCTGTGGTTTCTAATCCAACCTGTTGGATTGTGGTGGCAAAGAATATACATATTCCCAAAAGAATACCAGCATATAATGTTTCTAAGTTCCAGTTCTGAATTGGTTTATGTGCTTTCTTTTTAATGAAATCTGTTATTAAAATAACAATGAACAAGAAACCTGAACCAATTGCCAAACGAATGGAGTTATATGCAACGGAATCCATAAAATTTGTGGCCATTCTCTGAGCCACAAAAGATGTACCCCAAATGAAGGCAGATATTAAAAGAATAATGGTGCCTAAGACCGGACGATTCTTGTTCATATTATTCTAAATAATATTCCTCCCAATCTTTTATTTGTTCTGGGGTAATACCATATACATCTTTTAGAAAGTCATGGAAGTTATCATATTTAGAGAAGATGGCATTATATGCTTTATCAAAAAGTTCTTTATGTACTTCTAGAGTATATATAGCAAAATCTTTAACATATTTAAAAGTTGGAACCTTTTTAATTTTCTTAGCCATATATTCGTTGAAATCTTTTCTAATTACATCTGAATATAGATATCTTTCTAGAGTTTGTTCATATGTTCTTCCAAAAGTTAATTCTATTAAAAGAGCTCCAATACCGGTTCTATCTTTTCCAGCCATGCAGTGGAAAGCAAATGTCTTATGTTCATCCATACATTTAAAAATGTATGAGAATGCATTTGTTGCGTATGGCATATATCCATATACATCTTTCATTAGAGTATACATTTCATCTATCTTTTTCTTAGACATGAAGAGGATAGAATATTTCCCTCTTTTGGATGGAACAAGATTTCTATATTTAGGTGTATCATAAACACAAGCATCTATGTGTTCTACGCCCTCTGGAAGGATGTCTGGATAATCTTCCATTTCTGGTGGAGATCTAAAATCTATAACGTAATCCAAATTCATATTTTTGATATAATCAAAATCTGTCTGGGTTTCTGGGTCAAAAGCCTCAGTACGATAAATAAGACCAGGTTTAAATTTCTTGCCGTTGGCACATTCCAAACCACCAAAGTCTCTAAAGTTTACTAATGTTAATTTGTCTTCCATCTTTTTACTCATATGAGCATTATATAAGGTAAAGGTACAATAAACAACAAAATTGTTGATTAAAGAACTTTTTATGATATAATAAAAAGGCATTTGGGGGCATAGCTCAGTTGGTAGAGCGCTTGAATGGCATTCAAGAGGTAAGGGGTTCGATCCCCCTTGTCTCCACCAGAACTGTCTGCTTTAAATACTATGTATTTAAGTGGACATTTTTTATATCCATTTATTGACATTAACCTTCTAATTACATAATCTAAATATATATAGATATATTTGTGGGAGAAATTATGGGACAAGATTTAGGCATTAAGAAAGCAACGCCTTTAGGTGCTAGGATTTGGATTTCAGCTATAGTTTTTGGATTGGTAGGACAAATTGCATGGGTTGTAGAGAATATGTACTTCGCAACTTTTGCACAAGATATTTTCTCCAATTCCGGAAGAACAGACATGTCATATCTAGTTACAACCTTAATGGTTTGGTTATCTGCCTTAACAGCGACAGTGACCACTATTTTTGCAGGTGGATGGTGTGACAAAACTGGAAAGAGAAAACCTTTCGTAGCATATGGATATATTGGTTGGGGTGCAACCATTATGCTCTTTGCTGCAATTCCTATGCAAGCTAGTGCAAGCAAGATTGCAGGTGTAGCTGCTATGCTTATTATCTTTGACTGTGTTATGACTTTTGCTGGTTCCACAGCAAATGATGCAGCTTTCAATACTTGGGTTACAGACGTAACAGATACAACGAATAGGGGAAGGATAAATACTGTTCTTGCTTTAATGCCAGTATTTGCAACCATAATTGTTTTTATTGGGCTTGGAAATCTATATAATTCTTCTGCAAGTAGCAACTGGTTATTCTTTATTGTCTTAGGTGCAATCCCTATGGTCTCTGGTGTAGTGGCTATATTCTTAATGAAAGACAGTCCAAACATTATTAAGAATACAAATCCAGATTTCCTAAAGGAAACATTCTATGGCTTCAGACCAAGTGTTGCAAAAGACAACAAGATGCTTTATGTATGTTTAACTACATTTGCACTTTTAGGAATATCCCAACAAACATTCTTCTCATATATTATTAACTTTGTACAAAATACTCTCGAGTTAGGAGATGCTTATGTTATACCTCTTGCTGTTATAGTTCTTGGATCTGCAGCAATTACAGGTTTAACAGGATTTTTGAGCGACAAGTTCGGCAAGAAACATATGATATATCCTATGTTGGTAGTTGCCATTGTTGGCACATTAATGATGTATTTATTAAAGTTCATGCCAAAGGGAATTTGGTTACCACTATGTTATGTCATAGGAATATTAATGCTTGGTAGTTTACTAGGCTTAAGTGGAATTTTAATGTCTGCATTCCAAGATTATATCCCAAAGGGATATGAAGGAAGATTCCAAGGTGTGCGTATGTGCTTTGCTGTATTAGTTCCAATGATTATTGGACCATTAGTAACACTTATTCTTGGCCTTAATAATACAGATACAGGTGCAGCTGGATTCAAGCCACCATTTAGTATGTTCCTTGCTGCATCTATTATTGCAGTATTAGCATTAGTTCCAGCATTCTTCGTACGTAAAGATTCGGATAGACTTCGTGAATCATTGCTTAAAGAAAAAGAAGTGGAGAAAA